>CALJLK010000476.1 GCA_937982655.1 uncultured Sandaracinus sp.
GAGATCCGCGTCGAGGGCCGCTGAAACCCGGTACGCACTTGCGAGCTGTTGTACTCGGCCGACTCTTTCGAGATTCATCGGCTCCGGCTCCGCTCGATCCACGGTCGTTCCCGGATCGAGATCGAGCGGCTCCACGATCGACCCAAACGAGACTCAAACGACCTTGTACGGCCCGTGCCGGTAGTACTTCGGCCGCGAATCGATCCGCACGTGCAGCCAATCCACCCCGAGCCCCGCGGTGCTCAGCCAGAGCGTGTCCTTCGAGCGCGCACGCACCGACCGCAGCGCCGCGCCCACCGCCACGAAGAGCGCATCCACCTGCTCGCGCGGAGCCCCCCGCACGAACGACGCGAGGTGTCCGTACACCGCGCGCTCGGCGTCCTCCGTCGGCACCACCAGCGTCGCGTCGCCGCGAAGGTTCGCGAACGTCGTCACGTGCGTCGCGCCCTTCAACAGCTCGCGAAACGACGAGGGGTCGGGCGTGCTGACGTCGAACGCGCGTGTGGGCACGAGCACCCACTCGACGGCCGGGTCGAGCCCCGCGAGCCAGGGCGCACACTCGAAGAAGTACGCGGCGTGCTCGGCATCCGCGAGCGAATCGATCAACACGCGGCGCAGATCGACGGTGCTTCGAAGCGCCTCCGCGAACGCGGCCCAGCGCAACGCCGTGCCGTCCTTCGTCACGCGAAACGTGGGCGGAGCGCCCTCGCTGCGAACCACCTCGAACGCTCCGCGCGACGCGACCACCGTCATCGCACGCCCCTCGCTACCGTGGGGAATCGTCTCCCGGCGCCCACGATCACGCTCCAAGCGGATCGCGACGTTCCTGGACGAGCCTCGCACGTGCGCATCCTCCGAGGATGCCAACCCGAGCGCGTGCACGCACGCAGCTCACGCGTCCAAGCGTAGCCGCGGCTCACGCATCCACGAGCGGCGCGCGCACCACCACGCAGGTGATGTTGTCCTGCGAGCCGAGCTCGTACGCACGCGCAGCCAGACGTCGCGCGGCCTCTTCCGGATCCGAGCTCTCCGCGAGCTCGTACGCGATCTGCGTGTCCGAGAGCGCGTCGGTCAGCCCGTCGCTGCAGAGCAAGAACACGTCGCCGGGCTGCGCTTCGTGCAGCGCGATGTCGGGCTCCGAGTTGCCACACGACGAGATGCAACGCGTCACCACGCCCTCGAGCTCGGCGCCCATTCGCTCGAGAATCCCGCGCGCCCCCGCCGAGGCGAGCTCCGCCAAGATCGAGTGGTCCTGCGTGGGCTGCTTCAGCTCGCCCCCACGCAGCCGATACACCCGCGAATCTCCGACGTGCGCGACCAGCGCGCGGTCGTCGCGCAGCCAGAGCGCCGCGAGCGTCGAGCCCATCTCGCGCAGATGACCGGTCGCCGCCGCGAGCACCTCGCGCCGCGCCACGCGGATCGCGCGCTCCATGCGCTCGGTGTCGAGGCGCTGCGGATCACGAAGGTCGATGCCCGGCTGCGTGAACGCGTCCGGGTCCGCGAAGTAACGCGTCACCGCGTCCGCCACGAGCCGGCTCGCGATCTCGCCGCCTTCGTGGCCGCCCATCCCGTCCGCGACGAGGAAGAGCCCCAGGTCCTCGCGGACGCGAAACGCGTCTTCGTTGTTGCTCCGACGCCCCACCAGGCTCGTTCCCGACGCGCTCATGAGCCAGAGCCCAAAGCGAGCCGTGTGCCAGGCCGACACCGGACGAGCGCCCTCGGAATCGTTGGACTTTGTGCGGAGAACACCCGATCGAGGGACCACCCGCGTAGCCCCCTGGGTGCGCGTGGTCCCCACGTCTGGCGGATCGAGTAGCCGCTGAACCGCGCTCACACTCGCGTTGGACCACGCTTGCGTTGGACATGGTTGCGGTCCGAAGGCGACGTCCCGCGACGTCGCCGTCCGAGTCCGACCTGCCCCCTCAACCCGCGGGAACGCCGCCGTCCATCCCCGCGTCGGTGTCCATCCCCGCGTCGGTCGCGACGCCGCCGTCCATCTCCATCCCACAGCTCGGAAGGAGCGACGCGTCGCAGCTCGGCGCCGCTTCGCCCTCCGCGAGCGCCGCGATCCACTGACGCACCCAATCCATGGGCACGAGCGCCATGAAGTTGTGCGTTTGTTCGTACACGCACGCTTCGACCGGAAGTCCCTCTTCCATGTACGGCCGCACGCTGTCGCACGTGATCAGATCCGTGGGAGAGCGGTTGTCGAGCGTGCCGAGGTGGAACCAGATCGGCGCGCCCTCCGGGTCGGGCTCCGCGCGGAACGCGTCGAGCAGCGCACCCCACGGATCGGTCGGGCACGTCCCGAACGACGTGCACCGGAAGCTGCGCAGCGTCGTGTCGGAGAAGAGCTCCCCCACCGTCGGCGCGACCTCCGCCACGGCCTCCGCGAGCCCGTCGATGCACTGCGCGTCGTAGACCGCACGAAGCGCGTCACGCTGACCGGCCGCCAGCACGTCGAACGCCGACGCGTCCGACACCGTCGTCGCCCGCTGTCCGATCGCCCACATCCCCGCGAAGTTCTCGATTGGGCCGGTCGGACGCGTGGGGGCGAGCCCGAGGTCCGAGAGCGGGCGCACGTCGAACCACGGCGGGGCCAGGGTCGCGACGCCCTTCACGTCGAGCTCCGCCGCGTACGTGCGCGCGATCGCCTGCGCGCTCAGCACCGCGTTGCCGCCCTGCGAGTGCCCGACGAGGAAGACCTGTCCGTCGAGCAGCCCCTCTGGCGCGAGCGCGAACGCGGCGCGCGCCGCATCGAGGATCGTCGTACCTGCCTCGCGCGCGTTCAGGAAGCCCACCGTGCCGTCCGTGCCGAGCCCGATGTAGTCGGGCATCACGACCGCGTGCCCCGAGCCGAGCAAGGGCATCAGCATGCGATGCGTGTCGGTGAGGCTCGAGTCCTCCTCCATCATCCGGCTCGGCGCACAGTCGTCGCCGAGACCCGTCGTCGGATGGCCGACGACCACGAGCGGGATCGGCCCCGAAGGCGCGGGATCGGGCACGAAAAGGAGCGCGCTGCTCAGTCCGCCCGCGCCGTTCGCGCGCGGCGTACGGAAGCTGAAGAGCTGCGCCTGGGTGCCGCTCGTGAGCGTCTCGCCCTCGTAGTCACGCAGGACCGCGAGCTCCTGGATGCGCGCGGCCGTGAGCGACGTCGGCGCCGCGCAGCGCACGATTCGTCCCGCCTCGTCCTCGGTGTACGCCGGTAGATCGCTCGGCGTCTCGTAGACCTCCGCGCTCGTCGCGTCGCACTCGGGCACCAGCGGTCGTCCCGCGTCGCCCTCCCCCGCGTCGAGCTCGCCCGCGTCGGTCCCCGCGTCGACCTCGATCGGCCCGTCGTCGTCCCCACAGCCCGCGAGCGCCAGCGCGCATCCGAGCACCACCCACAGCCGTCCGTGCGCCATGACGACATGGTTACCGTCCGGTGTCGTTCGCACGAGACGCGAAAACCCCGACATGCACGAACGCCCACGATCTCTCGTGGGCGCTCTCGTCCTTCGTCAGCTTCGCGTCTTCACTCGGCGACGACCTGATCCTCGGGTACGAGCAGGCGCGTGCCGAACACGTCCACCTCGACCACCAGCGTCTGGTCCGCGCCCACCGTGAAGCGGTCACCCGTCACGAGATCCACCAGCACCGTGCCCGCCGCCGCGCCCACCGTCATCGCGGTGTTCTCCGGCGAGCGCGTCTCGCTCGGGTGGTTGCCCTGCGCGTTGATCACCACGAGCGCGTACTGGCCCTCGTACTGACGATCGAACGCGAGGATGCCCGCGTCGATCTCCTCGCCGGTGCGGGTGGTCGTCCAGCGCAGGTTGAAGTCGCCCCGCCGCAGCGCCGGGTAGGTGCGGCGCCAACGCGCCATGCGCGACGTCCAACGGAAGGTCTCGCCGTCACGCGAGTACCCGCTGTCCCAGAGCGGCTCGCGGTTCGCCGGGTCGTTGCCGCCCGCGAAGTCCTGCTCGGTGCCGTAATACAAACAGGGAATCCCCTGCTGCGTCATCAGGTACGAGATCGCCGCGCGCAGCGCCCGAGGGTCGGCGTTCCGCCACAAGAAACGCGGAACGTCGTGGTTGTCGATGAAGTTGATCAGCGCCTCTTGAGGCGAGATCCCGATGCCGAGCTCTTGCGGCTCCGACCCGTAGTTGGTCGCGCGCTGATCGAGCAGTCGCTGCACGTTCGCGGTCGGACCGCCGCGCGCGAACACCTCGTCGTAGACCTGGAACTTCTGCGAGAAGTAGAAGACCGAGTCCATCTCCCCGGGGAAGGTGTAGCTCCCGACGAGCACGTCGTCTCCGTCGAAGGCCTCGCCGAACATCAGGAAGTTGTTCTTACCGGCCGCGGACAGACGCTCGCGCACGCGACGCGAGAAGTCCTGCCAGAACTCGTGCTCCACGTGCTTGAGGGTGTCGATGCGGAAGCCGTCGAGGTCGAGCTTGAGCACCCAGTCCGAGAACACGCGGACCATCTCGTCGCGCACCTCGAGGTTCGTGGTGTCGATGTCCTTGAGGCCACCCGGGAAGTCACCGAGCACGACCTGATCGCGGTCGTTCCAGTCCGTGACCTTGCCGCGCTGGTTGTAGGCCTCGGGCCGCTGGAACACGACCGGCCGCGGAGGCACGCGGTAGATCTCGGGCATGTCGAAGAACCGAATCGGCGCCGGACCGGCCTCGCCGAGGCTCGTCACCGACTGGATGCCGCGTGGATCCCAGTCCGGGTCGTACTCGGTGATGCGCGTGACCGGCGTGCCGGCGGGCGCCTGCGGATCACCCGGGTTCGTCGGATATCCGCCCGCGAGGAATTCGTCCGGACGGCCGTTGCGGTTGATGTCGTAGTAGAAGACCTGACCGAGGTGGTTGGTCACGATGTCGAGGACGACCTTGATGCCGCGCTCGTGGCACGCCTGAATCATCGTGCGCAGCGTGGCGAGGTCTCCGAAATGCGGATTGAGCCGCTCGAGGTCGACCTGCCAATAGCCGTGGTATCCGTCGAAGCCGGCGTCGGCGTCGACGTTGAGCACGATCGGACTGATCCAGATCGCCGTGACCCCGAGGTCCTCGAGGTAGTCGAGCTGATCGATCACGCCCTGCCAGTCGCCGCCCTTGAAGCGCGCGAGCGAGGTCGGGCTCGGATCGAGCCGATGATCGTTGCCCGGATCGCCGTTGGCGAAGCGGTCGACGAGCATCTGGTAGATGACCTCGTCGCGCCAATCTTCGACGTGCGTCGCGATCGGCTGGGTCTTCACCGCGTCGAGGTCTCCGTCGACGCACGCGAAGAGGCCTGCGCAGAGGCTGGCCAGGACGATCGGCGTCAGAACCCGTAGCTGGTGCTGTCGAACCACCATTCCGCTCCTACTCCGAGAAAGTGCTCCACCGACTGGCGCGAGCGCGGGTCTTCGAAGGGATAGAGCCGCTGGGCTCCGTCGTCACGAATCGTCGCTGCGTAGATGATGCGAAGGTGCGGGCGCGTGTACGTGCCGCGCCCGAAGGGGCTGTAGAACGGGATGAAACCGATCTTGGTCACGCCGCCCCGCACGACCTTGCCCGTGACCTCGTCGAGCGCCGACATCTGAAGCGCCTGGTACGAGAGGTCCATCGAGAGGCCCGCGTGGTCGCCCACCCAGACGTGCGGGCGGAGGTTCACCGCGCCCTCCGCCATGTGGTTGCGGTCGAAGACGTTCGGATCCGCGTCGCGGAAGTTGCGGTAGTAGGCGCCGACCTGGAGCCCGAAGGGACCCGTCTCCCAGTTGGCGGAGAGCGCGACCAGCGCTTCGCGCGCGCGCTGAGAGTCCATCACGCCGCCCACGCGGAACGGAACTCCGAGCGGGTTGTAAGCGCCGAGCCCGCGGCCCCACTTGAAGAAGAGGTTCACGAACGCGCGGTTGCCGACGTCCCAGCCGCCGAGCTGGCCGCCGAGCACGTAGCCACCGTCGCGCGGGAGCGCCTCGGTGATGCCGAACTCGATGTTGCGTCGGCCCTCCGGCAGGAAGTGCCCCTCGGCGTAGAGCGAGATCTTCGCGCCGCGCTCGACGCGCCGGCCGAAGAGGAAGTACGTCGCCTTCGCGGCCACCGTGGTGCGCGGGCGATCGAGGACCACCACGTCCGCCGGCAGGAAGCCCGAGTTCGCGACCGTGCCGTCGACCTGGCGGTGGAAGGGATCGTCCGGGCGCGCGAGGCCGACCGCGAGGCGCAGGTCGAGGCGCTCATCCAGCGCGCGGTAGTCGATGCCGCCGCCGACCGTGTTGAGGTTGTCGAGCGGCCAGAAGTTCAGGAGGTAGACGTCGTCGCCGCGCCACATGCGCGAGCCGACCCAGAGCGAGAGGTCGTCGACCAGCGCGTTCTGGACCTCGGCGAAGAGGTTCCGCACCGCGATGTTCTCGTCGAACTCGCTGTCGAGGTGGAAGAACTCGCCCGTGAACGCGACGGTGGCGACGATGCGCGAGCGCAGGTTGCCGACCAGCTCGTCCTCGCGCCGAAGCTCGAGCTCGAAGTAGAGGTCCTCGTCGATGCGCGGATTGAACGCGACGATGTCGGACTCGCGCCCGAGCCCGCCGCGCAGGTTGCTCACCGCGCTGATGCGCCCGTAGGAGCCGAAGAAGAAGCCGCTTCGGTTGCTGGTGCCTTCCGCAGCCGCGGAGGGCGCAGACGTCTCGGACGGCGAGCTCTCGGGCGCCGTCTCCCCCGCGGGTGGGGTCGGCACCGCCAGCGCGGGCTCCTCCTCTTCCGGGCTCGGCGTGTCGCCCGCCCCGTCGTCGGGCGCGTCGGTCCCACCGCCACGCTCGTACCAAGGCTGTCCGTCTTCCGACGGAAGCCCTTCCTCCGGTGGCTGCGCGTACGCCCCCACCGACCCCAGCGCGGCCGCCAAAACGGCACACGTAACCCAGCCCCGAGTCACGACCGCACCATACCCGAAACCAGACGGAGCGGAAGTCGTCGCCGGACGGAAACGCACGATCCCCGCACAGTCGGACTCGATTGACACGTTTCCCGCAGAGGTGCGCCGCTCCAGTCACCGCCGGCGGCGCCCGGCACCGCTGGGGAACGGCAACGAGCGCTCCACGACGTCCGCGCCATCGTGACCGCGTGCTAGGAGCCGTCCGTGGAGCCCGTCCTGCTCGCCCTCGTCGTCCTACCAGTGCTCGCGCACCTCGGTCTGAACGCATGGATCCGAAAGCTGGTCGCGCGCGAGCCGAAGGTCGCGTGGCTCCGAAAGCTCCCGCTCGCGGGGACGTTGGCGGTCGTCGTCGGGGTACCGATCGCGATGGGGATCTGGCTCGTGATGCGCCTCGCCGCGGTTGCGAGCGCCACGGGAGCCGAACGAGCGACCGCGCTGGCGATGGGGATCTCGGAGGGTCTCAACTACGGGGTCTACGCGCTCCTCGCCGCGCACCTCGTCTACCTCGCAGGTGCCCTCGTGGTCGCGGTGGTCGCGTGGAGGCTCCCGCGACCTGGCCAGCCCGACGCGTTCTGATCGGCGTGACCCTTCGTCGAGGTTTCGCGGCCGAGTCGGTCCGTCCTCCGCCCCCTCGGACCGCACGGCTGCACTCCCGGCGAAACCCGCTACCCTCCCCGGCTCCGTGCGCCGTTCGTTCGTCCTCGCCCTCGGGCTCCTCGCTTGCGACGAGGCCCCGCCGCCCGCGCCGCCCGAGCTCGCCGAGCCGGCGGCCGACGTGGCGCCCGAGCCCGCTCCCGAGCCCTTCGTCGAGCACACCCTCGAGCGTGGGCAGACCCTCTGGGACGTCGCGCGCGCCTACGGCGTCACCACCGAGGCCATCCTCGAAGCCAACGA
The DNA here is from genome assembly GCA_937982655.1 of uncultured Sandaracinus sp. Taxonomy (GTDB): domain Bacteria; phylum Myxococcota_A; class Polyangia; order Polyangiales; family Houyiibacteriaceae; genus JACKEH01. The sequence continues at coordinate 7,786 of CALJLK010000476.1, forward strand.
GCTGCGACCCCGCGACGTGCGTCGCCTGAGCGTCGGTCAGGTGCTGAAGATCCCCGGCGTCACCGAGCGCGCCGAGGTCACGCGCGCCGCCGAGCCGGTCCCCGTCGAAGAGCTCCCGCCGCTCGAGGACGGCGCCTACCACGTGCTCGCGCCCGGCGAGACCTTGTGGGACGTCGCGAGCACCTACGACAAGAGCGTCGACGAGCTGATGGAGCGCAACGAGCTCGACGACGACGGTGTGCGCGCGCTGCGTCCCGGCCGCGCGATCGTCGTGCCCGGCATCCGCGATCGCGACGTCCGCCGCGCCGAGCCCGCACAGGTCGAGAGCCGCGGCATCCGCCACACCGTCGCGCGCGGAGAGACCATCTGGGATCTCGCGCGCGCCTTCGGCGTCTCCGTCTCGCAGCTCATGGCCGCCAACTCCCTCTCCCCCGACGACGCCGCCGCGCTCCGCGAAGGTCAGCGCCTCTTCATCCCGGGCGGCGGCGATCGGAGCCGACGAAATCGCGAAGACCGCCTCACCGCGCGCCAACGCCGCGCCCTCGCGGACGCGCGCCGCCTCGGCCTCGGCACCAAGGAGGTCGCGCAGCAGCTCCTCCGCGGTCAGGTCGATCCGCGTTGGATGCGCGCCGCCGGCGGAAACCGCTTGCCCGGCACGCTGCGCTGGCCCGTCTCCAACGGCCGCTTCGTGCGTGGCTACGGCAGCGGCGAGGGCAGCTACCACCTCGCGGTCGACATCGCGGGCGACATCGGCTGGAACGTCCGCGCTGCCGCGCCCGGCATCGTCGCGTACAGCGGCGACGAAGTGCCCGGCTACGGCTTCATGGTGCTCGTCGTGCACCCTGGCGGCTGGGTCACGATGTACGCGCACAACAGCATCAACTTCGTGGTCGCGGGCGAGCGGGTCCCCCGCGGCGCCGTCCTCGCCGAGCTCGGCTCCACGGGCATCAGCCGCGGCCCCCACGTGCACTTCGAGCTGATGTTCGGCGGTGAGAACTGCGATCCCGCGACCCTCTTCCGCCCCGGCGTCCGCCACCGCTCCCGCCTCGCGCGCATCGAGCAGCACGAGTGGACCGTCCGCGACGAGCGACCCGAGGGCCTGCAGTGCGACCGACGTCGCCGGCACCCGCGGAGCCGCTGGGTCATCCACGAATGAGGGCGCGCTCGCCTCGGTTCGGTCCGACGGCGACGCTCACGTGACGTCGGGTCGCTCGGCCTCCGGCTCCAAACACGTTCGGTTCGCTCGCCAGGCCGCCGGCTCGAAGAGCGTCACTTCTGCGAGAAGAGCTCGAGCAGCGCGGGCACGGACAGACAGCAGAGCGTCATCACCATCACGAGCAACGCGATCACGCAGCCGAGCGCCTGCTGACCCGCCGCCCCCGCGCCACCACGCACCATCTGCATCGGCGCGGTCGCGAAGCCGAGCGTCTCGATGCTGTCCGCGTGATCGCCGTCCGCCACCAGCGCCTGCGGCAAGAGCTGCGGCGTCTGCGGCTGCATCGACGGCGCGGCCGGGACCACCGCGGTGCCGATCGCGACGATCTCCACCAGCCCCTGCCCGATCTCGCGGATCTCGAGGCGCGTCGACATCACGCGCTCGGCCCCCAGCGCGTCCGCCTCGCGCCGCACGAGCTCCAGGCAGTTCTCGCGCGCCTCGTAGATCATCTTCGTGACCTCGGGCAGCTCGCCGCGCTTCACGCTCTGGAAGAGCGCGCCGATGCCCGCCGCCACGCCGAGCGAGTACACGCTGGTCGCCATCACGATCTGCTTGGGCTGGTAGCCGAGCTTCGCGAGGTTCCAGAGCTCCACGCCCGACAGCTCGCTCGTCACGACCTGATCGGGCCCGACCGGTCCACCCGAGAGCTGCGGGTGAAACGACGCGGTGCCCGTCATGAGCAGCTCCACCGTGCCGGGCCCGTAGGGCAGCATCCGGATCTGCGTGTCCACCACCGCGTTCGCGCCGTAGCCCGACGCCTCTTGCCGCAGCCGCGAGAGCGCGGTGTGGCGGATCTCGTTGTACATCGACGAGTACTCGCGCACCTCGCCGCGCGCGAGCGTTCGGAACTGCCCCATCACGCCGCGCCCGAGCCCGAGCGCGTACGCGACGTTGCCCATCGAGAAGCGCACCGGGAAGTAGCCCGCGTCGACCTGGCAGTAGAGCCCGATGCCGCTCGCGGAGGTGCTGAAGAAGCGCATCGCCTGCCCGCTCGACGACGGGTGCACGCCCGTGCCCTGCGAGAGGAACTCCGTGAAGCCCGCGAGCCGCCCGAGCTTCGTCACCACACCCGTCACGCCGCTCGCGCCGTCGCGCTGCGCTTCTTGCTCCATGCGCTCGATCGCGCGGTGCCGACCTTCGCTGATCAGCTCCGTCACCTGACGGACCTCGCCACCCGCGAAGGTGCGCCCCATCGCCCCGAGCCCACCCGCGAGGCCGATCGAGACCACGGAGTTGCCGACCACGATCTCGCCGGGCACGAGCCCCTTCTGCGCGAGGCAGTAGATCTCGTTGCCGCTCATCGCGGAGATGGGAGTGCGTCGCCCTTGGCTCATGCGCCGACGGTATCAGGTCGCGCTCGAAGCTCGTGACGTCGGCTTCTCCTCGGCCGAGCTTCTTGTCGGCGCGCGGCCCGGTAGTTTCGCATGGCCCCCCGCTCGGGCGCGTCGCACGCTTGCTGCGGCATGCGTTTCCCCTTCATCGCGTACGGCACCCCTCGGAAGCTCCCGCGTGCGTCCGAGCTGCCGGGCCGCGTCGTCGTGCTCGACGTCGCGTTCGCGAGCGCGGCAGGCGGCGCGAGCTTCGACAAGACCACCCTTCCGTTCCTCGAAGGCCTCGGCGCGCGCCTCGCGATGTGGATCGATCACCACGATCACGAGCGCCACGTCGACTACGCGCACGACGAACGTTTCGTGCTGCGCACCAAGGCCGAGCACGGCGCCTGCCCCGAGCTCGTGACGCCGGAGCGCGTGAAGCAGGCCGGCCACGTCGACACCATCTGCTGTCACGTCGACTTCGACGGCATCTGCTCGGCCGCGAAGTGGGTGCGCGAGGGTGATGAGCCTTACGAGGGCGCCGACGCGGACGCGCGCGCGATCGACACTCGCCTCGGCAAACCGAGCGAGCGCGCGGAGGTGCTCGATCGAGCGCTTCGTGCGCGACCCAAGGACGACGCGCTCAAGGGCCTCGTGCTCCGCTACCTCGCGGACGGCGCGAAGGACGTCGGGCTCTTCAAGCAGCTCCGCGAGGCCGCGCGCCCGCTCGAGCGCATGGAGAACGAAGCCAAGAAGCTCTCCGCGCGCTACGAGATCCGCGGGGACGTCGCGGTCTGCGACGCGCGCGTGCGCGACCACCACTACGACAAGACCGCGCTGCTGCTGATGGGTCAGGAGCTCGCGCCGATCTCGCTCGTGCACGACGAGACGACGGTGACGGTGGCGGCGCGCTTCGACAGCGGCATCGATCTCGTGCGCATGCTCGGCCTCGACGGCGGCATGCCGACGCGCGTGAGCGTCGAAGCCAAGCGCCTGCGCGAGGTGCTCGAGCGCCTCGGCGCGCGCTGATCGCCACCCACCTCGCGACCGCGTCGCACGCGAGGAACGCGTCGACGAGCGACCGCAACGTTCGACTCCCTGTCGCGTTCACACCGTCGCGTTCACACTGTCGCGTTCGCACTTGCCCACCGGCCACTCCCCAGCCGATCCTCCGCTCGATGCGCGTCTTCGCGTTCCTTCTCACGTCCTTGCTCACGCTCGCCGCCGTTCCCAGCCTCGCCCAACGCGCGAGCGCGACCGACGAGCGGGCCCGCGAGCTCTACCTCCTCGGCGACGACCTCTACTCGCAGGGTCGTTACGAAGAAGCGCTCGCCGCGTTCGAGGAGGCCTACCGCCTCTCGGAGCGTCCGCTCCTCCTCTTCAACATCGCGAACGCCCAGGAGCGCTCGGGCCAATGGCAAGGCGCGATCGAGAGCCTCGAGCGCTACTTGCCCCACGCCGACGAAGCAGAGCGATCGCGCATCGAGTCGCGCATCGAGTCGCTCCGGCGCCGAGTGGAGCGGCTGGAGGCGATGCAGCAGGTTCCAGATGCGGGAGAGGCGCCGGACGACACGCCACCCGCCGAGACCCCGGAGGAGCCCTCGCGGTCGATCGCTGGCCCGCTGGTGCTCGCGACCGGCGGCGCGCTCCTCGCGGGTGGCGTCGTGAGCGCGATCCTCGCCAAGGGCGCGCGCGACTCGCTGGAAGCCGACTGCACCGTCACGGACGGCCGCCGGCTCTGCCCCGACTCCAGCGCGGCCGATCGCGATCGCGATCTGCGCGCGAGCGTGTTCGCGGACGTGCTCTTCGTCGCGTCCGCGGCTGCGCTCGGCGTCGGGCTCTGGCTCTTGCTGCGCGACGACGACGACGACGAAGCCGCGCCCGAGCCCAGCGTCGACGTCTCCGCCGCCGTCGGTCGCGACGCCGCCGCGCTCGTCCTGCGAGGTCGCTTCTGATGCGCACTGCTCCGCTCGTCTTCCTCTCGCTCGCGTCGCTCGCGCTCCTCCCCGCGTGCTCGTTCACGCGCGTGGATGTCGCGGAGTGCCGCGACTCCACCGAGTGTCGCGCCGCGTTCGGCTTCGGCTGGACCTGTGGCGGCGACGGCCTCTGCGCGCGCGCCCCCGCCGAAGCGCGCTGCACGACCACGTGGCCCTCCGATCTGCTCACGAACCCCGCGCAGGGCACGCGCCTGGTGGTCGGGACCATCTACGACGGCTCGCTCGCCACGCACCGCGCGCGCACCAACGCGACGCAGCTCGCGATTCAAGACGCGTCGTCTGCGGGAGGCGTCGCGGGCCGCGAGCTCGGCCTCGTGATCTGCACGAGCGAAGAGGATGCGACCTTCGACACCCGCAGCCGCACCGACGCCACGGTCTACGTCGCGCAGTACCTCGAGGACGTGCTCGACGTGCCGCTCGTCATCGGCCCCTACGGCTCGGGCGAAACGGGCGCCACCTTCGCGGGCACCGAGCGCCTCGTGATGATCTCCCCCTCGGCCACGAGCCCCACGCTCACCGCGCTGGAGCCGGTGCCGGCGAGCGACGAAGCCCCCGGTCGCCTCTGGCGAACCGCGCCCACCGACGTCGAGCAGTCCGCGCAGATCGCGGCCGACCTCCGCGCGCGCGGCGTCACCGACGTCGCGTTCATCGCGCAACGTGGCGCCTACGGAGACGGCCTCGTCGAGCTGCTCCAGGAGCGAATCCCGGAGCTCGACGTCGTGCGCTTCGAGACCGCCGGTCAGCTCAGCAGCGCGCTCGGCGTGGTCGCCGACGGAACGGCGACCGAGGTGATCTTCGCGTCGTCGTCGACCAACGACAGCATCGACTTCCTCGCCGCCGTCGAGGCGGACGCGGCGTTCGATGCGCGCCGCTTCTTCCTCACCGACGCGGCCGCCAACGCCGACCTCCTCGCGGGGCTACCTTCGAATCCGGGCTTTCGCGATCGCATCCGCGGCACCCGCCCCGCGCTCGACCCCGACAACTCCGCCGCGTTCGAGCGGCGCTACCGGCTCGAGTTCGGCGAGAGCGACATCGACGCGCTCAGCTTCACCGCGCACGCCTACGACGCCGGCTGGCTCGCGGCCTACGCGCTCGCCTGGGCCGCCCTGAACGAGCCGCGCGTCGACGGAACTGCGCTCGGCCGCGGACTTCGTCGCGTCAGCGAGGGAACGCCGCTCGACGTCGGTGAGCTCACCTGGGTCGACGTGATCGAGGCCTTCGAACGCGGCGAAGGCATCGACGTCAGCGGCGCGAGCGGCGCACTCGACTACGACCCCGACACGGAGGAGCGCGCCGAAGAAGGCATGAGCTTCGAGGTCTGGATCGTCGCGAGCGACGGAAGTCGACTGTGCCGCGCGGACGACACGACCTGCCCGTGATGGGGGACCCCACGCGTGAGCGCCGCTCCCGCGTCGATCGTCGCCGCCAGCAACGTTCCAAGTCGGCGGGGCAGCCGCCGACGGTGTGCTGCGAGCTCGTGCCGCCGTCGTGATCGTCCCGGTCGGGCCCGACCTCCACGGTCGAGCACCTCGACGCGCGTGACGGAGACGTTCGTCGTTCCGTAGACCGGATCAGCTCACCAGAGTCTGGAGGTACGACGCCACGTCCTCCACGGACACGTGCTCACGCTCGAGCCGCAGCACGTTGACGAGCGCGAGCTGAGCCTCGCGTGCGGTCGTGTAGCGATCGTTCGGGTGCTTCGCGAGCAGGCGATCGACCACCGCCACGAGCCCACGCGGCAGGTCCACGCGCTCACCCGCGATCGACGGAACCTCGCCGCGCCCGACGCGCACGAAGAGCTCGATCTCGCTCACGTCGTCGTGCACGCGACGAGACGCGAGCGCCTCCCAGAGCACGATGCCGAAGCTGTAGAGATCCGACGCCGCGCTCGCGCGTGCGCCCGCGACCATCTCCGGCGCCACGTACGCGAGCTTTCCCTTCACGATGCCCGGCGCGGTCACCGTCGCGCGATCCGCCGCGCGCGCGAGGCCGAAGTCCGCGAGCTTCGCGACGCCGTAGCGCGACACCAGCACGTTGCTCGGCGTGAGATCGCGGTGGAACACCGGCGCGCGCACGCCGTGATCGTCGCGCCGCTCGTGCGCTGCCGCGAGCCCACGCAGCACGTCGATCCCGATCGTCGCCACGATCGGCCAGGCTGCCGCGCGCTTCTGACGTACGTGGCGGACGATGAACGTGCCGAGGTCGAGCCCCTCCACGAGCTCCATCACGATGAAGTAGCGCCCTTCGTCGTCGCGCCCGAAGTCGAAGACCTGCACGACGTTCGGGTGCTGCAGCGCGCTCACCACGCGCGCCTCCTCCACGAACATCATCGCGAGCTCTTCGCTCCCGAGCCCAGGCAAGAGCTGCTTGATCGCGACGTCGCGACGGAACCCCGACTCGCCGTGCAGCAGCGCGCGCCACACCGTCGCCATTCCGCCGCGCCCCAGCACCGACCGCAGCTCGTACCGTCCCCCGAGCCGACTCGCCGTCGCGTCCGGATCCGTCGGCGCCGGATCCTGCAAACCGGCCGACTCCGTCGACGGCTGCCGACCGTGCGGCTCCATCGGCGGCTGACTCCGACTCGACGTCGCGTCCGGGTCCGTCGCTCGTTCGTCCACGCTCTCTCGCTCGTCCACGCTCACACTCGCATCCGAAAGCTTCGTTCGTCCGAGAGCTCGCTCGCCGGGTCGACGCGATCGCGCCCTCGCTCCGCGTGCCGCAGCAGCTTGAGGATCGACGGCCCGAGCACGTCGAGCTCGGTGCTCGAGAATCGCGCCTCCCCGAAGCGCGCGATCGTCGCGTCTTGTTTGGCGAGGATGCGCGCGTCCTGCTTCAACACGACCATGCCGAGCGGCCGAAGCAGCTCTCCGATCGGCTGCGCGAGGCGCGGTGGAACGAAGGGCAGCCGAAAGCTCACCATGCCGTGCATGCGCGTGCGCCGATCGTCGAGCGGCGTGAGCGCGGTGGTCGCGAGCACGTGGCTCTCGCCGAGCCGATACTCGACCTGCGCGATCGAGGGCAGGAAGAACCGATCGAAGTGCTCGACCACCCCACCTCGCGGCGCGAGCACCCGACCGAGCAACCCCTCCGGACGCGGCTCGCCGACGTACTCGGCTTCGACGTGATCGGAAAACCGACGCACGCGCACTTCGAGCTCGTTCGTCGTGCCCGTCCCACGAAACAAGCCGCGGTGCAGGTACGCCGTGTGGGGAACGTCCAGCGCGTTCTCCGCCACCGCGTGCACGGTGCCCGCGACGTCGATCGTCTGATGCACCGTCGCGTACCGACGATCGTGAACCAGCGGCAGCGCGAACGGCTCGCGCGACGGCGTCGCACCTTCCGTCGCCCACACCCATACGAATCCGTCGCGCTCCGTCACCGCGAACGAACCACAGCGCCGCGAGCGATGATCGGCCTCCGTCGGGAGCCCCGGCACCGCGGTGCATCGACCGTCCGCTGCGAACCGCCAGCCGTGGTAGGGGCACTGCAGCTCCCCGTGCTCCACGCGTCCCGCCGAGAGCGGCACGTTGCGATGCGGACAGCGATCGAGGAGCGCCGCCGCGCGCCCGGCGCCGTCACGAAAGAGTACGATCGATCGCCCGTGCAGCTCCCGCGTGAGCGGCGCACGACCGAGCTCCGTGCTCCGCGCGAGCACGTACCAGTCGTCGAGGATGCGCGGCACCTCCAGGCTCCGAAGCGGCTCGGCCATCACCGACGAGACTACCAGTGATCGACGCTCGCGCGAGCCCACGAGCGTCGAACGAGCACCTCCGCGCAGGACCGAACACGCAAGACCCGAACGAGGACGTCGACGAAGGACGCGACCGCGCGAGGACTGGCACCGCGAGTTCGACGACGCGCGGAACCGAACGAGGGCGTCAGCGAAGGACGAAGAAGGCGACGAGCCCGCCCACCACGAGCACCGCGACCGCCACGACCCAGCCGAGCCCTCCGCTCGACGCGCTCGGCGGCACGGGCGTCACGCGATCCACCTCGCCCACCCGCGGCGCGCGCGGCGGCAAGGTCCCGAGCGGACGCGGCGTCTGAGGCGCGGTCGCCGCCGCCTCGTCGATCGTGTCGTCGTCGGGCTCCGCCGGATCGTCCACGAACACCGACGCGGACGGGCCCGGCGACGGAGCCGCGCGCGGTGCCGGCGGTGCCTCGCTCGGGAACGCCGCGTGGATCCCCGTGTGCTCCGAGCCGAAGTCGCCCCCGTCGACGCGCACGAGCAGGTTGTCGTCACGGAGCGCGACCAGCTCGCGCAGCGCCTCGAGCCGCGGCAAGCGCGTCGTCGCGAGGATCTGCGCCACCGTGCGGTGACCGTCGATCAGCCCCGCCAGCGTGCCTTCGTCGCCGACCACGTCGTCGCGCAGCGCGAGCAACGCATCCGGCCCACCGAGGATCCGCATCCGCCGTCGCTCGAGGTGCATCTCGAGGTGCGCGATGCTCTTGAGCACCGCCGCATCCGTCGGTCGCTCGAAGCGCGCGCGCTGCAAGAGCTCGAGCGCTTCCTCGTAGCGCTTCTCGCGCACGAGCGTGACCACCTCGAGCTGCGCCTCCATCAGCGCCGCGCCGCTCTCCGCGGGTCGATCGCTGTGGCGCGTCACGTAGGAGAGCCCGAGCAATGCGCGCGCATGCTCCGGCTGACGCGCGAGCACCTCTTCGAAGAACCACTTCGCGCGCTGCAGGTTTCCTTGCGCGAGCTCGCGACGCCCGGCCTCGACGAGCTCCTCGATGGGATCGTAGTCGACGGTCTGGCGGGACATCGGCGCGTTCACGGGCTCACGAAGAGAAGAGGGTGAGGGAGAGGCGTGCCACGTCGATACGGAGTAGGCAACGCGTCAGGGGCTACCTGACGCGCGTTTCGCTCAGCTCCAACGGATTTTCACGTTCTGGCGCGTGTCGTTCCGACTCGATTCGGACGATCCTCACAGTCGCGCGACGCGCCGCACCTACTCCACCAACGCGAGCAACGCGTCCGCGTCGACCTGCTCGCCCTCCGCGACGTGGAGCCGCGCGACCTTGCCCGCCTGCGGCGCCTTCACCGCGTGCTCCATCTTCATCGCCTCCATGACGAGCAGCGTCTGGCCCTCCGTGACCTCGTCGCCCTCGTTCACGAAGACCTTCACGATCTTCCCCGGCATCGGCGCCACGCATCCGCCGCGCGGCACCTCCACCACGCGCTCGGGGAAACGCGGCCGCTCGACGAGCGCGAGATTCACGCCGCGCACGTGCACGTACGAGGTCGTCCCTTCGCAGACCACGCGCGCCGACACGCGGTGTCCGTCGACGTCGAGCCGAATCGTCGCGCCCTCCGTCATGAGCACGCGCACCACGTGCGCGGCGTGCCCGACCTTCACGTCGAACGTGCCGGGCGTGCGCGTGCGGTGCGCGTACTCCACGCGCAGCACGTGTTCGATCCCCGCCGCCGCGTGGGTGAGCTCGACGACCTCCGGCGCGAAGCGGTGGATGCGGAAGCCCGTCGGCACCGAGGGCGTCAGCGCCTCGGTCGCGCGCCGCGCCTCGTGCGCGAAGAACGTCGCGGTCAGCGCACCGAACGTCACGTCGAGCGGCGACGGCGCGCTCGCGAGCGACCCCATCAGGTGCTCGTCGATGAAGTGGGTGTGCAGATCGCCTTCGACGTACTTCGGATGCTCGAGCACCGTCACGAGGAAGTCGCGGTTGGTGGTGAGCCCGTGCACCGAGAGCGCGCGCAGCGCGTGCACCATCCGCCGCCGCGCCTCTTCGCGATCGCGACCGGTGGTGATCACCTTCGCGAGCATCGGGTCGTAGTGGATGCCCACCTCGTCACCCGCCTCGACGCCTCCATCGACGCGCAGACCTTCCTGTGGCGGCACGTGCCAATCCACGACGCGCCCGCTCTGCGGCAGGAATCCGCCCGCCGGATCTTCCGCGTAGACGCGCGCTTCGAGCGCCGCGCCGCGCATCGTCAGATCCGACTGCGCGAACGAGAGCGGGTGTCCTTCGGCCACGCGGATCTGCTCCGCCACCAGATCGAGCCCCGTCACGCCTTCGGTCACCGGATGCTCGACCTGCAAGCGCGTGTTCACCTCGAGGAAGTAGAAGCTTCCGTCCTGCCCGAGGATGAACTCCACCGTGCCGGCGTTGCGGTAGCCGATCGCCTTACCCACCGCGACCGCGGCCTGGCCCATCTTCTCGCGCAGCGCCGCGTCGAGCGCGGGGCTCGGCGACTCTTCGAGGATCTTCTGGTGCCGCCGCTGAATCGAGCACTCGCGCTCGAAGAGGTGCACCACGTTGCCGTGCGCGTCGCCGAAGATCTGGATCTCCACGTGGCGCGGGCGCTCGACGTACTTCTCCACGAGCAGCACGTCGTCGCCGAACGAGCTCAGCGCCTCGCGCTTCGCGCTCTCGATCGCCTCCGCGAGCTGCTCGTCGCGGTCGACGCGCTTCATGCCTTTGCCGCCGCCGCCCGCGCTCGCCTTGAGCAGCACCGGGAACCCGACCGCGCGCGCCTTCTGGCTCAGCACCTTCGGATCCTGATCGGCGCCGTCGTAGCCCGGCACCACCGGCACGCCGTGCTTTTGCACGAGCTCCTTGGCGGCCTTCTTGCTGCCCATCGCGTCGATCGCGTCGGGCGTCGGACCCACGAAGACGAAGCCCGCCTCCGCGACCGCGCGCGCGAAGCCCGCGTTCTCGGCGAGGAAGCCGTAGCCCGGGTGGATCGCGTCCGCCCCGGTGCGCGTGGCGGCGTCGAGGATGCGCTCGATCACCAGGTAGCTCTCGCGGCTCGGCGCGGGCCCGAGGCGCACCGCCTCGTCGGCCTCGCGCACGAAGGGCATGTCGGCGTCGGCGTCCGAGAACACCGCGACCGTCTCGATGCCGAGCGCGCGGCAGGTGCGGAAGATGCGGCGCGCGATCTCGCCGCGGTTGGCGACGAGCAGCTTGCGAATGGGACGGATCTTCATGAGGGACCTCGAAGCGAAGAGACGGGGTCGGAGGGCGGAGCGATGCGGCGGATTCGGCGAGACCCGATCACCCTTCAATGCCGGAAGACGCCCCAGCTCGTGGTGCCGTGCACGGGCGCGTTGTACGAGGCGGAGAGACAGAGCGCGATTACGGTCCGGGTGTCGCGCGGATCGATGATTCCGTCGTCCCAAAGGCGCGCGGTCGCAAAGAGCGCGGTCGACTGCGAGTCGATGCCCTTCTCGGTCATCGCCTTCATCACCCCGAGCTTCTGCTCGTCCACCGTCTCGCCCTTCTTGGCCGCCGCGTCGCGCTGGATGATGTCGAGCACGCCCGCGAGCTGCTTGCCGCCCATGACCGCGATCTTGTGGTTCGGCCAGGTGAACAAGAAGCGCGGCTTGTAGGCCCGCCCACTCATCGCGTAGTTGCCCGCGCCGTAGCTCGACCCGGTCATGATGGTGATCGCGGGCACCGTGCTGTTCGAGACGGCGTTGATGAGCTTCGCGCCGTTCTTGATGATGCCCTCTTGCTCGTACTTCTTGCCGACCATGAAGCCGGTCGTGTTCTGGAGGTACACGAGCGGGATGTCGTTTTGATTGCAGAGCTGGATGAACTGCGCGGCCTTGTTCGCCGACTCGCTGAAGATCGTGCCGTTGTTGGCGAGAATTCCCACCGGATAGCCGTGCACGTGGGCCCAGCCGCAGAGCATGGTCTGGCCGTAGAGCGGCTTGAACTCCGAGAAGCGCGACCCGTCCACGATGCGCGCGATCACCTCGCGTTGATCGAAGGGGATTCGGATGTCCGCCGAAGCAATTCCCAGCAGATCCTCCGGGTCGTGCAGCGGCTCCTCGATCGGGCGAAGCGTCGGCCGCGCGGGCTTCCTCCAGTCGAGGTGCGCCACGATCTCGCGCCCGATGCGCAGCGCGTCGAGCTCGTCCTCCGCGAGGTAGTCGGACACGCCGCTCACCTGCGAGTGCATCTGCGCGCCGCCGAGCTCCTCGTGATCCGTCTCTTCGCCGGTGGCCATCTTCACGAGCGGCGGGCCGGCCAGGTAGACCTGCGCCTGCTCCTTCACCATCACCACGTAGTCGCTCATGCCCGGCAGGTACGCCCCGCCCGCGGTGCTCGATCCGAACACCAGACACACCGTCGGGACGCGCTGCTCGCTCCGCTGCGTGAGCGAACGAAAGCCCGCGCCGCCCGGCACGAAGATCTTGTCTTGGTTCGGCAGATCCGCGCCCGCGCTCTCGATGAGGCTCACGCCGACCAGCCGGTTCTGCTCCGCGATCTCGGAGAGCCGCCCGGTCTTCACCATCGACATCGGCGTGATCGCGCCGCCCTTCACCGTCGCTTCGCTCGCGACGACCAGGCACTCGACGCCGCTCACGCGTCCCACGCCGCCGACCACCGCCGTGCCCGGGGTCTCACCCGGCATGCCGGTGCCAGCGAGCGCGCCGACCTCGAGGAAGGGCGAGTCGCGATCGAGGAGCAGCTCCACGCGCTGCCGCGGCAGGAGCTTCCCGCGCGCGACGTGCCGCTCGTTGTACTTCGCGCCTCCGCCCTCGTGCGCCTTGGCGACGTGACCACGGATCTCCTCGAGCGCCTTGAGCGCGGCCTCGCGGTTGCCGCGGAACGTCTCGCCCTTCCGGTCGACCTTCGTCGTCAGCACCGGGTAGCGCTGCTCGTGGTGGAACGCGCCCATCTCGGACCCCCTGCGGCTTTCGCGGTCGCTCTCGCGCCGTCGTGCTCGTGGCTCGTGCTCGTCGGTCGGCCGCGGTTCGAGCTCGGACCGCCGCCGCCGGGCGCATCCTCGAAAACGCGCCCCGCGGGGTCAAGACAAAAATGAATGACGATTCAGCGAGCGTGAAGCCCCGTCGCGCCCGACGACGCCCATGTGGGCGAACCCCTTCAGCCGACCGTCACCGACCAGTCGTCGGGGTCGTACACGCAGAGGGTCCCGGTGCGGACGTTGCGGTCGAGGTGCTTGCCCAGCTCGGGATCGTGCTCCGCGATGCGACGCAGCGCGTCCTTGAGACGTCGCTGCACGTTCACGCGTGCCTTCTCCACCGCCGCTCCCGCGCGACGCTCCCGCCCACCGAGCCCCAGCGCCGCGCGCAGCTCGCGCTCCAGCGCGTCGAGCTCCTCCTGCGCTCGCTCGATCGCCCCGAGATCGTCGCGATCCTCGGCCTCTGCGAGGCGCTCGCGCAGCGCCCGCGCCCGCGCGGCGTACGCACGACGAGCCTCGGCGTCGAGCACTGCGCCAGCGTCGGAACGACTGTCCGGCGCCGCCACGCCGAAGTCGCTCGCGAGATCGAGCACGTGGAGCTCCTGCCCCGGCGACGAGACGAGCCGCGCCAACCAACGCGCGCCCTTGGTGTCCGCGAGCAGGAAGCTCGCGCCTGCGCGCGAGACCCGCCACGCCTCCCCCTCGCGCTCGAAGGACCACGTCTTCGTGGTGTCCGTCGGCCGGTCGGAGGTGCCAGCGCTCCCCCCCGAGGGCGCACGCATCGCCGCGGCCAGCGCGTCGAGCCCCAGAGCCTCCGCTCGCGCACGCGCGCGCTCGCGCCAGCTCGCCGCGTCGGGCCGACCTAGCGCTTCGGCGAGGCGCGCCCGCTCGAGCGCGATCCATGCCCCCTCGACCCGCGCCTCCGCCGCCTCCGCCGCATGCATCGCGCGCTCGTTCCAGGACCAAGCCTCGTCGAGCGCGCCGCGCGTCCAGGCCAAGAGCGCGAGGTCGCGAGCGACCGGTCCACCGACGTACATGCCGAACAGCCCGAAGCTCACGTGCCAGTCGGCGAACGGGATCAGCGCGGCTTCGACCGCGCGCGCGAGCGAATCGTCCGCGCTCGCGAACGCGAGCTCCGCGAAGAGGTGCAGCTCGGAGCGGTCGCCCATCGAGAGCCAACGCGCGACCCACGCCTCGGAGCCCACGAAGGTCCGCGGCTCTCTTCCGTCGAGGAGTCGACGACGCGCCGCCGCGCTCACGCCGAGGAGCCGCACGAAGTCACCCGCGAAGACCGACGTGGGCGCGAGCCGATGCAACGCCGCCTCCGCTTCGTCGAGCTCCGCGAAGCGGAGCCGCATCAGCACGGCTTGGTACGCGAGCGTGGTCCGCGCCGAGTCCGAACGCGCAGCCTCCGCGAGCTCGGAGGCTCGCTCGTGCGCCTGCGCCGCTTCGCTCCGATCCCCACGATGCGCGGCGTCGAGCGCGTCGAGCGCGTGCGCGTACCAGCCGAAGTGTGGGATCGCGAGCCGCTCCCCGAGCGCGCTCACCTCCGCCTTCGCGCGGCGCGCGAGCCCCACGTCGCCGAGCTCGCGCGCGTCGAAGTGCAGCCGCCGCCAGGCGCGATGCGCCTCCACCGGATCGTCCAGACGCGCCGCCAGCGTGGCGTGCTCGAGATCCAACGCGAGCCGCTCGTCGGGCGGCGCGAGGTCCACGAGGGCCGCGTTCGCGCTCCGGAACGTCTGGAGCAGCAGCACGTCGTCCTCGAGCGTGCGGGCTCGAGCGATCGCCTCACGTGCGAGCGCGAAAGGAACGTTCGGATCCGACGCCGGCTGCAGCGCCCCCGCGAGCCGCGCGAGCACCACGCCGACAACGACGCGTCGGAGTCACCGAGCGCGGCGCGCGCTTCCTCGAGCAACGCCACGAGCGTCGCGTCCACCTCGGCCGCGACGATCTCGGCGCCGTACGCCAACGCGGCTCGGGCCAGCAGCGTGGGATCGCCGAGCTGGCGCGCGGTCCGCGCCGCCTGCGCCGCGAAGGCACGCCCGCGCGAGAGGTCGCCTGCGCGGAGGGTCGCGTCCGCCAGCGCGACCACACGATGCGCGCGGACGATCTCGTCGCGCGTCGCATCCACCGCGCGCTCCCACCAACGCGCGGCGTCGTCGTACGCGAGCCGCTTCGCGGAGTCGTGCGCCGCCTGCTCGGCCACGTACGCGAGCTCGTCGCTCGCCTCGACCCCGAGATGTGACTCGGGCGGCGCGGCGCGCCGTGCGTCCTCGGAGGCCGCGAAGAGGTGGTGCGCGACCTCGCTCCACCGCACGGGCGCGTGCTCACGGAGCAGCTGCGCCGCGCGAAGGTGCCAATCGCGCCGCCGCGCCGGCTCACAGGCTTCGAGCACGGCCTCGCGCCAAAGCACGTGCCGGAAACGCCAACCGCCCCCGAAGGGCGCGAGGATGGACGCATCCGCGGCCTCTCGCAGCGCGTCGTCCACGTCGCGTCGATCGCGCACCATCAGCCGCGCGAGCCGGGTCGCGTCGACCGCCCGCCCCAACACGGAGGCCGCGCGCACGACCTCACAGGTGTCGGGTGAGAGTCGGTCGAGGCGCACACGCAGCGCAGCGCCGATCGACGAGGGCACTCCGACGAGCGCGCCCTCCTCGATGCGGAGCTCTCCGCGCGCGAGCCCTCGCAGCACCTCGCCGAGGTGAAGCGGATGCCCCTCCGTCGCGCGCATCACGGGCTCCAACCACGCACGCCACGCGGGCCCGAGCGCCGTCGCGACCTCGTCGCGCGCGAAACGATCGAGAGGCACGCGTCGCACCGCGCGCAGCGCGCCCGGCTCGTCGACGTCGCGCCACGTGGCGAGCAGCAGCAACGGCACGTTGCGGGTCGCCCCCGCGGCCAGCTCGAGCAGCTCGACCGACGCGAGGTCGGTGGCCGAGAGGTCTTCGATCACCACCAGCAACGGGCGAGCACGTGCGCACGCGGCGAGGGTGCGCACCACCGCGTCCAGCAGAAGAAAGCGCGCCTCGGCCGGTCCCATCGAGCTCGGCACGTCCTCGCCGCCGAGCTCGGGAAGCAAGGGCGCGAGGCGTCGCCGCGTTCGCTCGTCGATTCGAGGGGTCGGTCGTGCGGCGACGGGTGGTGTGTCGCTCGACCGAACGCTCGGCTCCGGGACCGAGCTCTCGTCGAGCTCCAGCGCCCGCAAGACCTCCGTCCACGGCCAGAGCGGAGGTGCGCCCCCCGTCTCGACGCTGCGTCCCCACGCGAGCGCGAAGCCCTGCTCCGTCGCGAGCTCTCCGATGCGTCCGGTGAGCTCGCTCTTGCCGACGCCGGCCTCGCCGACCAACGCCCACGCGCTGCCGCGGCCCGTCCGCGCCGCCGCGAGCGCGTCGCGAAACAGCTCGAGCTCGGCGGCCCGGCCGATCCAGCCGCCACCGTCGAGTCGAGCCGTCGGGTCGGGTCGAACGCTCACGGCGCATCAGCATGGACCGCACGACGAGGCGACGGAACGACGTTCCGTCCGATCGAACGCCTCGAAGGTCAGGCGCGCCGACGCGCCCGAACCTGGAGCCTTCCGATGAACCTCGCCCTCGAGCTCTTTCTCACCTGGGGATCCCTCGCCGTGCTCGGGATCCTCGTCGTCCTCGACTTGATCGCGCCCGCCCGCGCGCAGCCGCAGGTCCGCGGCTGGCGTCTCGCGGGAACGCTCGCGACGGTGCTCTTCTTCGCCGTCGGGACGTACGCCCCGTTTCTCTGGGACGAGCTCCTCTCCTCCCACCGCGTCTTCGAGCTGACGGACCTCTCGTTCGGCGCTCAAGCGCTGCTCGGCCTGCTCGCGTACGAGCTCGTCGCGTACGTCTGGCATCGCCTCCTGCACGCGGTGCCTTTTCTGTGGCGGTTTCACCAAACCCACCACGCCGCGGAGCGCTTCGACGTGTTCGGGGCGAACTACTTCCACCCGGTCGACATGCTCGGCTGGTCGCTCGCCACCAGCCTCGGGCTCGTCTGGCTCGTGGGCCTCGCCCCCGAAGCCGCGCTCTTTGCCGCGAACGTCGCCATGATCCTCGCGACGTTCCAGCACGCGAACCTCCGCACGCCGGCGTGGCTAGGCTACGTGATCGCGCGCCCGGAGATGCACGCCGTGCATCACCAACGCGGCGTTCATTGGGGGAACTTCGGCGACATCGCGCTCTTCGACATGATCTTCGGGACCTGGTTCAACCCACGCCAATTCGACGCGCAGGTCGGCCTCGTCGACGGCGGCAGCCTGAAGCTCGGCAAGCTCCTGCTCGGCGAGGACCTGCTCGCCCAGCAGGCGCGCGGCGGTGAACCGAGCGTCGACTCGGAGCGCGAGCCAAGCCGACCGTCGTGGAGCCCCACGTGAGCGCTCGTGGTGAGGCGTCCTCGCCCCACCACGGCGCTCACAAGCCGAGGCTCATGCCTTCGTCGGCGAGCCGACGGCGCGCGGCGTCCATCTTCTTCGTGCGACCGAGCGAGAAGAGGCAGAGCAACGTCGCGAGGCCGGTCATGCCGACCGCCGCGACGTTCATGAGGGAGAGCACAGAGCCGAAGGTCACGAAGAACCAACCTGCACCGACCGCGGCGGCGAGCCCTGCGACGCCGAGCGCGACGAGGTTCGCGCGGTGGTCGCCGCGGTAGATGCGCAGCGCCAGCACGAAGAGCACGACGCCGAGCGCGATGAACACGAAGCGTCCGTAGTTCATCCACTCGTCGATCCAGCGCACACCGAGGATCTGCACGCCCGTGAGCACGAGCAGCAGACCCGAGAGCGCGCACGATCCGGCGGCGCCTTTCACTTCGAGGTTGGGCGCCGCCGCGAGCGCGAGATCGTCGTCCGAAGCCATCGTCCCCTCCGAAGCGCGCGATCTACGCGACGTCCCGCGCGCTCGCCACCCTCACAACGTCTCGGGCTCCGTCTCCGTCTCGGTCTCGGTCTCGGTCTCGGTCTCGGTCTCGGTCTCTGTCTCGGTCTCGGTCTCTG
>CALJLK010000477.1 GCA_937982655.1 uncultured Sandaracinus sp.
GCTCGACACCATGCGCCACGATCCCTACCCGGCCGTCCGTCGCATGGCGTTTCGTTCGCTCCGACGCCTCAAAGACGACCCACCGCCGTGGACCGCCTTCGATCCGACGTCCACCGCCGACGAACGCATGCGAGCCTGCGACGCCCTCGCCGAACGCACGACCGTCTCGCCGCTCGACCCCGCGCTCGTCGCCCGCGCCCGCGCCCTCGCAGCCCAAACCCCGCTCTGGATCGGCGAATGACCGCTTCCGATCGCGACCACGCGAGCCTCCGGTTCGGCTGGACCCTCCTCTTCG
Organism: uncultured Sandaracinus sp.; assembly: GCA_937982655.1. GTDB lineage: Bacteria > Myxococcota_A > Polyangia > Polyangiales > Houyiibacteriaceae > JACKEH01. The sequence goes on from CALJLK010000477.1 coordinate 296, forward strand.
TCGGCGCGCTCGCGGGCACCGCGCTCGAGCTCGCGCACGCGTTCAAGCTCGCCGCCTACCTCGACGACCCGCTCACGCGCCTGCTCCTCACCCTCGCCCACGCGCACGCGGTCGGCCTCGCGCTCGTCGTGCTCGCCCACGCGCACGTCGGCCCCGATCCGCGTCCCTCCACCGGACGACTGCTCCGCCTCGGTGCGCTCCTGCTCCCGCTCGGCTTCGCGCTCGGCGCCATCGCCCACCCCGAGAGCGATCCCTCGATCGGCATCGTGCTCGCTCCGGTGGGCGCGTTGCTCGTGCTCGTCGCCCTCGGCCGCCTCGCGCTCGCGTCGTGGCGCGCGCAGTGACCGTCGTCCTTCCCGCCCGCCGTCCCGACGTCGTTGACGCGCGACGCGCCAGTACAGCAGCTCGCAAGTGCGTGCCGGGTTTCTGTGGATGATCGGCGCGCAGGTCGTTTGCCGCGCCGACGATGGACAGGCCAAAGCCTATTCGAGGAGGTCGGCGAGCGAGATCCGCGCCCTTGGCCGCTGAAACCCGGTACGCACTTGCGAGCTGTTGTACCAATGCCATCCTCCGCGCCCCTCGAACGCCGCGCTCGGGATGCACGAGACGACGAACGAGACACCGACGGAAGACCCCGTGACCGACGAGCCCTCGCGCACCGAGCTCCCCGTGCCGTACGCCACGATGGCGCCGCGCCCACCCGCGGAAGGCCCGATCGAGCTCGACGCGCTCGTTCCCGGCACGGGCCCCATCGAGCTCGACGTCGGCTTCGGCCGCGGCACCAGCGTCTTCCGCCGCGCCGCCGCCTCGCCCGAAGCGCGCCTCCTCGCGCTCGAGATCAAAGCCAAGTGGGCCTTCAAGGTGCACGAGCGCGTGCAGCGCGTCGGCCTCGGCGACCGCGTGCTCGTCTGGGCCTGCGACGCGCGCGAGACCCTCGCCCGATCCGGCCCGGACGGCATCGTGTCCCGCGCCTTCGTGCACTTCCCCGATCCGTGGTGGAAGAAGCGCCACACCAAGCGCCGCGTCCTCGGTGACGACTTCCTCGCGACCCTGGCACGACTCTTTCGACCCGGCGGCGATCTCTTCGTCCAGACCGACGTGGAGGATCGCCACGCGCTCTACGTCGACTTCGTACGCGCGAGCGCCGAGTTCGAGCTCGTGGACGCCGCGCTCGATCACAACCCCTTCGGCAGCGTCTCGAACCGCGAGCTCCGCGCGATCGAGGACGGCCTCCCGATCCACCGCCTGCTCGCGCGCCGCCGCTGAGCCCTGCGACCGCGCGGTCGAGAACGTCGAGCCGACGACGCCGCGCGGGCACGCCACGCGAGCGACGACACTCCTGGCGTGCCGTCGTTGACATCCCTCGCGACCCGGTCGAAGGTCCGGCCGCTTTGCCCCCTGCGATCCGCTTTGCCAGCCTCTTCGTCGCGCTCTTCCTCTCCGGCGCGGCCGCGCTCGTCTACCAGTCGACCTGGGGCCGCATGCTCCAGCGCGTCTTCGGTGTCAGCGACCTCGCGATCGCGACCGTCCTCGCGACCTTCTTCCTCGGGCTCGGCCTCGGCTCCGCGCTCGGCGCACGCTACGCGACCCGCTCGCGTCGCCCCGCCCTCACGTACGGCGTGCTCGAAGCCATCATCGGCCTCTGGGCGCTGCTCTCCCTGCTGCTGATCCCGAACCTGCACTCCGTCTACGCCGGCCTCGGCGCCGACGCCGGGTTCGGTCTGCTGACCACGGTCCGCTTCGTCCTCGCGATCGTCGTCTTGTTGCCGCCGACGCTCCTCATGGGCGCGACCTTGCCCGTGCTCGTGCAAGCCGCCGCGCGTCACGGCGTCCACTGGAGCTCCAGCGCGACCTGGCTCTACGCGACCAACACCCTCGGCGCCGTCGCGGGCGCGGGCCTGACCGGTCTCTGGCTCGTCCCGACCTTCGGCACCCGCACCAGCGTCGTGGTCGCTGCGGTCGCGAGCTTCGCCGCCGCCCTCGTCGTGCTCGTGTTCTGGGGCACCGGAGCGCGCGCGAGCGACGCCGAGGACGACGATCGAGCCGAGCCCGCACTTCCCGGCTCCGCGCGGCTCGCGATGGGTCTCGCCGCCCTCGCAGGCTTCGCGTCGCTCTGCTCCGAGGTGCTCTGGACGCGCGTGCTGCGCATGGTCGTCCAAGGGACCTCGCAGGCCTTCGCGGCGATGCTGGTGAACTTCCTCGTGGGCATCGCGCTGGGCTCGCTCCTCGCCGAACGCGCGATGCGCAAGGGCCGCGACCCGCGCGCGCTCTTCGGCCTCACGCAGCTCGCGCTCGGGGTGCTCACGGTGCTCGCGATGGGCGTCGGCGCGCAGATGCCGCGCCTCTCGATGCTCCTCCAAGAACGCTACCAAGTCGTCCCGCACGAGCCGTGGGTCGTGCTCGTGATGAGCGCGGTCCTCTTGCTCCCGATCGCCCTCGTGCTCGGCACCTCGATCCCGCTCGCGTGGCGCATGGCCGGCGGCTCCGCCGAAGAAGCCGCGCGCCACTCGGGTCGCATCCTCGCGACCAACACGCTCGGCGGCCTCCTCGGCTCGCTCGTCGCGGGGTTCGTGCTCGTGCCTTTCCTCGGGATCGAGGCGTCGATCCTCCTCGTCGCGTTCCTCCACCTGATCGCCAGCGCGATCGCCTTCCGCAGCACCGCGACCCGCATCGTCCCGAAGATCCTCGCGCTCACCGCGCCGCTCGCGCTCGGCGCGGGCCTCGTCTCGCTCGAGCCCAGCCTCCACGTGCCCTACCTGCTCGACGCTTGGTACGACACGAGCCGCGCGCTCATCGAGGGCCCACGAGAGTCACACCGCGACGCGCTGAAGTTCCTCGAAGAAGGCCGGAACACCACCGTGACGGTGCTCGAACGTTCGGGCTCGCTGCGTCTCTTCAACGACGGCCGCCCCGAGTCCGGCATCTCGCTGTCTGGGGAGCCTGGCTTCGGCGAAGAGCTCGCGGTGCTCGCGTCGCTCCCGACGCTCTTCGCGGACCAACACGGACGCGCGATGGTGGTCGGCCTCGGCGCGGGTCACAGCGCCGCCGTGGTGACGGGCGGTCCTTGGGGCCAGATCGACGTGGTCGAGCTCGAAGAATCCGTGGTGCGTGCGGCACGGTTCCTCTACGAAGCGCGCGAGAAGCCCTTCCCGCTCGACGATCCGCGCGCCCGGCTGATCGTCGACGACGCGCGCGCGCAGCTCGTGCTCGCCCCCGAGGGCTCGTACGACGCGGTGGTCAGCCAGCCCTCGCATCCCTGGCTCGCCGGCTCTTCCGCGCTCTACACCGAGGAGTTCTTCCACGAGGTCGATCGCGCGCTGCGCCCCGGCGGCGTGCTCGCGCTCTGGACCAACCTCTTCCGCATCCACGTGCGCCACCTCCGCAGCATCGTCGCCACGTTGCTCGAGGTCTTCGAGCACGTCTGCGCGTTCGTCTCCGAGAGCTCCAGTTTCGTGCTCGTCGCCAGCCACGAGCCGATCCGCTTCGACGAACGCTTCGCCGATCGTGTCTCGAGCGACGGCCTGCAGCCCTACCTGCGCCCGTTCGCGCTCGACGATATCGTCGACTTCGCGAGCACGATCGAGCTCGACACCGAAGGCGCGCGCGCGTTCGCGGACGGCGCGCCGATCGTGCACGACGATCGCCCGGTGCTCGAGATCGAGCTCGCACGCATCCCGCACGATCAGTCGTTGAAGGAAGCGGATCTCGACGTCGCGTTCGAGGCGCTCCCCTGGGTGCACGCGGACACCCTCGCGACCGTCCCCGCCGACGTGCGCGCCGACTTCCTCCTCCAGCGCATCGAGTACGCGCGCCTTCGTTTGCGCGCGCTGACGCGCGTCGAGCGCAGCATCGAGCTCGCCGAGCTGCCCGACACCGAGGCGAACCTCGTGCGCGGCGCGCTCGCCGAGACGCGTGGCGACGTGGGCGCGGCGCTGCGTGCGTACGACGCCGCCCGCACCGACACCCGCGCCGCCGATCGCGCGGATCGTCTGCGTGAAGCGGAGGGCCTGTACGCGGAGCTGCTCGCCTCGCTCGACGCTCCGAACCGCGCGCAGCCCCAGCGCGCGACGCCGTTCCTCGCCGCCGCGCTCGCCTCGGAAGATCGCGCGGCCGCCGCGCGCGCGGTCGCGCTCGCCGAACGCATCGGAGACACCGCACACACGCCGCTCCTCGACGTCGCCCGCGCGTTCTCGACGAACGACTGCGCAGGCCTCGAAGCGGCGATCGCTGCGAACGACGACGCGCTCGACGAGCCGGCGACGGGGCTGCTCGCCGCACGCTGCGCGCACGGGCTCGGTCGCTTCGACGACGTCGCGCGATACCTCGAGCGCCGCGGGCTCTCCCTCCGAAAGATCGCCGCCGACGCCACGCGCGACGGCGAAGCCGCACGCAACGGCAACAACGGTGGCCTGGCGATGATGCACTTCCGCCGCGCGTTCCGGGCGAACCCGGGACACGGCGCGGCGACCACGGCGCTCGCCTCTCAGCTCCACGCGCTCGGTCGCACGGACGAGGCCACGCGAGTCCTGCGCGCGGGGTGGCTGGAGGCGCAGCACCTCTCCGCGGCGCGCAGCCTCTTCGAGAGCACCGCCAGCTCGCTCGCGATCACGCTGGAGTGACGCCGCCGAGCCCGTCGGCTCCCACACGTACGGCGTCGCGTTCTTGACCCGTTCCAGCGATTTCGCGTATTTCCTTTTTGGTTCGGTCGCCCGCAGGCGACGCACACGTACCGTCGGGTCTCGGCCAGACGGTCGGCTCCACCAACGGCGGCCGCGAGGCTCTCATCTTGGTGCTAGGAGGCTCGGTGACGGTGAAAATCCTGGCCGTCGACGACAGCGCGACGATGCGGAAGATCCTGGGGATGACCTTCGCCGGCGAAGACGCCGTGGTCGTCACCGCCTCGAGCGCCGACGAGGCCCTCGCGAAGGCGCGACAGTCGCCCCCCGACGTCGTCTTCGCCGACGCCGCGCTCGCGGGTACCGACGGATACGCCCTCGCAACCGCGCTCAAGTCGGATCCCGCGCTCGCGAACGCCGCGGTGATCCTCCTCGCGAGCCAACACCACCCCTTCGACGAGGGCAAGGGTCGCGCGAGCGGGGTCGACGATCACGTCGCCAAACCGTTCGACACCCAGGTCGTCCTCGACAAGGTCGCCGACGTCCTGCGTCGCCCGCGCGCTCGCGCGTCCGCCGCCGCACCCGCCGCCGTCGCCGCCCCTCCGCCGCCGCCGCCTGCCGCCCCGACTCCGGCGCGCGTCAGCAAGCAGACCATGGCGTTCGGTTCACCCCCCGCGCCCCCCCCGCCTGCGCCGCCGGCGCCCGCAGCGGCTCCGAAGCCGGTGCTCGAGCTCGCGGACGAAGAGGTCGTGCCCGGTCCGGCCGCGAAGCCTGCTCCGGTGGCACCGAAACCCGCCCCCGTGGCACCTCCGGCGCGCACGTTCTCCGCGCCCGCGAAGCCGGCTCCTGCTGCCGCACCGGCGGCGCCCGCAGCTCCCGCTCGTCCCGCCTCCCGTCCCGCCATGGCGGCCGCGACGGCAGCCATCGACGGCGGCATGGCCGCCAAGCTCGAGAATCTCGGGCTCACGAAGGAACAGATCGAAGGCGTGCTCGCGCTCAGCCGCGAGGTCGTCGAGCAGGTGGTCTGGGAGGTCGTGCCTGACCTCGCCGAGACCCTGATCCGCGAAGAGATCCAGCGCCTGACGCGGGAGTGATCGCCGGCGAAAGCCCCGATCGGTCACCGATCCGAAGCGACGACGAAACCCGGCCCCGAGCCGGGTTTTCGTCGTCGTCGGCCGAGCTGCGGAACCCTCCGAGCCCGCGTAGATCCGAAGCCCCCGAAGCCCCGAAGCCCCCCGCCGGGTTCGTGGTTCTAGGCCGACGCGCTTCATCGCGCCGCGAGCTCTCCCGAGCACGCGCCGCCTCGTCCCCGACTTCCGTCGGTTTCGCGCCGCGCACCATCCGCGCCCGCTCACACGAAGCCCTCTTCGCCGCGCAACCGACCGACCGCTCCCGTCGAAGAGCCGCGCATGTCGCCTCGCGCCTGTGCTGCCCTCGCCCTGCTCTGCCTCCACTGCATCGAACCGATGCCGCCGCTCCTGCCCGACGCGGGCCCACCGCCGGTCGACGCCTACGAGCCACCGCCCGCACCCACCGTGGTCGCCCTGCGCGCTCGCGGTCGCGACGGCCACTCTTGGCCGCTCGATCGCGCGCCACGCCGCCCGCTCCTCGAGCTCGAAGTCAACCGCGCCGCCGTGCTCCCGGACGAGCCCGACGCCTTCCTCTTCGAGGACCTCCCGCTCGACGCGCTCTCCGACGATCTCTCGCGCGCGCCACTCCTCGTCGCCCATCAGCGGCGCGTCGTGCCGACGGAGATCGTGCGTGGCCCGAACCACGTGACCCTCACGCCGCGTGAGCCCCTCGTCCCGGGCGCTCGCTACGTCGTCGCGCTGGCTGGCTGGGCCGCCGCCGAAGACGGCGCGACCTTCGCTCCCTTCGCAGCCCCGATCGTCGTCGTCGACGAAGGCGGGGGCGCCACTCCGACCGCGAGCTGGCCCCCCGACGGCGCAGCGGGCGTCCCGCCCGAGCTCGAGCTCGCGGTCGTGCGCTTCGACGACGAGCTCAGCGGCACCGTCCGCCTCGAAGGCCCCGACGGAGTCGCCACCACGCAGACGGAACGTGTCCCCTGCGACGCCCTCGGATGGAGCGACGGAACGTGTGTGGTGATCCGCTGGGAGGGCCTGCTCCGACCCGGCTCACGCTACGCGCTCACCGTCGGCCGCGACGCCCTCGACCGCACGGGCGCGACGCTCGAGCCGTGGCGCGCGACCTTCACCACCGGTCAGCCCGGGGGCGTCGGTTTCGGCTTCGTCCCGATCGTCTGCGAGCTCGACGAAGTCGCGATCGGACCGCTCTGCGTGCTCGCCGACGACGTGAGCGTGCGTGTGCGAGCACAGGTCGATCGCCCGGTGCGCGCGTTCTTGCTGGGCCCGATCGGCAGCGACCGCGTCGTCGCACCGCGTGGCGAGCTCGCCCTGGAGCTCGCGAACCTCACCCCCGACACCACGATCGAGCCCGAGCTCCGCCTCGTGGGGCTCGACGGTTCGACACACGTCGAACGCTTGAGCCTCCACACCACCGAACCGCTCGCGACGCTGACCGTCTCGGAAGTGAACGCGGACCCGCGTGGTCCCGAGCCGCGTCAGGAGTGGGTCGAGCTGCTAAACTTCGGCCCCGTGGACACGAGCCTCGAAGGCATCGCGCTCTCCGATCGCGCCGATCGCGTGGGCGACGTGGTGAGCGCGCCGCTCGTGCTCCCCGCGGGCGCACGCGCGCTGCTCGTCGCGGACGGCTTCGACCCGCGCCATCCGGACG
>CALJLK010000478.1 GCA_937982655.1 uncultured Sandaracinus sp.
GGCCGCGAGCCCATGAGTCTCGGCTTCCGCGCTGGCCTTGGCCGCATAGAGCCTCGCGACTCCGCCCCCGACGTCCCCCGCCGCCTCGAAGAGGTCTCCGCGCCCTTTCGCGAACGAACGCTCGCCCTCCGTGCCACCCGCGCCGGCCATGTTGGAGGCGCCCGAGGCGGCCTTTCCTGCCGCCTGAAAGCACGTCGCGGCGAGCTCGAGTCGTGCAGCCTTCTTTCGGTCCGCGATTTCCGCGCGCCGAGCTTGAGAGCGGACCTGCCTCTGCGCTCGCTCCCCTTCGCGTGCTCGCTCCGCGGACTCTTCGAGTTGCAACGCCGCCTCCGCGATCACCGCCTCCGGCGACGCAGCGACGAACGATGCCGCAGGTCCCGTCGACGTCGGCTCGGTGGCCGGACGTGTTCCTTCGATTCGCATGGTCATCTCGGTCTCCTCACGCCGGCTGCATCACGGCAGCTGCTCGAACTTCACCCTGCGCTTGAAGCGCGCCCTGAATGCTCCGCGCGACCCGGACGAAGCGTTCGTGCGTCGAGCGCATGACGCTGACGTACTCCTCCATCCGTTCGTGGGCCTCGTCGCGACGCCCCTCGTGCGCGTCGGCCTGAATCTCCTGCATCGTCCCCTGGAACTGGCGAACGCCGCGCCCGAGGTCGAAGCCCGCGGTGATGATCTGCGCAGCGGCGGAGATCACGTTCGCGATGGTCTTGAACGTCTGGACCGTCTGCGGAATCTGCGCCGCGGTGGCGCCTGCGTTCACGAAGCCAGCGCCGAAAGTACAGGCGGCGGCCGCGAGCTTGCACACGAGCGAGATCGCCATCCCGACTTTGCCGTTTTCGATGACTCCCTTCTCGGTGAGGAACTCGACGACGTCCGCGACCGCCATCAGCACGCACGCGACGACGATGAGTGCCACGGACGCACCACCCGTCACGACCGATGCGATGGTGCCGACGGCCGCGAGAATCCCGGAGATGAGCTTCTTGGCCCATTTCGGCATTCGGCTCTGTGCCTTCTTCAACGCCTTTTCAGCCTTCCGAAGACACTCCATTCGTGCATCGTTCTCGCGGTCCGCTCGGGCCTCGGAGCTTTGTGCTCCCTGCGCCGATCCTTCCGTTTGGACGTCGCGGATCTGGGCCTGAAGTCCGAGCAATACTGCCATCGGGTCCATGATCCCGGAGAGCACGACACCGAGTGCGGTCGCCTGTCTGCGGTCGAGCGTCAGTGGAGCGCGAGTGGCACTGGTCGCGACCGGTCGCTGAGGCGCCGTCTCGACCACGGACGTGGAGGACGTACGAGAGCTCGAGGCATCGGCCCCCGGCGTTTCGGCGAGTGGGGAGGTTCGCGACGTGGCGCTCACTTGAACCATGACGCCACCTCCCGAATCGCTTCCGCTCGTTCCGCTCGCCCTCGGGCCTCTTCGACCCTCGCGAGGTCCGTGAGGCCTTCGCCTTCGAATCCTTCGAGGAGCGCGAGGACCTCGAAGATGTCGGCAGCCAAGTCGTGCTTTCCACGATTCTCGGCCGCCAAGCCGTTGCGCCGCAGGAGCGCCATCTGTGAGGCGTCGATCGACCACGCCTCCGCCAAGGTCTTCGGCTCTTCCACGGCGTTCACTTCGTGTTCTGGATGATGGCGCGCGCGGTGTCGTTCAGGCTCGAGAGCATGTTCGACCCGAGCTGCGTGATCTGCCCACGCTGCTGCATCACGGACTGAAGCTGCACCGTTCGCATCTCGTTGCCGGAGTTCTCCGTACGGAGATCACCGTTGAGCGAGCTCTCGACGGACTGCATCGCCTGCAGCGACGCGTACATTCCGTCTTCTTTGTGCTTGAGGCCAAGCGAGTTGGGGTCCACGCCCGCTTGCGCGAGGTAGTCCAGGGCCATGACCGTCGTCCCGTCTTCGAGCGTGAGCGACAGCGTGCTCATGTTCACGCGCTTGTCGTCGTCCTTCACGGCGTTCGCCATGGCAGCCATCACATCCTGAACGGCCCCGATCTGAGCTTGGATTGCGTTCGCTTTGGCGGTCGCGGACTCGATCTGCCGAATCGTCGCATCCGCCTGGAAGTCGAGGTCGTTCAGACGTTGCTTCATCATCAACAGAATCACTGCTTCGTTGAGCCCCGGTGCGCGAATGGACGCGAGGTCGAAGCTCGGGCCGAGCAGCGCGTGCCACCCGCCCGCGGCTTCGGCCATGGCGTTGAGCTGCTCCATCGCGGGTTGGTTGAGGACCGACGCTGCCTCCGCAACCTGTTCGGCCGCGGACGTGGTGGTGAAGCGCGGATCGACGCCTCGGACGGTGATGGTGGGGATGGAATCGGTCATGGTTGTCTCTCGTGGTGTTGGTCGTGTGTTTCAGGCGTGGGGTCAGGCGCGAAGCCCGGGGTGAAAGCTCAGCGACGGCGAGCGCTTGCGCCGTGCTTCTCCGAGGATCTCTTCCGCGAGCTTCACGTCCGCAGGCGCCACCGCGCGCTCGAGCTCTTCGAACTCTCGGTTCTGTCGCTCCCGCTCGAGCTTGATCAGCTCGACGCGGCGGCGGATGTCGGCGAGGCGCTGCTTTTCGTGATTCATGGTCGGGACCTCCGAAGAACGCGGGGGTCTTCGCGCGCTCGCGGCGCCAGTTTCCTGGTCCGTGCATTTTTTCTTCGAGCCCTCGGCGCACGATGGTTCGGCGGTGCGACCCGAGCGGGTCGTGGGGGAGGACGGACCCTCGGGCGCCGATCACGCCGGCGCTCGCGAGCGCGCGGTCGTCGAGCGCGCGGTCGTACGAGCACGCGATGGCTCAGCTCGGTCACGCGGTGCGTCGGCACCGGGCGCGCGCGGGTCGTTCGAGCGTGGGGTCGCGCGGTTGCGCGATGTGTCGAGCACGCGGTGCTCGCGATCACGCGGTCGTTCGAGCGCGCGGTCGTTCGAGCACGTGATGGCGCGGCTCGGTCACTCGGTGCGTCGAGCACGTGCTGAGTCGATCACTCCATCGCCTCCGTCGAGTACGGAGTCGTTCGTCGCCGAGCACGTCGCCGACGACGTCCACGTCCACGTCCACGATCACGATCGCGATCACGTCGCGGACGACGACGACTACCGATCACACGACGACTCTGCGATGACGACTTCGCGGCGATCCGTTGGCGCGCGCTCGTCTCGAAGGCCCCCAACGCAAACGCCCCCGACTCTCGTCGAGGGCGTCCATCGAACTTCGCGCGCGCGGCTCAGCCGAGGATGGTGTCGAGGTCCTTCTGGACCTTCTCTTCCTTCACCTGCTTGGCCAGCGCGAGCTCGGCCACGAGCAGGTTGCGGGCTTGTTCGAGCAGGCGGCGCTCGCCGAAGCTGAGCTCCTTCTCGCCACGCAAGCGGCTCAGGTCGCGCAGCACGCGCGCGACCGAGATCGGCGAGCCGCTTTTGAGCATCTCGGTGTACTCGCGGTAGCGGCGGTTCCAGGGCTGCGAGGTCACGGCGACCTCGTCCTTCTTGAGCTCCGCCAAGACCTTCTGGGCCTCGCGCTTCGAGATGACCTCACGCAGTCCGAGACGCTCCGCGCCGTCGGTCGGCACCATCACGGTCATGCCGGTGTCGACGATCTTCAGGATGTAGAAGCGCTTGTCGTTCCCCGCGATGGTCTTCTTCTCGATGCTCGTGACCTCGCCGACGCCGTGAGCGGGATGGACCGCCTTGTCACCGACCTTGAACTCCATTGCGCTTTCGAACCTCCGAGGGCCGAACGAGCTCGCGTGGCCTGACGCGGGGAACGCCGCGGGACGGCTCCCGATTCGCTCCTGCGACGTCATCCTACCAGCCGACGTGCGGGACGTCTCACGCAAACTTCGGCCGGAACGTGTGTTCAGAGCGCGGGCGACGGTTCGGTTTCGTCAACGATCTCGGCGATCTCGGCGCGAAACAGCAGGCGGACGCCGCGGGCGAGGGTGGCGGGGTGAAAGTCCGCCTTCAGCTCGATGCCACCTGGACGGTGGGCGATCGCCAGGGTCGGGAGCGCCTCGGGCAGGCCGAGCACCCGACCGAGGTCGGTGGCGGACAGCGAGCCGAGGAGCGCACGGAAGTTCTCGTCGGCGCCCTCGGGCAACTCGCCTTCGAGCCAGAGCGTGATGCGCACCCGTTCTTCGGTGGGGGCGGAGCTCGGTACGCGCGTCGAAGGGAGCGCCTCGATTCGGAGCCCGGTCTGCTCCGCGAGCAGCAGGCCGACGGGGGTGTCGAGAGGCAGGCCGAGGGGTTGGGGGAGCGCGAGCCACGCGGCGCCCTCGGAGCGCAAGAGGGGCCGCGGCTCGGCGGTCGCGCGTGGGTGCTGCAGCGCTTGGACCAGCGCGATCACGCCTTCGGGGCGGCCGCGCGCGACGAGGAGCAGCTCCGGCGAGAGGGCGACGAGCTCGTAGCGTTCTTCCGCGAGGTAGCCGATACGGCGAACGAACGGGGCCTCGGACTCGACCTCCACGGGCGCCATCCGCGCGGTCGCGGCGCGCACGACATCGGTCGCGCGCGGGACGCGGACGAGGGCCCACCATGCGCCATCCTCCCAGCGCGCGAGCAGGAGCTCCGACACGTCCTCCGCGTAAACGCCGGTGCGATCGCCGAGCGAACGACGCCACGCGGGGGGCGCGATCGCGTCGACCAGCGGGCGCGTGGTCTCGGACGCCAGCAGCTCGGGGGGACGCAGCACGAGCACTTCGCGTGCGTCGCTGGGGACGAGATCCACGAGCGCGTAGGTGTCGGCGCGTGGTGGGGCCTCCGCCGGCGGCGGGGCGCTGGCGCCGCACGCGAGGGAGAGCCCGAACCAGAGCACGAGGACGCGCATCGGCGCTCGCATACCTCCGACCTCGGTCCGGCGTCCACCGCTCCATGAGGTCGTGATGGGGGGCAACGAAAAAAGCCCCGCACGAGGCGGGGCCGATTCATCGGCTCCGCGCTCGCGCGCGGCCCGATAGTTT
>CALJLK010000479.1 GCA_937982655.1 uncultured Sandaracinus sp.
GCGTGGTGCCCTGGCCGATGAAGCTCGCGAAGCGAGCGTAGGCTCGTGGGTGGAGGCCCCTCGGGGCTTTGCCGCACCGCGCTTTCGCGCGGTCGCGACCGTCTCGCGGAATCGTGCCCGTGGGGGAAGATCTGGCGACAGACCCTGGGAGAAGCTGAGTCGGTGCGCCAACGTCACGTCGCCGGATCGACGTCGACGACGAGGGTGGTGCGCAGGGTCGAGACGTCGCCGGCGATCGAGCCCACGACGCAGGCACGCACGCGACCGGTCTCGGTCGACGCGACCTCGCATCCCGAGCCGCCGACGAAGCCGAGTGGCTCGGGGCAGATCAGCGGCTGCATGTCGGCGAAGCAGTAGACGACCCCGGAACCCTCGTCGACGACGATGGGCGCGGGGCGGACGGTCCAGTCGCCTTCCGAGAAGAGCCCGCTGCGCCGTTGGCGCACGTAGACGAGGCGCACGCGCGCGCCGACCGCGACCGGGGCGAAGAACGCGAGGTGGAGGGTCTTGGTCATGAGTCGTGTCCGGTGATGGCGCGAGGTGTGGAGGCGCGAAGGCGTGGGGTGCGGTGCGTGCGGTGCGAAGACTGCGAAAGGCGCTTGGTGCGAACGCGTGGGGTGCGACGATCCGTCCGGCGACGTGTAGCCTCTGCCGCGTGTCGGTCGCGTCGTGGCCCGGAACGGTTCGGTGGGACGCCCGCGCGCTCGTCGAGCTCGCGACGGTCGGTGGGCTCACGCTCGTGCTCTACCCGCTCTCGTGGTTCGTGCGCCAGCTCGTTCCGCTCGACGAGGCGGAGCTCGCGGTCGGCTTCACCGCGTTCTGGGCCGCGCACGTCATCAACGATCCACACTTCGCGGTCACCTACCTGCTCTTCTACGAGGACGCGAAGGGGCGCGCGCTCGGAGACGCGTTCCCGCGGGCGCTCCGCTGGCGGTGGTGGCTCGCGGGGGTAATCGCGCCGGTCGCGCTGCTGGCGTTCGGGATCGGCGCCGTGCTCACGGAGTCGAACCAGGCGCTCGGCGCGATGGTGCAGCTCATGTTCCTGCTGGTCGGCTGGCACTACGGCAAGCAGGGCTTCGGCGTGATGAGCGTGCTCGCGGCGCGTCGCGGCGTGCGCTTCTCTCCGAACGAGCGGCGCGTGTTGCTCGCTCACGTGTACGTGGGTTGGCTGTTTTCGTGGGCGAATCCCCACGATCCCGGCGGGCTTCGTGTGCAGAAGGGGGTGTTCTACGACGCGCTCGCGCACCCGGTTTGGCTCGAGACCGTTCTGCTCGTGGCGCTCGTCGCGAGCTGCCTGGCGCTCGTCGTGACGCTCGCGCGGAAGGTTCGACGCGAGGGCTTCGTCGTGCTCGGGACGCCGCTCGTCGCGTTCCTCGTGAGCCTCTGGGCGTGGCTGATCTTCTCCGGCATCGATCCGCTCGTGCGCTACGTGACGCCCGCGCTGCACGCGCTGCAATACCTGTGGTTCGTGCGGCTCTTGAAGACCAACGAGTCGCGCGAGCGCGAGCGCGCTCTCCTCGGCTCGGCGGCGACGCGCGTTCGGATGCTGGCGTTCGGCGCGCTCTTGCTGGGGGTGTTCCTCTTCGACCTGCTCCCGATGTCGCTCGACGCGTTCGTCGTGCCCACGGAGGGCTGGGAGAACCGCGCGCTCGGCGCGACCCCGTGGCTCGCGATGACCTTCGTGTTCGTCAACGTGCACCACTACGCGATGGACGCGGTGATCTGGCGGCGCGAGAACCCCGCCACGCGGCATCTGGTGGTCGACGTGGAGCCGGCGCGCGCGCTCGAGGACGCGTGACGGTCGTCGTTGCGGGTGAGGACGGCGACGGAAACGACGACGGGCGACTCCGAAGAGCCGCCCGTCGCGTCGATCACGTGCTCGCGATCACTTCAGCATCGACGCGAGCGTCTTGCCCATGTCGCTCGGGGTCGGCGCGACCTTCACGCCGGCGGCCTCGAGCGCCTCGATCTTCGCCTCGGCCGTGCCCTGGCCGCCGCTGATGATCGCACCCGCGTGGCCCATGCGCTTGCCGGGCGGCGCGGTGCGACCCGCGATGAAGCCAGCGGCGGGCTTGGTGAAGTTGTCCTTCATCCACGCGGCCGCGAGCTCTTCGGCGTTTCCGCCGATCTCTCCGATGAAGATCACCGCGTCGGTCTCGGGATCTTCTTGGAACTTCGCCAGCACGTCGATGAAGTCCGTGCCGTTGATGGGGTCACCACCGATGCCGACCGCGGTGCTCTGACCGAGGCCGAGGTTGGTGACCTGGAAGACGGCCTCGTACGTCAGCGTGCCGGACTTCGACACGATGCCGATGCGGCCGGGGCGGTGGATGTGACCGGGCATGATGCCGATCTTGCAGTGCCCGCCCGGCGTGATGATGCCGGGGCAGTTCGGGCCGATCACGCGCGTCTTCGTCTTGGTCGAGTCGATGACGCGGCGGACCCGCATCATGTCCATGACCGGGATGCCCTCGGTGATCACGACCGCGAGCTCGAGCTCGGCGTCGATCGCCTCGAGGATCGCGTCCGCCGCGAAGGGCGGGGGCACGAAGATGACGCTCGCGTTGGCGCCCGTCTTCTCCTTGGCCTCGCGGACCGTGTCGAAGACCGGGCATTCGCCCTTGCCGCTGGGGTTCTTCCAGGTGCTGCCGCCGCGGCCCGGCGTCACGCCGCCCACGAGCTTGGTGCCGTAGTCCTGGCACTGACCCGCGTGGAACGTGCCCGCGGAGCCGGTGATGCCCTGGACGATGAGCTTGGTGTCTTTGCCGACGAGAATGGACATCGCTAACTCCTCAGGCCTTCCCGACCAGCTCGACGATCTTCTGTGCGCCCGACGCCATGTCGTCCGCGGGCGTGATGTTCAGGCCGCTCTCGGCGAGGATCTTTTTGCCGAGCTCGACGTTCGTGCCCTCGAGGCGCACGACCAGCGGAACCGTCAATCCGAGCTCCTTCGTCGCCGCGATGACCGCGTTGGCGATGATGTCGCACTTCATGATGCCGCCGAAGATGTTCACGAAGATGCCCTTCACGCTCTCGCTCCGGAGGATGATCCGGAACGCCTTCGTGACGGCTTCCTGCGTGGCGCCGCCGCCGACGTCGAGGAAGTTCGCCGGCTGACCGCCGAAGTGCTGGATGGTGTCCATCGTGCTCATCGCGAGACCGGCGCCGTTCACGAGGCAGCCGATGTTCCCGTCGAGCTGGATGAAGGACAGACCCGCTTCCTTGGCCTCGGTCTCCGTCGCGGCCTCTTCGCTCAGATCGCGAAGGTCCGCCCACTCCGGGTGGCGGAACTCGCCGTTGGAGTCGAAGTTGACCTTGCCGTCGAGCGCGATGACCTGCTCGTCCTTGGTCACGATCATCGGATTGATCTCCGCGATCGAGCAGTCTTCCTTGTCGAACATCGTCGCGATGCCCGAGAGGAGCTTGGCGAAGCCCTTCTGTGCGTTCTTCGAGAGACCGAGCGCGAAGGCGAGCTGCCGGATCTGGTAGCCCTGCAAGCCCACCGCGGGGTCGATCCAGACCTTGTGGATCTTCTCCGGGTGCTCGTGCGCGACCTCTTCGATGTCCACTCCGCCCTCGGTGGACGCCATGATCGCGACGCGCTTCTTCTCGCGGTCGACGGTGAGCGCGAGGTAGAGCTCCTTGTCGATGGCGAGGCCCTGCTCGACGTAGAGGCGCTGGACGACTTTGCCCTCGGGGCCGGTCTGCGGCGTGACGAGCGTCTTGCCGAGCAGGTCCTTGGCCACCGTGCCGGCCGCCTCGGCGCCCTTCACGACCTTGACGCCGCCGGCCTTGCCGCGACCGCCCGCGTGGATCTGCGCCTTGACGACGACGACCTCGTTGCCCGTCTCCGCGATCAGCTTCGCGGCGGCTTCCTTCGCGGCGGCCGCGTCGAACGCGGGGATGCCCTTCGGGGTCGGGATGCCGTAGCGACGGAAGATCTCTTTCGCTTGGTATTCGTGGATGTTCATCGTCGCTCCTCAGCCCATGTTCTTGATGATCGCGTCGCCGAACTCGGAGCACTTGATCTTCGTCGCGCCGTCCATGAGGCGCGCGAAGTCGTAGGTGACCGTCTTGGCGGCGATGCTCTTCTCGAGGCCGGTCTCGATGAGGTCCGCGACCTGATCCCAGCCGAGGTGCCGGAACATCATCACGCCGCTGAGGATCACGGAGGACGGATTGACGACGTCCTTGTCGGCGTACTTCGGCGCGGTGCCGTGGGTCGCCTCGAAGATCGCGTGGCCGGTGACGTAGTTGATGTTGCCGCCCGGCGCGATGCCGATGCCGCCGACCTGCGCGGCGAGCGCGTCCGAGAGGTAGTCGCCGTTGAGGTTCAGCGTCGCGATGACGTCGAACTCGCTCGGGCGCGTGAGCACCTGCTGGAGCGCGATGTCCGCGATGGCGTCCTTGATGAGGATCTTGCCGGCCTTCAGCGCCTCGGCCTGCTCGGCGTTGGCGGCTTCCTCGCCCTTGTCGGCCTTGGTGCGCTCCCACTGATCCCAGGTGTAGGTCTGGGCCGCGAATTCCTTCTCCGCGAGCGCGTAGCCCCAGTTCCGGAAGGCACCTTCCGTGAACTTCATGATGTTGCCCTTGTGCACGAGCGTGACGCTCTTGCGCTTCTGGGCGATGGCGTACTCGATGGCGGCGCGGACGAGGCGCTCGGTGCCTTCGCGCGAGACCGGCTTGACGCCGATGCCCGCGGTGTCGGGGAAACGGATCTTCGCGTAGGCCTTCGGGTTGGTCTCCTTCAACCAGGCCTTGAAGGCCGCGACCTCGGGCGAGCCCGCCTCGAACTCGATGCCGGCGTAGATGTCCTCCGTGTTCTCGCGGAAGATCACCATGTCGACCTCGTTCGGCGTCTTCACCGGCGAGGGCACGCCCTCGTACCAGCGCACCGGGCGCAGACACGTGTAGAGGTCGAGGAGCTGACGAAGCGCGACGTTCAGCGAGCGGATGCCGCCGCCGATCGGCGTCGTGAGGGGGCCCTTGATGCCGACGAGGTAGTCGCGGAACGCGTCGACCGTCTCGTCCGGGAGCCAGTTGCCGAACTCGTTGTAGGCCTTCTCGCCGGCGTAGACCTCGTACCACGCGACCTTCTTCTGGCCGCCGAACGCTTTCTCCACCGCGGCGTCGAACACGCGCACCGACGCGCGCCAGATGTCACGCCCGGTTCCGTCGCCCTCGATGAAGGGGAGGATGGGATCGTTGGGGACGATGAGCTTGCCGTCATCGCCCATCTTCAGCGGGGTGCCGTGCGTCGGCTTCGGGAAGGCCATTCGATGCTCCGAGGTGGGGGAAAAGGAGGCGCCCGCGAGCGCGGCGCCGTACGTAGGGCTCTCGGTCGGTGACGCCACCGATCCGGTGCGCGGCGCGTGGTACCACGAACCCGACCGACTTCGCCACGCGGGGGCCACGCGGTCGACCCGGTGGGCCGAGGGCCTCGTGCGCGCCTCGTCGCGGGGCCTCGTTGCGGCTGGGGGCCGCGCGTGCTTCCGTCGCCGCGCTAGCAGCCCGTTGAAGAACTCTTCGAGTCCTTCAACGGGCTGCCTCTTCTTACTGGGGTCTTTCAGAAAGACCCCCTCCAGTGGGCAAAGCCCACCGGAGCCTCCCCCAAAACACGCGGCTCCGTTGAAGAACGAGGTTCTTCAACGGGCTGCTAGGGGTTCCGGACGCGGCCTCGCCCACGCGAGGTCGGCTTCGAAGACCGCGAGCGAGGGACGGGCATGACGTACACGCGAGACGAGCTGCGGTGGAACGGGTGGGGGCTTCGCGCGCAGGGGTTCGACCTCGGCGGGCACGACGAAAAAGTGTGGGAGCTCCTCGCGCGCACGGTGGGGCTCGCGGCGTTGCCGGACACGCCACCGAAGGATCTCGCGCGCTGCACGCTGCCCGCGTCGAAGCTCGACGACGCGACGCTCGGGAAGCTCGCTGCAATCGCGCCCGTCGCGACGGATGACCTCGAGCGCGCCGCGCACGCCCTCGGGCGTAGCTACCCGGATTTGATTCGACTCCGGCGCGGCGATCTCTCGAGCGCGCCTGACGCGGTGGTCTTCCCGCGCTCGCATGACGAAGCGCTCGCGCTCGTGACCTTCTGCGCGGCGGAGGGTCTCGCGGCGGTGCCCTTCGGCGGCGGCTCGAGCGTGGTGGGCGGCGTCGAAGGCAAGGCCGGCCCGGGTCAGCGCGCGGTCGTCACGATCGACACCACGAGGATGGCGCGCCTGATCGAGCTCGATCCGGTCTCGCGCACCGCGACCTTCGAAGCGGGCGTGTGGGGACCCGATCTGGAGGAGCAGCTCCAGCGGCGCGGCTTCACGCTCGGACACTTCCCGCAGAGCTTCGAGTTCAGCACGCTCGGCGGCTGGATCGCGGCGCGCGGCGCGGGTCAGAACTCGAACCGCTACGGCGCGGCGAACGAGTGGCTGGTGGCGGCGCGGCTCGCGACCCCGAGCGGCGAGTGGCGCACGCTCCCGTTCCCGCAGAGCGCGGCGGGACCGAACCTGAACGAGCTCATCGTCGGCAGCGAAGGTGTGCTCGGGGTCATCACCGAAGCGACGGTGAAGATTCATCCGGTGCCGGAGGCGCGCGACTACCGCGCGTACCTCTTCAAGAGCTTCGAGGCGGGCGCGGCCGCGATTCGTCGTCTCGTGCAGGCCGAGGTGCCGGTCGCGATGTTGCGGCTGTCCGATGGCGACGAGAGCTACTTCTTCGGCGCGCTCCAAGGGCTGCGGCATCCGCCGGGCAAGGCGATGGAGGTCGCGGAGAAGGGCCTCGCCGCGCTCGGCTACGGTCCGGGACGCTGCGTGTTGATGGTCGGGCTCGAAGGCGAGCACGGGCACGTTCGTTCCTCGCTCGCGGCGACCACGCTCGCGTGCACTCGCGAAGGCGGGCTCCCGGTCGGCGCGGGTCCCGGCAAGGCGTGGCTGAAGAACCGCTACGCGATGCCGTACCTGCGCGATCCGATGCTCGATCGCGGCATCGGCGTGGACACGCTCGAGACCTCGACCACGTGGGCGAACCTGCCGCGCTTGTACGAAGCGGTGCGCCAGGGCATCGCGAGCAAGCTCGGCACCGGCGCGGTGCTCGCGCACATCTCGCATTCGTACGAGGACGGCGCCTCGCTCTACTTCACGTTCTTCTTCGCGCGCGATCTCGGCGACGAGCTCGGGCAGTGGCGCGCGATCAAGAAGGCGGCGAGCGATGCGATCGCGGAGAACGGCGGCACCATCAGCCACCACCACGGGGTCGGGCAGGACCACGTCGCGTGGCTGCCGAAGGAGAAGGGCCCGCTCGCGCTCGAGATGATCGCCGCCGCCAAGAAGCAGCTCGATCCGAAGGGCGTGCTGAACCCGGGCAAGCTGCTGCCCTGAACGGGGCTGGCGACCGCCCCTCGAAGAAGAGCTTCTCGCCGCCCGCCAATCCCCCTACGAACCCTCGCGCGCGCCGCGATCTCGCGGTAGGTGTCGCCGCAACTGGAGCCGAGCCGTGACCAAGACCATCCTCATCGCCACCGAAAAGCCTTTCTCCGCCGCCGCCCGTGACCAGACCAAGGCGATCCTCGAAGGCGCCGGCTACGCCGTGCGAGTGCTCGAGAGCTACGCCGCCGAATCGGATCTCACGGCGGCCATCGCCGAAGCGGACGCGGTCATCATCCGGAGCGACGAGATCCACGCGGGCGTCCTCGACGCCGCCAAGTCGCTCAAGCTCGTGGTCCGCGCCGGCGCCGGCTACGACAACGTCGACATCGCCGCCGCCAAGCAGCGCGGCGTCGCGGTGATGAACACGCCCGGCCAGAACGCGAACGCGGTGGCCGAGCTCGTCTTCGGCATGCTCGTCTGGTCCGCCCGCGGCCGCTTCGACGGCAAGACCGGTAGCGAGCTCAAGGACAAGACGATCGGCATCCACGCGCTCGGCAACGTCGGCAAGCACGTGCTCCGCATCGCGCAGGGCTTCGGCATGACCGTGCTCGCGTACGATCCTTTCCTGTCTGCGGACGACATCTCCGCGCTCGGCGCGAAGCCGGTCGCGAGCGTCGAAGAGCTCTACGCGAAGTCGGACGTCGTCTCGCTGCACATCCCCGCCACGTCGGAGACCAAGAAGTCGATCGGCAAGGCGCTGCTGAGCTCGATGCCCAAGGACGGCGTGCTCGTGAACACCGCGCGCGCCGAGGTCATCGACGAGCCCGGCCTGCTCGAAGCGTTGAAGGCCCGCAAGGACCTCCGCTACCTCACGGACATCGAGCCCAGCGCCGAGCACAAGGCGGCCTTCGAGGCGCTCGGCAAGCAGTTCTTCACGACCCCGAAGAAGATGGGCGCGCAGACCGAAGAGGCGAACACCAACGCGGCCACCGCGGCGGCCCGGCAGATCGTCGCGTTCTTCGAGCACGGCACGCGTCAGTTCGTCGTCAACGACTGAACGAGGTCCAGGTCGAGGTCGGCGTCGGGCGCGGCTGCGGTCGCGAAAGACGCCGACGTGTTTGGAGGAGGCGCGTGTGGCGTGGTCGCAGACGCGACGCACGCGAGTCGCGGACGTCGCGCTGCTCGACGGGATCGTGCGCCGGAACCATACCCCCGCCCCATGCGCGACGACCTCCTCTCCGCTCTCCCTCCGCACCTGCGCGAGCGCGCGTCGTTCGTCGGCGAGCGCCGTCCGACCAAGCCGCGCTTCGTCGTGTACTGGATGCGCGTCGCGATGCGCGCGCACGACAACCCCGCGCTCGACGTCGCGCTCGCGACCGCGCGCGAGCTCGGGCTGCCGGTGGTGGTCTACCAGGGGCTCTCCGAGCGTTATCCGTACGCTTCCGATCGACACCACACCTTCGTGCTCGAAGGCGCGGCGGATGTCGCGCGCGAGCTCGCGGAGAAGAAGCTCGCGTACCTCTTCCACCTGGAGCGTCCGGGGCATCGCGGGCGCGTGCTGCAGCAGCTCGCCAAGCAAGCGGGGCTCGTGATCTGCGACGCGATGCCGACGCCGCCGCTGCGCGCGTGGACCCGCGCTTTGGCCGCGAAGGTCGCGACGATCGAGGTCGACGCGAGCTGCGTGCAGCCGATGTCGCTCTCGCCCGCCGCGCCGCAGCGCGCGTACGTGTTCGAAGATCATCTGCGCAAGCAGCGACGCGAGCGGCTCGACAAGCTCGTGCGCAGCGGCTGGCCCGCGCAGCCCGCGCCGAAGGAGCGCTTCGTGCCGAGCGAGCTTCCGTTCGTGCCCGTCGACGTCGCGGCGCTCGACGACGCGGCGCGCGCGGAGCTCGTGGCGTCGTGCGCGATCGATCACGGCGTGGGGCCGGTGCGCGACACGCGCGGAGGATCGTCGGCGGGCTACGGGCGCTGGCGAACGTTCCGCGACGCGAAGCTCGCCCGCTACGCGGAGCTCCGAAACGATCCGCTCGCGGACGGTGTGTCGCGGCTCTCCGCGTACCTGCACTACGGGATGATCTCGCCGTTTCGCGTCGCGACCGAAGCGGTGCGCGCTGGCGGCGATGGCGCCGAGAGGTTTTCGGACGAGCTGCTCACCTGGCGCGAGGTCGCGTGGCATTGGTGCGCGCACGTGGAGGATCCCGAGAACCTCGCCGCGCTGCCGAAGTGGGCGCGCGAGACGCTCGCCGAGCACGACACCGACGACCGCGACCCGAAGACGTGGGAGGAGCTCTCGCGCGCGAAGACGGGCGACGCGCTCTGGGACGCCGCGCAGCGTTCGCTGCTGCGCCACGGCGAGCTCCACAACAACGTCCGCATGACCTGGGGCAAGGCGATCCCGGGTTGGACGCGCACGCCGCGCGAGGCGCTCGGGACGCTGATCGATCTGAACCACCGCTACGCGCTCGACGGGCGCGATCCCGCGTCGTACGGCGGGC
>CALJLK010000480.1 GCA_937982655.1 uncultured Sandaracinus sp.
CTCGGGGCTTCATGCCCCGTGGGGGAGGGTCTGGCGACAGACCCTCGGAGAAGCTCAAACGAAGAAGCGGCGGGTCTCCATCTCGATCACGTCGAGCGAGCGCACGAGCGCGTGGTCGTCGTCGACCTCGACCAGCGTCACGTTCGAGCGGCCGTGGCTCCAGCGGCGGGAGCTCTCGACCGGGACCACGTCGTCGCGCGTGCCGTGGATCACGAGGGTCGGGCAACGCGGCTCGGGCTCGTCGAGGTTCTCGAGCGACTCGCGGAAGAAGTCGAAGTGCACGCGCGCGACCTTGCCGTCCGCGTCGGCGATCTCGCGAAACCCGTCGCGCTCCCACTGCGCGATCGCGGCCTCGCCGAGCGACTCCTTCCAGCGCTCTGCGAGCCGAAAACCGGGGCAGAGGAGCACGAGGCGGTTGACGCGGGTCGGTCGCAGCTCCGCCCAACGCGCGGCGAGCCAGCCACCGAGCGAGGAGCCGATGAGGCGCCACGGCTTGTCGCGATCGCCGAGCTCGTCGAGCGCGTCGAGGTGCGCGAGCATCGCGCGGTGGCTGAGCTGCGCGAAGCTCGGTCGGTTCAGATCGGGGAGCCAGAGCTCGACGCCGGTGCGCGCGAAACGTTCTTGGAGCGCGAGGCCCTTCTTCGAGCGCGCGTTCGACGCGAAGCCGTGGAGGTAGGCGTAGCGGTAGGCCGGGCTCACGAGGGTGGACGGTACCAGCTCCGACCCGCGTTGGGCACGCGTGGGGTGTGCGGAGCGAGGAGCGCGGTTCGTCTCGCCCGTCGCGTCGGACGGTGCGAACGACACGCGCGCCAGCATGGAGTGTTCGCAACGTGGAATTGCCGTTTTGGAGCCGGCCGCCAGGCCGAGCGACCCGCGGCAACGTGAGTGTCGCCGTCAGGCGACCGAACCATCGAATTGACGTTTCTGGAGCCGGCCGCCAGGCCGAGCGACCCGACGTCACGTGAGCGTCGCCGTCAGGCGACCGAACCATTGAATTGAAGCGGAATCGTACGAGGCGAAGCGGACGCAGTCCGCGAAGCTGCACGATTCCGCGAAACTATCGGGCCGCGCGTGAGCGCGGAGCCGATGAGTTGTGGAGATTTCGTGGCGAGGGAAGCGCGCTTCCTGCCACGCACGTCGTGGGCGCATGACCGACCGCTCTCTCGAGGTTCATCGACTGCGCGACGGCGCACGCCTCGCGGCGCCCATCGACGAAGCGGCGCCGCGGGTCGACTCGTCCGCGTGGCTCGAATGGTTCCGCCACAACCGATCGCGAACCAGCGCGTCCGTGCCCGCGTCGATCACGGTGCCTCCGGAGCTGCGCGACGCGCTCGTGCACGCGCTGCAGGTCTTCCACCTCGGCGAAGCGGGGGAAGGCCGCGTGGCGAAGGAGACCGCGTGCAGCGACGACCCCGTGCTCGACGCCGCGCTCGTCGAGTGTGTGGAGCTCTACGTGCGCGAAGAAGGCCGTCACGCGCGCGAGCTGCTCGTGCTGCTGCGTGCGCTCGGGGCCGACCCGCTCCGACGCACGCCGGCCGAGAAGCTCTTTCGTTGGACGCGGCGCGCGATCGGGCTGCGGCAGAAGATGCTCACGATCGTGGTGGCGGAGATCGTGGGCCTCGTCTTCTACGAGCTCTTGAACGAGCGCGTGCCCCACGCGGCGATCGCGGATACCGCGGCGCGCATCGCGGCGGACGAGAAAGCGCACCTCGACTTCCAAGCTGCCCTCTTCCGCTCGATCCTCGCGCACCCCTCGGTGCCGTTTCCCCGCGCGTACGCGGCGGCGGTCGCGTTCGTGTTCGCGGCGGTGCTCACCGGAGCGGTCGCCACCGTCGCGATCGATCAGCGGCGGTTGTTGCGTGCGCTCGGGTGCTCGCCGGTCGAGCTCGCGCGTCGCTGCGTGGCCGAGGTCGCCGCGCGGTTCCCGCTCGACGATCGTGGGGCGACGTACGCCGAGCGCGTGCGGGTCGAGAGCTCGCTGGAGGTCGCCGCGAGCGAACTGACGTTTTTGGAGCCGGCCGCCAGGCCGAGCGACCCGACGTCACGTGACCGTCGCCGTCAGGCGACCGAACCAAACGAAACGCGGAACGGCGCGAGCGACGAAGCGTGCGCAGCGCGCGACGCCGCTCGGATCACTCGTCCGCGTCGAGCCGCGTGAGCGTGTCGTCGAAGAGCGCGAGCTCGCGTTCGCTCCACACGATCACGTGCGCGTCGTCCGTGACCAGGCCCCGCGCGCCGGGCACCACCGCCTCGTGCGTGCCGAGGCGCACACGATCGCCGACGAGGGTGACCGCGTCCGATCCGAAGAGCTCGATCGCGCGCGCGTCCTCGACCTCCGCGGTCACCGCGGACTCTCCGAGCGAAAACAGCCGCACGTGGTCGTCCGACGTCGCGATCAAACGATCGCCGACGAGCCGCAGGTCGCGCCCGACCGCGGGCAGCGCGTGACCGCCGAGCAACGCGGGCGAGCCGTCGCGCATGCCCACGCGTTGCAGCGCCTCCTCGCCGGAAGGAGCGACCGTGACGAGCCACGTTTCGTCCGCGTTCGACGGGCGATCCGCGCATGCGAGCACGGTGATCGGGAAGCCGTCCCCGAGCACGATCGGTGCGTCGTCGTTCGCGCGACGCACCGCGAGCCCACGTGGATCGCCGAGGTAGAGCGTGTCGTTCGTCGCGCACCAGCCGTGCGGGATCGGGCCGAGGTCGCGGACCTGCGCGGTGCCGTCCACCTCGCGCAGACGTCCGTCGCCCGTCGCGATCAGGAGCACCTCGCCGAAGATCGCCGCGCGGCGATCGCCCCTCTCCGATCCGTCGGCGGCTGACCCCGCCGACCCCATGGCGCCGTCGGCGGCTGACCCCGCCGACCCCATGGTTCCGTCGGCGGCTGACCCCGCCGACCCCATGGCGCCGTCGGCGGCTGACCCCGCC
>CALJLK010000481.1 GCA_937982655.1 uncultured Sandaracinus sp.
GTCACGAAGTCGAAGTTCGACAACCTCTACGGCTGTCGCGAGTCGCTCGTCGACGGCATCAAGCGCGCGACCGACGTGATGATCGCGGGCAAGATCGCGGTCGTCGCGGGCTACGGCGACGTGGGCAAGGGCTGCGCGCAGGCGCTCGCGCGGCAGGGCGCGCGCGTGATGGTCACCGAGGTCGACCCGATCTGCGCGCTCCAGGCGCTCATGGAGGGCTTCCCCGTCGTGACGATGGAGGACGCGGCGCCGATCGGCGACATCTTCGTGACCGCGACCGGCTGCTGCGACGTGATCACCGGCGATCACATGAAGCTGATGAAGGACGAGGCGATCCTCTGCAACATCGGCCACTTCGACAGTGAGATCGGGATGGCCTGGCTCATGGATCCGAAGAACGGCGTGAAGGAAGAGAACATCAAGGCCGAAGGCCCGGTGGATCACTTCATCTTCCCGGACGGCAAGCGCCTCATCGTGCTCGCGCGCGGTCGCCTCGTGAACCTCGCGTGTGGCACCGGTCACCCGAGCTTCGTGATGAGCAACAGCTTCACGAACCAGGTGCTCGCGCAGATCGAGCTCTGGAAGCACCGCAACGACGGCAAGTACGAGGTCGGTCAGGTCTACGTGCTCCCGAAGGAGCTCGACGAGAAGGTCGCCGCGCTCCACCTCGGCAAGCTCGGCGCGAAGCTCACGAAGCTGAACGCGAAGCAGGCGGAGTACCTCGGGGTGCCGACCTCGGGTCCGTTCAAGCCCGAGCACTACCGCTACTGAGCTTTGCTTCGTCGGTCCTTCGCTCGAAGTGACCGACGATCCGCGACGCGCGGAGCACGCTCTGCCGCTCGTGCCGGTCTCGAACCGGCGGAGCGGAAGAGCGTGACTCCGCGCGAGTCGTTTGGGGCGCTAGCGTGGTGCGGGGTGTGTCCGGCTGAACGCGGCGTTCCCACCGCGCGGCGCTCGCCGGATCGAGGTGAGCCTCGCGCCCGGGTCGCGCATGCGGTACCACGGCGCGCGTGTGGAAGGTCGTGCGACGCGCGTGGTGGTCGTTTCGCATCCACGAGGGCTCGTTGCTCTCGGGAGCGGTCGCCTTCTACGCGCTGCTCGCGTTCGCGCCGCTCGGGGTGCTCGCGGTCGTCGCGGTCGGCTGGATCCTCGGCGCCGAGACCGCGCGTGACGCGTTGATGCGGCAGATCGAGACCTTCCTCGATCCGGAGCCCGCGCGTTTTCTCTCCGAGGCGATCGAGCGCGGCACAGCGATCGGCGGCCAAGGATGGTTCGCGACACTGGTCTCCGTGGTGTTCCTCGTGGTGGCCTCGACGCGCCTCTTCTGGATGCTGCGCGGCGCGATCAACCACGCGTGGGGGATCCGCTCGAACCTGCCGCCCGGCTTCTTCGGCCAACGACGGCAGGTGCTCCAGCGGCGTCTGGTCGCGTTCGGCATGCTCTTCGTGCTCGGCGGCGCGTTCGTGTTGCTCGCGATCGTGAAGGCGGCGGTGAACGTCGCGAACGTGCACTTCGCGCGGGTGCCGCTGCTCTGGCGCGGGATCGATCTCGCGTTCTCGGTCGGGCTCTTCACGCTGCTCGTCGCGCTGATCTTCCGCTGGCTCCCCGACGCGCGCATCGCGTGGCGCGACGCGGTGGTGGGCGGTGTGGTGACCGCGGTGCTCAACACGCTCGGCTCGGTGTTGATCGGGCACTACCTCGCGCGCGTCTCGCCGACCTCGATGTACGGCGCGGCGGGCTCGCTCGTGGTGCTGCTGCTCTGGGTCTACTACTCGACGCAGATCTTCTTGTTCGGTGCGGAGCTCACGGCGGAGTGGGCGCGACAACGAGGCAGCGGCGTCGAACCTCTGCCCTACGCGACGCTCGTGACCCCGGCCGATCGACCCTCGCTCGTGCTCGACGAGTTCGAGGTGCCACCGACGCCACCGGATCAGACGGCGTAGCGATCCGACGAGCTCGCTCGAAGGCTTGCTCCGAGCCGCGCCTGCACCCCATCCTCCGCGCGTGCCCGAGGCCTTCGATGCCGTCTTCGTCGGCTCGAGCTTCGCGTCGAGCTTCTTCCTCGCGCGATGGCTGGAGCTCGCGCCGCCGACCGCGCGCGCGCTGGTGATCGAGGCAGGTCCACGGCGGCCGCACGCGTGGCGCCTCGCGCACCGCAAGGAGGTGCTCGGCTGGCGCGAGGATCACGGTCTGTACACGAACGAGACGCCCGACAAACCGTGGATCACGCACGTGGAGCTCGGCGGAAACTCGAATTGTTGGTGGGCCTGCACGCCGCGGCTCGCGCCGGAGGACTTCGCGCTGCGCACGCGCTACGGGCAGGGCGCGGACTGGCCGATCACGTACGAGGAGCTCGAGCCCTTCTACGTGCGCGCGGAGACGATGATGGGCGTGGCGGGCGCCGACGATCATCCGGTGTGTCCGCGCACCGCGCCCTTTCCTCTGCCGCCGCATCGACTCTCCGCGCCGGACGAGGCGCTCGCGCGCGCGTTCCCGCGGCTCTTCACGCCGCAGCCCTGTGCGCGGCCGAGCGTCGCGACGTCGAAGCGTGCGCGCTGCTGCGCGAGTGGGGTGTGCGAGCTCTGTCCGATCGACTCGAAGTTCACGGTGCAGAACGAGCTCGCGCACTTGTTCGAAGATCCACGCGTGACCCTCTGGACGGAGGCGCGCTGCGAAGGGATCGACGTGCAGAACGACGTCGCGCGCGGCGTACGGGTGCGACGCGGCGGTCGCGAGGAGACGGTGCGCGCGGAGCTCGTCGCGCTCGGGGCGAACGCGATCTTCAACCCGTGGATCTTGTTGCGCTCGGGGCTCGAGCATCCGGAGCTCGGGGTCGGATTGCACGAGCAGGTCGGCGTCGACGTGATCGTGGATCTGCACGGCATGGACGCGTTCGGAGGGAGCACGTCGATCACCGGGCACCTCTACGCGCTCTACCTCGGGGAGCGACGTCGCGATCGCGCGGGCGCGCTGATCGAGGTGTGGAACGTGCCGATGCTGCGGCTCGAGGCGGGCAAGTACCGCCAGCGCGTGAAGCTCAAGGCGGTGATCGAGGACACGCGAGGCGGCAGCCGCGTCGACGTGGATCCGAACGATCCTTCGCGACCGCGGGTGCGCCACGCGGGGCCGAGCGAGTGGACGCGGCGCGCGATCGCGCGGCTGGAGGACGATCTGCAGCCGGTGCTCGACGCGCTGCCGGTGGAGCGCGTGCGGATCGGTGAGCCGCTGCCGACGGAGGCGCACGCGATCGGGAGCACGCCGATGGGGAACGATCCGGCGACCAGCGTGATCGATCGGAACCTCGTGCATCACCGCGTCCGCAACCTCGTGGTGCTCGGGAGCGGCGCGTTCCCGTGCGCGACGCCCGCGAACCCGACGCTGACGCTGGCCGCGCTCTCGCTGCGCGCGGCGGAGGCGATGCTCGCGTGAGCGGACGACGTGCCTGGCTGCGCGGCGCGCTGCGGGTGGGAGGGCTCGGTCTCGCGCTCGCGCTCGGGGGCGGCTATTGGCTCGGACGCGATCGCATCGCGCGCTGGAGAGCCGAGCGCGCGTTGCGGGAGCGCGTGGCGCCGGTGGAGATCCCGGACGCGGTGATGGACGCCTTTCTCGCGGACGTCGCGCGACACGATCCCGCGCTCGCGGCGCGCCTCGAGGACGACGTCGCGCTCGATCTGCTCGCGGGGAGGCTGCTGCTCTCGACCGACTTCTTCGCGCGCGGCGCGGGCGCTTCGGGCGAGCTCGCGTACCTGCGCTACGCGAACGTCTACGTGAACGCGTGCGCGAACCCCTTCGCCCGCTTCGTGGACGCGCCCCTCGCTCACGACGAGCGCGCGGACGCCGAGGCGCTCTACCGCGCGAGCTGCGCGGCCTGTCACGACACGGGCGTCGGACCCGACCTCGCGGGCGTGGGCACGCGGCTCGGCGACGGGCTCGACGCGGTCGTGCGCGACGGACGCGGCGCGATGCCCTCCGCGCGTTCGCTGGGGCTCGACGACGACGCGGTCGCGCGGCTCGTCGCGTGGCTGCGCGGGCGCTGAGGCTCACGACGCTCGCTCCACGTACGCGCACGCGGCGTACGTGTCGCTCGACACGAAGCGCGTGAGGTCAACCGCTCGAACGCGGTCCGAAGACCGGGCTCGACCACGCCATCTCGCCGTCGCGCTGGGCGACCCGTGCGTAGACGAAGTCGGCTTCGACCGCGCGCTCGAAGCGCAGCTCGTCGCTCGCACCGTCCACCTGCACGATCGGGCCGCGCTCCGTCACGAGCTCCACCCGGGCGATCGTCGCGCTCCCGATCGCGTGCACCTCCACGTGCATCGCGCGCGTGTCGAGCGCGCTGCCCATCGGCGCGCCGTTCACGCGCACGTCGAGCAGGATCTTCGCGCCGCTCGTCGCGTAGCAGCGCCGCGCGCGCAGCGCTTCGAGGATGGCCGCACGATCGAGCGTCACCGCCTGCACCGCGGTGAGGCCGGTGCGGAAGGGATCGCGTTTGCGTGCTTCGCCGTGGTGCCAGAGCAATCCGTGCGCGTCGCTGCCGCCGACGAAGCCGAAGCGATGTCCTCTGCGGAGCATCGCGTCCGCGAGCTGATCGCGGTGCTCGCCGCGCATCCCGAGCGGGCTGTCCGCGGTCTCGTAGCAGCCGTGGCAGCTCACGATCTCCCAGAACGGCTGAGCGATCTCGTCGTGGCCCGCTTCGTCGCAGCCGGTCCAGCCGATGTGGTGCGGCGCGCAGATCGCGCCGAGCTCGCGCACGATCGAGGTGAGCTCGCGTCCCTCCGGCACGTCGTCGCGGCTCACGAGCGGCATGCCGCGCCGCGGCAAGTACACACACTTGTGGCCGGGGCCCGGGTGCATCTTCGCCGTCCACTCGTACGCGTACAGGGCGACGAAGCGGCCCGGCACGTGGTGTCGATCCACGACCTGCTGGAGGTACTCCCACTCGCCGGGACCGGTGCGTTTGCCGAGGAAGGCTTCGTGGTCGGTGAGCGCCACGAAGTCGTCGCCGTAGCGATGCCGCGCGCGCCAGTGCGCTTCGTCGGCGCTGCCGACGCCGTCGCTGTGTGCGCTGTGCTGTTGGAGATCGCCGAAGTAGGTGGAGAGCCCGTGCGCGCGCGCGGGATCGCGTCGATCGCGCGGCGGCGACGAGAGGCGCTGGCGTCGCGTGAGATCGATCTGCGCGAGCTCGAGCTCCGGTGCGCCACCGAAGGGCGCGTCGAGCAGGTCGATCTCGAGGCCTCGTCGATCGCGGCGGGCGATCACCACGCGGGCGCCCATCCGAAGCGCGGCGACGCGGCGACCGCGGCTTCCCCACTCACCGTCCGAGAGCGCGATGCGTTCGGAGAAGCCGTTCGCGTTCAGGTCCTGGCGCCAGAAGTTGTGGCTGCCACGTCCGAAGAGCGCGAGCGCGCCGTCGTCGCCGAGGACGAGCGAGGGAAACTCGAAGCTCTGCTCCACGCCTTCGCGGTCGCGATCGCGATCGAGCATCGGCGCGCGCGGCTCGAGCACGTCGCCGCGCGCGTTCACGAAGCGGAGCGCGATCCACTTCGCGACGTCTGGTCGCGCGTCGTCCTCGCGCACGTCGTGGTGCCACGCGACCCACGCGCCTTCGTCAGTCGTCACGATCGCGGGCGCGGCCGCGCAGCCCCACGCGCGCCACACCAAGACGTCGAGCTCGCCTCGGACCAGCCGAATCTCGGTGACGCCTTCGACGTTCGTGATGCGTACGCAGGCGTCGTCCTCGTGCGCCTCGAGCTCTGCGTCCGCGTGCGTGATCGCGCCGCGCCACACCGGGATTGCCGCGTGGGGCTCACCGGCCGGCAGCTCGCGCAGAGTGCCCGCGTCGTCGACGGTCCACGCGAGCACGCGCTCGACGCCTGCGATCGACGGCACGGAGCCGGGAGCCACCGCGCGCTCCCACGCGATCGCCTCGAGCCGAGCCCCGTCCGCCGTGCGCACGAGCCGCGGCGCGCGCAGGTAGCGTTCGGGGGTCTGGGCGATCGTGGGCATGCCTTCGTTTGGCATCCCGGATCGCGCGCGTCCACTTCGTGACGTCGAGCCGAGCTCTCCTCCCGTACGGCGCTCAGGTGCGCGTCCCGCATCGTGCAAAGGGCGTCGTGGAGAAGTGGCGTCGTGCAGACGTCGAATTGACGTTTTTGGAGCCGGCCGCCAGGCCGAGCGACCCGACGTCACGTGAGCGTCGCCAGGCGACCGAACCAAGCCAATTGGAGCTTCAAGGCAGAGAGATCCGGCGCGGCGCGTTGCTCGGCGCACCAGCGTCGCCGAGCCGTCGGCTCGCGTTGCTGCCCCAACACCACACCGAGCCGTCAGCGCGCGTCGCGCACGTGTGGCGCTCGCCCGCCGAGAGGCTGCACACGTCGTCGAAGTCCGCGATCGGTCGATCGTCGGGGCCGCGCACGTCCGCGCCGGCGGTGCCGTTTCCGAGCTGACCGTCGTCGTTGCGACCCCAGCACGTCACGCGGCGGTCGGGGCCGTAGATCACGCACGTGTGATCTGCACCGGGGGCGACGGCGTGTACCTCGTCGATCGCGAGCGAGCGCGACACGGGAACGATGGTCCCGGCGGCGGTGGACGATTGGCCGTGATCGTTGGCGCCCCAACAGGCGACGCGACCCGCTTGGACACCACACACGTGCGGTCGAATCTGCCCGCCGCCGAAGGTCCGCGTGCCCTTCGAGGCGACCGCGGTGAAACCCATGACGTCCGCGCCGCCGACCTCCACCGGAAGGGGCGTCTCGACCACATCGCCTGCGCCCGAGTCGACCGAGAGCTGGTTCATGACGTTGTAGCCCCAGCACCGCACCGCGCCGTCGTCGACGAGCGCGCAGCTCGACCCGAGGCCGGCCGCGACCGCAGTGGCGGTGGTGACCTCGAACGCCGCGGAGGAACCGTCGAGCTGATCACACCCGCCCGTCGCGCCGGTGCACATCGGCGGAGGATCGCCGTCCGGGTCCGCGCCGAGCTCCGCGCTCGCGTTCTGTCCCCAACAGCGCACGCCGCCGTCTTCGAGCGCGACGCACGCGTGCCAGTAGCCGACGGCGAGACCCACCGCGGACGCGACACCGACGACAGGCCGATCCACTTGGTGGTTCGAGTTGTTTCTCGTGCCGTCGCCGTTGCGATCTTGGTCGCCGCCGTCGTTGCCCCAGCAGTAGACTTGGCCTTCGACGTCGTCGTCGAGCAGCGCACAACTGAAGTCGGCGCCAGCTCCGAGCGCGCGCGCGGGCGCGGGCAAGATCACCGCGGTCGGCCCGACGTCGGTGCTCGGGGGCGCCCCGGCCTCGCCGCTCGTGTTCACTCCCCAACACACCACGTCTCCGTCGACGTCGAGCGCACAGGTGTGGTCGTACCCGACCGCGACCTCCACGTAGCCGGAGCCGGTGGTACCGCAGGCCGGCGGCGGACCCGCGTCGCCGCCGCCATCGCGCGCTCCGCCGTCGCCTGCGTCGGGGCCACCGTCGTCCGGGCCACCGTCGCCTGCGTCGATCGGCATGCCGCCGTCCAGACCAGCGTCCGCTTCGACGCCACACACCTGCTCGCACGAACGTTCCGTCATCGGGATGCGCAGGGTCGCGCTGCGTCTCACGTCCG
The DNA here is from genome assembly GCA_937982655.1 of uncultured Sandaracinus sp. Taxonomy (GTDB): domain Bacteria; phylum Myxococcota_A; class Polyangia; order Polyangiales; family Houyiibacteriaceae; genus JACKEH01. The sequence goes on from CALJLK010000481.1 coordinate 7,609, forward strand.
CCGTCGCGCAACCCACGTAACAGCGACCGTCGCCGCACGTCGCACCCGACCACGCTCCGATCCACACCGCGACGTCGCCACGTTGGAGCTCGATCGGGGTCGTGTCCCCTTCGCGGAATACGTCGCCTCTCGCCGTAGGGCGGTCGCCCGCGCACGTGCCGTCGGAGACGACGACGACCTCGAGATCGAGCGGCGACGGTGCGTCCGAAGGAAACACGATCTCGAGCGGCACGCGCACGGTGTCCGAGGCACACGCGCCGACCGCCAGGCCGATCGCGAGAGGGAGCGCGAGTCCAAGCCGCATCGGGGCGAGGATAGCAGCGACGAGGCGAAGGTCGTGGTTTCGGAGCGCGGCTCTCGCACGAGCGCGAGGAGGCTCGCGACGCCGACTTCAGCACTGCTCTCGCACGAGCGCGAGGTAGGCTCGCGACGCCGACTTCAGCGCGGCTCGCGCACTAGCGCGAGGTAGGCTCGCGACGCCGACTTCAGCAGTGCTCGCGCCCGTCGAAACTGGGCTACGCTCGCGCCGTGCGCGTGTTCGTCTTCGTCCTCCTGTCGACCTCGCTCCTCGCGTCGACCAGCGCGGCGCAGAGCGTCGAGGCTGCCGAGGCTCGCTACCGACGCGGTGATCTTCCGGGAGCGCTCGAAGCGTTCGATGCGACGCTCCGCGGCGGAGGGCTCGAAGGCTCCACCCTGGCGCGCGTGCATTGGCACCTCGGGGTGCTCCACGCGATCGTCGGCGACGAGGCGGCTGCGCGGACGGACTTCGGGAACGCGCTCGCGATCGATCCGTCGTTGCCGGTGCCGGACGAGCTGCCGCCCGAGAAACAAGCGCTCTACGAGGCGGTGCGTCGCGACACGCCGCGCGCGGAGCTGCACGTCGAGCCGCTCGAGGTCGATCCCGAAGGCGCGACGATCCTGCGCGTCGTCGCGCCGCGCCTGGCGACGCGCACGCGCCTCGAGGTGACGCCGCCCGAAGGAGACCCGTGGTCGGTCGAGACCACGACGACGTCCGCCCAGATCGACGCGGCGGCGTGGCGGGGCGCGCCGCGGCTCGTGGTGCGCGCGACCGCGTTCGACGCATACGGAAACGTCGTCGCCCGCACCTCGGTCTCGTTCGTCGCGCCGCGTGGCTCCGACCTCACCGAAGATCCCGAGCAATACGCGCTGCCCCACGAGACACCGTCCGAACGCTCCGTCGCGAAGAGTCCCTGGCTCTGGCTCGGCATCGGCGCGGTCGTGATCGGCGGCGCGGTCGCGGCGGTGTTGCTCACGACGCGCGACACGCGCTACGTCGCCGAGCCTTCGGTGGTCCGCTCGGGCCTCGTTCTCACGTGGCCATGAGCGCGCGCCTCGGACCCTACGAGCTGCTCCAAGAGGTCGGCTACGGCGGCATGGGCTCCGTGTACCTCGGTCGTCGCGTCGGCCTCGGAGGCTTCCACAAATGGGTCGCGATCAAGACGATCCACCCGCACCTCGCGAAAGAAGCGGCGTTCGTCACGATGTTCCTCGACGAGGCGCGCACCGCGGCGTCGATGCAGCACCCGAACGTCACCACGGTGTTCGACGTCGGCGAGGCGGGCGGCACGTACTACCTCGCGATGGAGTACCTGCACGGCGAGCACCTCGGCGTGTTCCAGGGAACGGGGCCCGTCGATCCCTTCCTCGCGGCCCACGTGATCGCGCGCGCGGCGGACGGCCTCCATCACGCACACGAGATCACGGACGAGCAGGGCATCCCGCGTGGCCTCGTGCACCGCGACGTCAGCCCGCACAACGTCTTCCTCACGTACGAAGGGCACGTGAAGGTCACCGACTTCGGCATCGCGCGCGCGGAGGGTCGACTCGCGAAGACGACGGAGACGGGTCGCATCCGAGGCAAGTGCGCATACATGGCGCCGGAGCAGGTGCAAGCGTTGCCGCTCGATCGACGCGCGGATCTCTTCGCGCTCGGCGTGGTGCTCTGGGAGCTCTTGACCGGCGAGCGCCTCTACGTCGCGGCGACCGACGCGCAGGTGCTGCTCGCGATCTTGCGCGAGGATCCGCGACCACCTTCGTGGCTCGTGCCGGACTGTCCGCCCGCGCTCGAGGCGATCGTGATGAAGTGCCTCGCGCGCGATCCGGACGATCGTTTCGCGACCGGGGCCGAGCTCGCGCGCGCGCTGGACGCCTTCGTCGCCACGGCGTCGCGACCGATCGGCGCGGCCACGCTCGCGACGTTGATGCGGGAGCGCTTCGAGTCGGCGAGGGTCGAGAAGGATCGACTCCTTCGCGGGGCGGTCCCGAGCCTCTCGCGGCCGGAGGCGGTGCTGGCGGAGACCGTCGCGGCGGACGCACCCGCGGAGCTCGAGGAGCCGAGCTCTCCATCCACGGCACGTGCCCCGCGAAGCGACGTGTCGCCGACACCTTCGACGTGGCGCGTCCCGACGCGTCCATCTCGCGCTGCGATCGTGGTCGGCTTGGGCGCGCTCGCGCTCGTCGGCGTGGCGGTGGGCTTCGCGGTGGGTGGCTCGGAGCCGGCGACGGAGCGCGTGGCGCGCGAGCCCGAGTCGCGCATCGACGCTGCGGCCCCCGCGCGAACGTTCGCGCTCGACGGCGTCGAGAGGCCGGCACCGGCCGCGGAGCCCGCACCGAACGAGCGGGTGGACGAAGACGTCGCGGCGGATCCCGTCGGCGCGACGACGCTCGAGGCGACCGTGATGGGCACGACGAACGCGGAGACGGACACGACGAGCGCGACCACGACGAACGCGAGCACGACGAGCTCGAGCACGACGAACGCGAGCACGAGTACGACGAGGCCGAGCGCGATGCGAAACGAACGCACGCGGTCGACGGAGTCGATGTCGACGGCCTCGAGCGAGCCTTCGACCGCGCCCGAGCCGGCCCCTTCGACGGCTCCTTCGAACGCGCGCGCCACCCTGAGCTTGTTGACGGAGCCCTGGGCTACCGTGCGCATCGGGGGTCGCGACTACGGACGCACGCCGCTCTTCGCGCGCGAGGTGCCCGCGGGTCGCTTGCAGATCGAGCTACGGGCGCGCGGCGAGGGCGACGTCGTGTCGCGCACCGTGAACGCGGCGCCCGGCGAGGCGGTGAGCCTGCGCGTGACGCTGCCGGATTGATCGACGCCGAGCGAGGGCGACGGTCGACGACCGGCGATCACGAGGGTCGAGCGTGCGACCTCGGCAACCCCAGCAACGTGCGGAGCCCTCCGATCGGCACGCCCGGAACGGCGGCGGAGGCGATCTCCCACGTGAAGCGTCGGTCGGGATCGGCCTCTGCGATCAGCTCGCGCAGATCCTCGGGCCCGTACAGCCGCAGCATCGACGCGACGCCGTCGTAGAGGAGGAGCGCCGGGATGGCAGGCACCACCCACGTGAGCGCGAGCCGCTCCCACCGAAACGGGCGCACGAGCGGCGCGGCGACGAAGCTGCTCGCGGCCGCGAGGCTGACGATCCCCATGCCGATCCCGCGATGATCGCTGGCCTCGACCACCACGATCGGCTGCACCTTCGCGACGGCGTCGCGCAGAACCCCGAGCGCGGCTTCGCGTGGCAGGTGATGGAAACCGTTGAAGAGCGTGCGAACGCCGGCGAGCGTGACGTCCGTCGCGTCGGTCGATTCGCGACGCCCGCGGACTCGTCCGGCCGTGCGCGCCTCGATCGCGTCGAAGGCGGCGTGGTTCGGGTAGAGATCGGTGAGCACGACCTCGACGTCGGGCAGCCGCGCGCCGAGCCCCGCCCACGGACCGCCGCCCCCGCTGCACAGGTCGACCACGCGCCGCACGGAGCTCGCGGCGAGCGCGCGTTCGAGCAAGGGCACGACGGGCTCGAAGCCACGCGTGATCTCCGCGAGGAAGCGCAAGTGATCGGTCACGGCGTCGCGAAGCACGCGCGGGCACCACGGCTGGTCTTCGATCTCCGGCACGTTCAGGCGTCGCATGTGTCGAGGGTATGCGCGCAGCGGTCGAAGACGCGAGACGGCGCCGCGTGGAGGTCGAGGCTCGCGGCGCGAGGACGAGCGCCGAACCTCGGCATCTCGGGAATGCGACGCGCCGTGGCGACCGTCGTCGCCACGCGCGCTCGCCAGATCCGGCCGGCGACGCTATAGCCCGCCCGATGCCGCAGTCTTTCGAAGCCGAGCTCTCCGGTTGGGGCAAGTACCCCGTCGCCCGTTGCCGCGTACAGGTGCCCGAGACGGTCGAGCAGCTCCGCGCCTCCCTCGTCCCCGGCACGATCGCGCGTGGCCTCGGGCGCAGCTACGGCGACCCCGCGATCAACGAAGGCGGCACGGTCGTCGACTGCACGGGCCTCGATCGTTACCTCGCGTTCGACGAGGCGACGGGCACGCTCACGTGCGAGGCCGGTACGAGCCTGAAGCAGATCATCGAAGACTTCGCGCCGCGTGGGTTCTTCCCCGCGATCACGCCGGGCACGAAGTTCGTGACCGTCGGGGGCTGCATCGCCAACGACGTGCACGGAAAGGCGCACCACGTGGATGGCTGCTTCTCGAGCTGCGTCGACTCGATGACCGTGCTGCTCGCCTCGGGTGAGGTGGTCCGCGCGTCGCGCGACGAGAACGCCGATCTCTTCTGGGGCACCTTCGGCGGCATGGGGCTGCTCGGCATCGTGCTCACCGCGACGATGCGCCTGCGACGCGTCGAGACGACGTTCTTCCACCAGCGCGCCATCCGCGCGCGCGACCTCGACGAGCTGCTCGCGGCCATCCACGAGAACGACGCGCGTTACCCGTACAGCGTCGCGTGGCTCGACAGCTTGGCGACCGGCGCGCGCCTCGGGCGCGGTGTCCTGACGGTGGGCGAGCACTGCAAGCGCGCGGATCTCCCGGCCAAGCTCGATCCCCTCCGCATCACCCCGCCGTCTCCGGTGGTGGTGCCCTTCGACCTGCCGAGCTCCGCGCTCAACACCTTCACGATCCGCATCCTCAACGGCGTGCTCGATCAGGTGCAGTCGCACGGCGCCGCGATCGCGCACTACGAGAAGTTCTTCTACCCGCTCGACTTCGTCGGCGAGTGGAACCGCGGCTACGGAAAGCGCGGCTTCACCCAGTACCAGTTCGTGATCCCGCTCGCCGACGGTCCGCGTCGCATCCGCGAGATCCTCGAGGCGATCGCGACGAGCGGGCAGGCGCCCTTCCTCAACGTGCTCAAGAAGTTCGGGCGCGAGCAGGGCCTGCTCTCGTTTCCCTTCGAGGGGTACACGTTCGCGATCGACTTCCCGGTGCGCGACGGGCTCGTCGAGCTGCTTCGCCGCCTCGATCGCATGGTCCTCGACGCGGGTGGTCGCATCTACCTCGGCAAGGACGCCTTCGTGGACGCGCCGACCTTCCGCGCGATGTACCCGAAGGTCGACGAGTGGCTCGCGATCAAGCGGAAGTACGACCCGAACCGTGTCTTCACGTCGAGCCTCGGACGCCGCGTCGGGCTGTCCTGAGCCTGGCAGACCACGTCTCGATCCTCCTCGCACCGCGCTGTCGTGCGTCGGTCGCTGACGACGTGCCGCTCGTTTCGGCGTGGAGCGGCGAGCGCTCAGCGGTTCCACGGATCGCGGATGGTGCCGTTCGTGGTGTCCGTGCTCGGCTCGGGCTCGGCGCTCATCGTGCCGGTCGTGGTCGTGGTGGTCGTCGTCGATGCGCTCGAGGTCGAGCCCACGCGTCGTGCGCGCTCCAGTCGGACCACCACGTCGGCTTGCGCTCCTCCGATCAAGGCGACCGTCTGCGCGACGTAGCCTTCGGCGGAGACTTCGAGGCTCCACTCCTCGCCCTCGGGGATGCGGAGCGAGAGAGGAGTGTCGCCGAGGTCGGCTCCTTCACGCGTCACGCGCGCCACCGCTGGCTCGCTCACGACCCGCGTGAGGTGGACGATCGGCTCGGCTGGCGCTGCGGTGCTCGTCGGATTCACCGGAGCCGTCGGCGTCTCCGGAGTCGGCGTGGGGAGCGGCGTCGGCAGCGTAGTCGGCGCTTGGCCCACGTCGATCACCGGCATCGAGGGCGGACCTGCGACCGGCGCTTCGTCCTCGCCGGGGACGAAGAGCGCTGCGAGCACCGCGCCCGTCACGAAGAGGAGCACGAGCCCTATGCGGAGCGCCCACGTGAGCGCGCTCGAGCCCGGAGCAGCGGCGGCGGGCGGTGCGTCGAACGGTGCGGGTGCTGCGACCGGCGGCGTCGCGAACGAGGGCGCCGGCTGATCGAGCTGAGCCGCGGTCTGCGGCACGAGCTGCGAGGGCGACGCTGCGATTTGTGAAGGCGAAGCTGCCACCTGAGACGGCGAGACCGCTTGGGAAGGCGACGCCACGCTCCACGCCGCCGACGGCTCCTGACGCGCCACCATCGACGGCTCGCGCATCAAGGTCGGCTTGCCGTCGAGCTCGGCGTCGGTGTCCTCGGGCGCGAGCGCGGCGTGCTTGAGCGCCTCCACGATCTGCCCGAGCCACGCGAACCGGTCGTCGGGCTTCTTCTGCAGACACTTCTGCACGATGTCTTCGAGCCGCTGACTCGCGCGACATTCGGGGAAGAGCTCGCGAAGCTTAGGCGGCGCTTGATAGACGTGCGCACGCATCGCCTCGAACTGAGAGCCGTCGGGGAAGGGCGGCTTCCCCGTCAGCATGAAGCACAACATCGCGCCGAACGCATAGATGTCCGCGCGATGGTCGACGTCGCTGCCGCGTACCTGCTCCGGCGCCATGTAGCGCGGAGAACCGAGCATGATGCCGCTTTGAGTGAGGCGATTCTTCTTGTCGTCCTCTTGGCGGCTCACCATCTTCACGAGCCCGAAGTCGAGCACCTTCACGAAGAGTGGGTCGCCGCTCCGGTGCGTGATCATCACGTTGCTGGGCTTGAGGTCGCGGTGCACCAGGCCCTGCGCGTGGGCGTCCTGGAGCGAGCTCGCCACCTGCAACGCCACGTGGATCGCGTCCGCCGGGTGCATCGGTCCGAGCTCGGTGACCTTCTCCGTGAGCGTCTTTCCTTCCAGGTACTCCATCGCGAAGTACAGGAGGTCGCCGTCGCGGCCGTAGTCGTGGACCACGATCGTGTGTGGGTGATGCAGGTTCGCGACCGCCGCCGCTTCGAGCAGGAAGCGTTTCGAGAAGCTCTCGTCCAGATCGGGATTCGGCGGTTGTTTCAAGACCTTGACCGCCACCGGACGTCCGAGCGGCACCTGCTCGGCGCGGTACACGACTCCCATGCCGCCCGCCGCGAGCCGCCGCTCGATCTTGAAGCGGCCCCCCACGAGCGTGCCGAGGAGCGTGTCCGCTTCTCCGCTGCGCGGCATCTGAGGGGAGGACGAGCCCGACATCTCGGAGCCACGATATCACGAACGTCGCGCGTGGCACCGCGACGGACCGCATCGAGAGCCACCGGGGGCGGTGAACGTGCGGGACGTGCTCATGCAGCGCCGCCTCCCGTCACCGAGCCGCGAGCACCTGCTCCCGATAGTGGGCCGCGCACACGGGGACGTACTTCTCGTCGGCACCGAGCACGACCTGGGGCCCCTCGAAGACTCCGTGCCCGTCGACCATTCGTAGGTTGAAGATGGCTTTCTTTCCGCAGAAGTAGCAGGTCACCTTCACTTCCTCGATCGCGTCTGCGAGCTCGAGGAGGCGTTTGCTGCCCACGAACAGACGTGCCTGAAAGTCGGTTCGCAGGCCGTAACAGATGACGGGAACGCCGTGCACGATCGTCAGCTCGCGGAGCGACTCGATGTTCTTCTCCGAGAGGAACTGGGCTTCGTCGACGAGCACACAATCCAGCTTCGAGAGCTCTTCCATCGGGAGGTCGTCTTCGGGACCGACCAGAAAGTCCGCCTCCGCCTCCAGGCCCGACCGGCTCCGAATGGCGGCCTCGCCGAAGCGAACGTCGAGCCGCGGCTTCATCAGAGCGCAGCGCTTGCCCTGCTTGCGGTAGTTGTGCGCGACCGCGAGCAGGTTGAGCGTCTTGGCACTGTCCATGGTGCCGTAGCGGAAGTAGAGCTTGGCCACGGCGCCCGTGTAGCAGGTCCGACCGCCGGAAGAGAAGCCCGCCACGCGCCGACTCGACCCGACTCCGCGCGAGGAGGGGCGACGGTCGTGACATCCGCGGCGTCGGCACGCGTTCGGTGACTGCGGGACCCGCAACACCGTCCGCAGGCGCGTGAGAACGACGTGGGGCGCGAACGCTTCAGCTTCCTC
>CALJLK010000482.1 GCA_937982655.1 uncultured Sandaracinus sp.
GGAGGGAGGGGGCTGGGGAGATCACTCCCCAGAAGTCGGCGAAGCCGACCAGAAAACTGCATTTGACGCGAGGAGGGTGCGAGCCAACGCTCTTCGTCTCATGAGCCTCGACGCTGCGCTCCTCGCGATCGATCGCCGCTGCGGCAGCGGCGCCGTGATCACGGACCTCGACGTCCGCGAGACCCACGCGCACGACGAGAGCGAGACCACGCCCGTGGTGCCCGAAGCGGTGATCCGCGCGACGCGCACCGAGGACGTCTCTGCGATCCTCGCCGCGTGCCACGAGCACCGCATCGCCATCACGCCGCGCAGCGGTGGCACCGGTCGCGTCGGTGGCGCGGTGCCGGTGCCGGGCGGGCTCGTGCTCGCGCTCGAAGGCATGGATCGCATCGTCGCGATCGAGCCCGACGATCTGCGCGTGATCGTCGAGCCCGGCGTCGTGCTCCGCGATCTGCACACCTCCGTCGAAGCCGAGGGTCTCTTCTACGCGCCCGATCCGAACAGCCTCGAGAGCTGCCGCCTCGGCGGGAACCTCGCGTGCAACGCGGGCGGCCCCCGCGCGTTCAAGTACGGCGTCACGCGCAACTGGGTGCTCGGCCTCGAAGCCGTCACCGCCGACGGCACGGTGCTCGAGGTCGGCAAACCCACCGCCAAGGGCGTCACCGGCTACGACCTCGCGGGGCTCGTGGTCGGCAGCGAGGGCACGCTCGCGGTCGTCACGCGCGCCACGCTGCGCCTCGTGCCCAAGCCGGAAGAGGTCGCGACGCTGCTCGTCTTCTTGCCGAGCCAAGCTGCGCTCGGCGACGCGATCACCGCGTGCCTGCGTCGCCGCGTGGTCCCGCGCTGCCTCGAGTTCCTCGACGCGCTCGCGCTCGACATCCTGCGCCCGAAGGCCGGCCTCTCGGTGCCGAACGACGCACGCGCGATGCTGCTCATCGAAGTCGACGGCGACGCGGACGAGATCCCGCGTCAGGTCGAGCGCGTCGGCGAGGCGATGCTCTCCGCGGGCGCGCTCGACGTGCTGCTCGCGCGCAGCGAGCACGAGAGCGCGAGCCTCTGGGCCGCAAGGCGCGACATGAGCCACGCGATGCGGCGGCAAGCGCGGCACAAGCTGAGCGAGGACGTGGTCGTCCCGCGCACGCGCATCGGCGCGCTCCTCGATCGCTGCCGCGCGCTCTCGGACGAGCACGGCGTGCGCGTCGCGACCTACGGCCACGCGGGTGACGGCAACCTGCACGTGAACCTGCTCTGGGACGATCCCGACGATCGACCGAAGGTCGAGGCCGCAATCGTCGGGTTGATGCGCGCGACGGTCCAGCTCGGCGGGACCTTGAGCGGCGAGCACGGCGTCGGCGTGCTCAAGGCGCCCTACCTCGCGCTCGAGCAGAGCCCCGCGCTCATCGATCTCCAAGAGCGCATCAAGGGCGTCTTCGATCCACGCGGGATCCTCAACCCGGGGAAGATCTTCCCCGCGGGCGCCAAGCGTTTCCACGGCGCGTGCTGATCGAGCGTCCGTGTCCGGCATGATCGCGCCCCGAGCGGCGCGATCGCTCTGCGCGACGGAACCGACACTCCCACGGAAGAGCGAACGTCGAGCGAACGTCGAGAACGTCGGATCAGGGGATCGTGACGCCGAGCTCCACGAGCTGCGCTTCGGCCTGCTTCTCCCAACCGCGATTGGCGGCCGGGCTCGCAGGGCTCGGGTGCAGCACGGTGCCGAACGCGACGTCGAAGCCTTCGAGCGCGAGCTTCGCGCGATCGCGGGCCCACGTGCCGACGCCGATCACGAGCTTCGGCGAGAGCTCGCGCACGACCTGACGCAGCGCCTCGTCGCACGCCTCGAAGAGCGGCTCGCGCTCCTCCGCCGGCAGCTTCTCCGGCACGCGGTTCTTCCCCGTCGGCCCCTCCATGAACACCAGCGGGCAGTAGTTCACGACGAAGAAACGGCCGAAGAAACGCTCCGGGGTCTCGAAGCGTGCCTTCGCCCAGCCCCAGAGCCGTCGACCGCTGACCTCGGAGCGCGCGCAGTCGAAGCCCTCGATCGGGCGCTTCGGGTGTTCGTTCTTCGGGCGAGAGACGGGCGCGGAGACCTTCAACCAATCGCGCGCGTGCTCGACCTCCCCGAAGGGGATCCCGGTTTGAGCCATGCCGAAAGGCCCCGGATTCATGCCCAGGAAGAGCGCTTCTTTTGGGCCGTTTCCGTAACGCTCCAGATAGAGCTCGTGTGGAGCGCGCGCGTAGACGAGGGGGTTGTAGACGTGGGTGACGGGGTCGGCGAAGCGCAGCCGATCGACCGCGTCCGAGAGCGCACGGTCGATCGCGACCAAGCGAGAGCGGGGCATGCGGCGTTCGTAGCACCCCGGCACGCGGGAACGAAGCGCGTATGCCACCGGGGGGCACCAAGATGCGCAACACATCGAAATCATTCACGTAAACATCAAACACCTTGACTTCGCGAGCTGGACCGACCGTCGCCGCGTGTGTCCGGGGGTGGCGAGCCCCGTTCGCGACCAACGATCCGGGGTCCGGAGTCCTCGGTGGGGGATGAAGCCCCCTCGCGAATCCTGACAAGCGCCGAATCCATTGCGCTTTTTCCTGGATCGACCCTTGCTGCTTCTAGTCCGCCCGAATCGACTGTACCATCTGTGCACAGTTGCCTCGCGCGAAGCGCCCTCGCCCGGCGCGGAGGATCTCGGATGCGACGCTCGCTCCTTCTCGTTCTGCCCCTCGCCCTCGCGTGTGAAGGCTCGATCGGCGACCCCACGCCGTACGATCCGACCGATCCCGAGTCGTGCCGCCGCACCGGGCGGTGCGAGGACGTGGGCGGCCCGCCGCTGACGAGCGCGTACCCGCGCCTCTCCCATCAACAATGGGAGAACACGGTGCGTGACCTCTTCGGTTGGGACGAGGTCCCCAACCTCGCAGGCTCATTCGCCTCGGATCCACGCGGAACCACACAGTTCGACAACGACGGAACCGTCCTGCAGGTCACCGCGAATCATTGGGCGGATTACCAGTCCGCCGCAGAGACGATCGCGGCGCGCGTGATCGCCGACGCGGACGCGAAGGCCCGCGTCACCGGTGGCTCCACCGATCCGCGCGACGTCTACGAGGCGTTCCTGCGCCGCGCCTTCCGCCGCCCCGCGCGAGCGGGCGAGGTCGACACCTACGTGACGCTGCACGGGCAGGGTCCGACGCACTATCCCGAGCTCCCCGCGTTCGACGCCGGCCTCCGCGTCGCGCTCGAAGCGATCCTTCAATCCCCCTTCTTCCTCTACCGCGACGAGGACGGAGAGGTGCGCGACGGCTTCGTCACTCTCGATGCGCACCAGCTCGCCTCGCGCCTCTCCTACGCGCTCTGGGACACGATGCCGGACGACGCGCTCTTCGCGGCCGCAGACGCCGGCTCGCTCGGGCGCAGCGAGGGCCTGCGCGAACAAGCCTTCCGCATGCTCGACGACACCAAGGCACGCGCGAAGATCGAGGCCTTCCACGCGCAGCTCTTCGAGCTCCACACCTACGACGCGCTCACCGTCGAGGGGCTCTCCGCGGACATCGGCCGCACGATGCGCGAGGAGACCGAACGCTTCGTCACCGAGGTGATCCTCGAAGAGGACGGCAGCCTGCGCGACCTGCTCACCGCGCCCTACTCCTTCGTCAACGAAGAGCTCGCGCAGCTCTACGGGATCGAAGGCGTCAGCGGCCCGGAGCTTCGCCGCGTGGACCTCGATCCCACGCAGCGCGGCGGCCTCTTCACGCATCCCGGCTTCATCGTGCGCAAGCGCGGCGACACCGCACCGATCCTCCGCGGCGTCTACCTGAACCTCCGCGTGCTCTGCGCGAACCTGCCCGAGCCGCCGGTCTTCGAGCCGCCCGATCTCACCGGCACCACGCGCCGCGAGCGCGTGGAGAGCGCGACCGGCGTCGGCACCTGCGGCGAGACCTGCCACGCGGGCGTGATCAACCCGATCGGCTTCGCGTTCGAGACCTTCGACGACACCGGCCGCTGGCGCGAGATCGACAACGGCGCGCCGGTCGACGCGGTGTCGAGCTACTGGTTCGGCGAAGAGCAGTCGACCTTCGACGGACCCGTGCAGCTCATGAGCGCGATGGCGGAGAGCGAGATGGCCCACCGCTGCTACGCGCAGAACTGGCTCGAGTTCGCGTTCGGTCGTCCGCTGCAGGTGCGCGACTTCGCGACGGTCGAGTCGATCGCCGACGGCTCGCGCGACGACGCGTGGAGCGTGAAGGAGATCCTCGTGGCCCTGGTCGACAGCGATTCGTTCCGCACGCGTGCGCCGCTTCCGGAGGAAGAGTGATCATGACGTCCTCGAAGAAGACCTCTCCGAAGTCCGCGACGAAGGCGAAGCTCGGGCGTCGACTCTTCCTGCGTGGCGCGGGCACCGTCGCGCTCGGGCTCCCGTTCCTCGAGTCCTTCGGGCGCACCTCGCGCGCGAAGGCCGCCCCGGCCGACTACAGCTTCGCGGTGTGGTGCCGCCAAGCGAACGGCGTCGCGCAGGCCGATCTCCAGTGGGACCCCGCGCGCGCCGAGGCGGATCTCTTTTGGCCGACCGCGACCGGGCGCCTCACGCGCGAGAGCCTCGCCGCGATGAGCACGCAGGCGATGAGCGAGCTGGCGGACTTCGCGGACGTGCTCTTGCCGGTCGCGGGTCTGCGCTTCCCCTTCCCGGGCAACGGCTGCGGTCACAGCGGCGGCGGCAACCAAGTCCTCACGGCCGCGCGCGTCTCCGACACGCCGAGCGGCAACGAGTCGCTCGCGATGGGTGAGTCGGTCGACAACCGCCTCGCGCGCGAGCTGCCCTCATCGACCACGGACCCGCTCACGCTCTTCACCGGTCGCAAGAGCGGCTACCTCCCCGAGGTGCTCAGCTACCGCGGCCCGCGTGATCTTCGCGCGGCGGAGAACGATCCCTACCTCGTCTACTCGCGCATGGTCGGCATGTCGGGCCGCAGCGACGAGGAGCTCAACGCGGCGCGCCTGCGCCAAGCGAGCGTGAACGACGTGGTGCGCGATCAGATGTCGTGGTTGTTGAGCCGTGACCTCAGCGGCGCGGATCGACGTCGCCTCGATCTGCACTTCTCCGCCATCCGCGATCTCGAGATCACGATGGGCTGCAACCTGCCCGCGATGCGCGAGATGGAGCTCGACGGAGTCGACCCGCTGTCGGAAGGCAACTACCAGCTCGTCACGCAGATGCACATGGACGTGATCGCCATCGCGCTGACCTGCGGGTACACGCGCTCGGCCACGCTGCAGATGGGCAACGGCAACGACGGCACGCAGCACTCGATCCCGGGCGTGAACGGCGGCGCCGCGCTCCCGCGCTACCACCAGATCTCGCACCGCATCTACAGCGACGGCTCGGAGGGTGATCCGATCGCGGGCGCGCACGGTCTGCACCACCAGGTCGACCGCATGCACGCGCGGCTCTTCAAGTACCTGCTCGAGCGCCTCGCCGAGCGCGACACCCCCGACGGCGATCGCCTGCTCGACGTGGGCACCGCGTGCTGGACCAACGACCTCGGCGCAGGCGTCAGTCACACGTACAACAACGTGCCCTTCATCTTCGCAGGAAGCCTCGGCGGCAACCTCGCGGTCGGCCAGTACGTCGACGTCCGCGAAGGCAACACCTACCAAGCGCACAACCGCGTCTTCAACACGATCCTGAGCGCGGCCGGCGTGCGAAAGAGCGACGGAAGCCTGGTGGACGACTTCGGAGACTCGAGCCTGCCGCGCGGATTGCTCGACGCGATGGTGGACCCGAGCGGCCCCGCGTGGGGGTGATCAGGGCGCGCCGACGAGGGTCGGTTCGGTGAGCACACCACCCAGGCCGCCGTTGCCGATCTGGCCCGTGTCGTTCGCCCCCCAACAATGAAGGCCGAGGCTGGCGGTCGCACAAACGTGCGCGTCTCCGGCAGTCAGGCTCGCCACCCCGTCGATCGGAACCCGAGCAGGTTCGTTGACGGTGTCGTTGCGAGTCCCGCGGCCAAGCTGTCCATCGGAGTTCCCACCCCAACACCAGAGCTCCCCCCCGGCCTCCACGCCGCACGTGAAGGTTCGGCCAGCGACGCCGTCGGCAAACAGTCGTGGGCCCGCAGTTCGCACGGGCGTCGGTCGGTTCGTCTGCGAGCCATCCGCCAGCTGTCCGTTCTCGTTGTTGCCCCAACACCAGAGCTCGCCACCGCTGGTGAGGGCACAGGAGTGAGACTCCCCCGCGAAGATGTCGATCGCATCCGTGATGCCGCGGACCTCCACCGGCCTCGTTCGACGCATCAGCGTCGTGTCACCGAGCTGACCAAGCGAGTTGTCACCCCAACAGTACACGCCACCCGAGTTGGTCCTCGCACACGAGTGTCCGGCTCCCGCCACGACCTGAACGACATCGTTCAGATCAGGAATCTCCGCCGGCATGAATCGCGCTACCTCGAGCGGCGGCACGCCGAGTTGCCCATACTCATTGCCGCCCCAACAAGTCACCGTTCGATCCACGGTGACCACGCAGCCATGTACGGCTCCAGCGGCCAGATCGACCGCACCGGCAACCCCTTCAACCCTTCTTGGTTCTGGACGGATCTCGTCGACGCTCGTGCCGAGCTGGCCCGAGAAGTTCCCTCCCCAGCACCAGACCTCCCCCGCTTCGCTTCGAGCACAGGTGTGGTCTCGCCCGCCAGCAACCTGCACCCCCGCGACACCCCCGACAGCTCGTGGCCTCAGAACTGGATCGGAGGGATCCACAGCAATTTGTCCGAGGTCGTTCCAGCCCCAACAGACCGCCGCGCCGCTCGATCGCAATGCGCACGTGTGAGCGTTCCCCGCGGAAACGGCGACTGGAGGGTCACAGTCAGGTGCACAGCCCCAGATACACGTCTCACAGACGTCTCCCGCATCCACGCTGGAGTCCGGCAGAACACCGGAATCCGCTCCGCCATCGAACGCAGCGTCTGATGGTCCCCCGTCCATGACTCCAGCGTCGAGCGACATGCAGGACCACCCATCTTCGGTGGCCTCCATGCCTTCGGGACATACGCATCGGTCCATGGCGCGATCGATGATCATGGGCGGCGGGCAGGTAACCTCGGGGCCGGAGCACGCCAAGACGACGAGAGCAGCGCAGCACACGAGCTCGGAACGCAACATCCGAAGACCGTAGCATCCAGCCCCATCGCAAACGACCACCCGGAGAGGGCGAAATGTGTCCACACGCGTCGCGATGCTCTTGGTTGCCGGATTGGTCGCGGCGTAGCATCGCGGCATGACGACCTCGCGACGCGATTTCCTTCAAACGATCCTCGTCCTCGGTGGAGCCGCTTCCGCTGCCCTCGCCGTCGGGTGCGGCGATGACGACGGCCCTTCGGGAACGGACTCCGGGACGCCTCGCCCCGATGGGGGCTCCGACTCGGGAACCGAGCCGCGAGACTCGGGAAGCCCTGACGAAGACGCCGGGTCGATGGAGGAAGACGCCGGCGTGGAGGAAGACGCGGGTTCGGACGCGGGCGAAACGACGTCGTGTGACTCGGTCTCCGTGACGATCGCCAATCGACACGGTCACGAGATGCCGGTGTCCGCCGCGGATGTCGCCGCAGGGGTCGAACGTTCGTACGAGATTCGCGGCGCGGGCACCCACCCGCATACCGTCGTCGTGACCGCCGCTCAGTTTGCGATGTTGGCGGCTGGAGAGACCGTCACCGTCATGTCGACCCGCAACTCGGGGCACGACCACATGATCACTCTCGTCTGCGGTTGACTAGGGCTGGGACGTCGGTTCCGTACCCGAAGTCGAGCTGGCACAGCCTTGCGCTTGCTCGACGGGTCACGCCCGCCGAGTTGCTCCGCTGGAGCCACACTGCCACTCACCGCGACTCGTACACCGTCTTCGACGGGAGCTCGACCGCGGTGAGGAAGCCGCCTTTGCCGCAGCCGGTGTCGAGAGCGAGCACGGACTCGCTCTCGAACATGTCGGTCGGATCGTCGACCGTGTAGAGCGAGAGCTCTTGGGGCAGGTAGTCGGTCGCGGTGTGTCCGACGACGACGCGTTTGCCGCGGTACTCGGTGAAGAGCTCGCGCGCGCGGGTCCAGAGGAGCGCGGACTTCGGCTCGGTGTCGCGTGGGTGCTGCCACTCGTCGCCGCGCTTCACGATGCCCGCGTGCACGTAGATCGCGTGCTCGTCCTCGTACCAATACGGGAGCTCGCGCATCCACGCGACGACGTCTTCCGGAAAGAAGCTCCCGGAGAAGAGCGCTTCGACCTCGTCGGGTCGTGGCAGCGCGTCTTCTTCCGGGATCGGTCCGTCGACGAACGATCGCATCGCGGCGAGGCAGCCGTGCGCGGGCGGGAACACGAACTCCGGCCAACCTTCGTCGATCACGCGCAGCCACGCGTCCTCGTGGTTGCCGCGCAACGTAACCACCTTGCAGCCGAGCTCGCGCGCGAAGGTCCGCACGACGCGCACGACCTCCTCCGAGCGCGGCCCGCGATCCACGTAGTCACCGAGGAACACCAGCGTGTCGTCCGCGTCGAGCGTGGGCAGCTTCGCGACGAGCGCGCGCAGATGATCGAGGTCCCCGTGGATGTCGCCGATGGCGAAGGTGCGTCGAGCCACGGGCGGAGGGTACGCCGAGGGAACGCGCCTTGTCCGCTCACCGCGCTCTCACCGCACCACGAGCTCGCCCTCCCACGCCGCGTCCTCCGCGTGGGTTCCCACCCGCAGCGCATACGTCCCCGCGCGTACCGTCATCGCGCTTCCGTCCCACGTCGCGAGGTCGATCGCGCGCAGCCGCAGCGTCGCTTCGCCGCTCGCGCCCGCGGCGAGCTCCACCGA
>CALJLK010000483.1 GCA_937982655.1 uncultured Sandaracinus sp.
GCGGGCGGGTGTACTAGGTCGTGAGCCGCGCGCGACGAAATCACCACGCGAGGTCGTGAGCCGCGCGCGAAGAAGTCACCACCACGCGAGCACGAGCTGCGCGAGCACGATCTTCGCGACGGTCGCGATGGGGAAGATCGCGGTGTAGCCGAGGCGCGGCAGATCGTTGTGCGCTTGTTCGTGCGCGAACACGAGCGCGGCCGGCTGGGTGTGCAGGCCCGCGACCTCGCCCGCGAGCACCGCGTACGGGATCTTCAGCACGAAGTGCCCCGCGAGGATCGTCGCCACGCTCGCGAGCGTGGTGAGCAACGCGCCTGCGCCGAGCACGCGCAGACCCTCCGCGCTCGCCGCGGTCGCCACGAACGCTTCGCCCGAGCGCAGCCCCACGCCCGCGAGGAAGAGCAGGAGCCCCCACTGCCGCAGCGTGATGCTCGCCGCGTACGGCAGCGCCCACACGAGCGGGCCCGTGCGCCCCACGCGCCCGAGGACGAGCCCCGCGAGCAGCGGACCGCCCGCGACGCCGAGCTCGAACGAGCCACCGCCCGGCAGCGGGATCGGGATCGCGCCGAGGCCGAGGCCGAGCACGATGCCGAGCCCGAAGGTGAGCGCGTCGATCTCGGAGAGCGCGTGGTACGAGTCGCCGAAGAGCTTCGCGAGCTCCGGCATGCGCTCGCGCGGCGCGACCACCCGCACGCGATCCCCGAGCTCCAGCTCCGTCTCATCGTCCGGGAGCAGCTCGATCTCGCCGCGTCGAATGCGTGTGATCGTCGCGCCGAAGCGCTCGATCAAACGAAGATCCGCGAGCGGCTTCTCCACCACCGCGGGCGCGCTCACGAACATCCGACGAAAGTCGAGCACGCGTCGATCCAGATCGAGCTGCTCGTCGATCCCTTCGCCGATCAACGTCGCGGCGCGTGTGACTTCCGCCTGCGGTCCCACCACCGTCACGACGTCGCCCGCGCGCAGCGTCTCCTGCGGGCTCGGGACCTGCGGCGCCGCGTCGCCTCGCACGAGCCGCGCGAACCGAACGCGCAGCCCGTGCGTCGCGTCCTCGAAGCTCCGCCCCGCGAGCGGCGCACCCTCCAGCACCCGCACGGTCGCGTTGACGAGCACCTCCCCGAGGGCGCCCGGCTCCAGACGGCTCACGCGGTCCGGCTGCCACGACGCGCGCAGCACGCGCCGCAAGAAGAGCAGCGCGAGCAACACCCCGAGCACGCCGAAGGGATACGCGACGGAGTACGCGACCACCGGCGCGTGCGCCTCCGCCGTCCCCTCGAGCCGCTCCACCACCGACGCGAGCGCGGGCGTGTTCGTGAGCGAGCCGCAGAAGAGCCCCGCCGAGGTCGCGGCGCCGAGCCCGAACGCGTGCCCGAGCCCGATCGTCGCCGCCGCCACGCCCGAGAGCACCACGACCGCGAGCGTCCCGTCGCGCAGACCGCGCCGCCGGAAGAGCGCGAAGAAGCCCGGCCCGCTGCTCAATCCGATCGCGTAGATGAAGAGCGCGAGCCCCATCTTCGGGATCAGCTCCGGCAGCTCGACGTGCCGCACGGTGGCCGAGAACGCGAGCCCCACGAAGAGCACCGCCGCGACGCCGAGCCCGACGCCACGGACCTTCACCTTGCCGAGCAGAAAGCCGAACGCCGCGACCACGAAGAGCGCGACCAGCGGCTCGTGCAACCAAGCGAGCAGGGCATCCACACACGCGAGGATGAAGCTGCCCGGATCGGGGCGCGAGCCGAGGAGGGCTCGGTCGTCGCGTTGTCGAGGAGCGCTGCGACGCGCTCACCCCGGGATGCTCAATCGCCCGAGCCTTCCCCACGCGGTGTCGAGCCGCTGGCGGCGCACCGCGCCCGCGACGTCGAAGAGCGCGCGGTCGCGCTCGTAGCGGGTGCGCGTGAGCTCGTCGGTGCGGTCCCAGGGCAGCTCGCTCACCAGCACTCGAAAACGTCTCCACGCGCCGCCGAGCGCGACGTGGACCGCCGCGTCGAGGGGCTCCGCGAGGGCGAGCGCGAAGCACGAGGTCGCCAGCTCGCCGAGCGCTTCGAGGTGCTCGCGCGGCGCGTCCACGCGGCGCATCGCCTGCGCGACGTAGCCGAGCGCCGCTGCCATCACGTGCAGGTCCTCGACCGTGCGGAAGGGTTTGACGTAGTCCTCGTAGCCGTCGCCCGGGAGCACCTCGTCGCGGCTCACGCGCGCTCCTTCGAGCAGCAGCCGCGCGTGCGGGATCTCGGGCACGAAGGGCGACGCGGGGCCTTCGACGAGCCGCACTCCGTCGCGGTCCTTCGGGATGCGCACGAGGCGCAACTTCTTGCGCTCGTGATCGTCGGTGCCGATGCACGCGACCACGAGCAGCTCCTCCGCGTGCGCGCCGAGGGTGACGAAGCTCTTCTCGCCGACGAGGCGATACCGATCTTCCACCTCTTCGAGCCGCGTCTCCATCGCGCGTGGATGACCGCCGCCCTTCTCGGTCGCGCAGAGCGCGGCGCGGTGTCCTTCGAGCGTCGGAACCAGATGCGAGAGCGCCTCGGTGTAACCGGACGCGAACGCGTAGCCGAGGCGGTCCATCGCGAAGCCCGCCGCGAACGCGCGCCCGACCGTGGTCGCGTACGGCTGCGCCACGCGTTGGTGGAGCGCCCACCACCCGTCGATGCCGGCGTCGTCCGAGAGCACGCTCGGGTGCGGCGGATCACCGAGGAGGAGGCGCAAGACGTCGACGAGCTCGGAGGCCATGGCGGGCGGCGCTTAGCACGCGAGCGAGGCCTGCGCTGGACGCCATTCACTGGGGCTTGCCACCCCCACGCACGAAAAATGGGGTCTCGTGTCCGCAGTTCGTCGCGCCAGCGTGGCGCAAAACAGGGTCGGCAGACCCCTGGTGCACCCACATGAGCACCGCTCGCAAGTGTGCGGGATCACTCGATTGGGGTCCGTGGTACCCACGTTGCACAGCAACGCGCGCATGCGACACCGACTCGCGGCCCCTCTGGCGTTCGTCCTCGCCTGTTCGGGCGAGATCGACGAGCCGACCGGGACGCCGACTCCCGGTCCCAACGGTCCTCCGCTGACCTGCGACGTGCCCACGGTGCCCTCGGGCCCCATCCGCCGGCTCACTCGCGATCAATACGACCTGACCGTCCGCGACCTGCTCGGCGACACCACCACGCCCGCGCGCGCCTTCCCGGCCGACGACGACTCGGAGGGCTTCTACGTCGGCGGCCAGGCCAGCAGCCTGCACGTCGAGCAGTGGGCCGCCGCGGCAGAAGCGCTCGCCGAGCGCGCGACGATGGACCTCGAAGCGCTCGTGCCCTGCGACGTCGCGGCCGCCTCCTGCGTCGACACCTTCCTCGAAGACTTCGCGACCCGCGCGTACCGACGCCCCGCCACCGCGGCCGAGGTCGGCCGGCTCCGCGCGGTCTTCGACGTCGGCTTCGAGAACGGCGGCTTCGTCAATGGCGCGAAGCTGGTCGTTCAGACAGTCCTTCAATCGCCGAACTTCCTCTACCACGTCGAGCTCGCACCCGAAGGCGAGACGGAAGGCGCGATCGTTCCGGTCGAAGACTACGCGCTCGCATCGCGCCTCTCGTACTTCCTCTGGGCCTCGATGCCGGACGCGACGCTGCTCGAGGCGGCCGCCGAAGGACGCCTGCGCACCGAGGAGGGTTTGCTCGAAGAGGCGCGCCGCATGCTCGCCGACGAAGACCGCGCGCGCTTCGGCACGCGCTCCTTCTATCGGCAGTGGCTCAAGCTCCAGGGCATCCCGAACCTCCAGAAGAACGACGAGCTCTACCCGCTCTTCTCGCGCGACGTCGCGGTCGCGCTCCAGACCTCGCTCGAGCTCTTCCTCGACGAGGTCTTCCAGAGCGGCGACCTCGAGCAGCTCTACACCTCGAACGTCGGTTACGTGAACGCCACGGTCGCACCGATCTTCGGCCTCGACGCGGCGGACTTCGGCACGGACTTCGAGCGCGTGACCCTCGATCCGACGCAGCGCGCTGGCCTCGTCACGCACCCCGCGATCATGGCCCTGCTCGGCAAGAGCAACCAGAGCGACCCCATCCACCGCGCGGTCTTCGTACGCCAGAGCTTGCTCTGCCAGCACCTGCCGCCGCCGCCCGCGGACCTCACGATCACCGCGCCCGATCCCGCGCCCGGTCTGTCGACGCGCGAGCGCTTCGCCGAGCACAGCAGCAACCCGTCGTGCGCGGGCTGCCATCGCTTGCTCGACGGAGTCGGCTTCGGCTTCGAGCACTACGACGCGATCGGCGCGTGGCGCGACGAGGACGGCGGCCGCGCGGTCGACGCGACCGGCGAGGTGCACGGCACGTTCGACATGGACGGACCCTACGACGGCGCGATCGAGCTCGCGCAGCGCCTCGCGGGCAGTGACCAAGCGCGCCAGTGCGTGGCCAAGCAGGTCTTCCGCTTCGCGCTCCAGCGGGTGGAGCTGCAGGCCGACGCGTGCAGCCTCCGCCAGGTCGAGACGCGCTTCGAAGAGAGCGGTCACCGACTCCAAGACCTCATGCTCGCCGTGGTCGCGAGCGACGCCTTCCGATTCCAGCGGGTGCAGCCATGACGACGACCAAGCGCATCTGGCGTGACGGCAAGAAGCTCGCGCGCAACGACGCCCGCTCGATAGCCGCTGGGTCCGCGGGGTCAGCCGCGGACGGTGGCCTCACCCGTCGCGCCTTCGCGCGAACCCTCGGCGTGGGCGCGCTCGCGCTGCCCTTCCTGCGAACGCTGCAGACCAAGGCGCAGCCGGCCACGGCGCCCAAACGTTTCCTCGTCTTCTTCAGCCCGAACGGCACGATCCCCGATCAGTGGATCCCGGACGGTGGCGAGACCGACTTCACCTTCCGCCGCATCCTCGAGCCGCTGCAGCCCTACCGCGACAACGTCTTGGTGCTCCAAGGCATCGACCAGCGCTCCAGCAACAGCGGCCCGGGCGACGGACACCAGGTCGGCATGGGCCACATCCTCACCTGCCGCGAGCTCCTGCCCGGTGACACCATGGGTGGCTGCGACAGTTGCGCGCCGGTGAGCTGGGCGAGCGGCATCAGCGTCGACCAACGCATCGCCAACCACATCGGCACCGACACCCCGTTCCGCAGCGTCGAGCTCGGCGCGATGGTCGGCGGATCGAACATCTGGACCCGCATGTGTTACCGCGCGGGCTCCGAGCCGATCCCGCCCGAGACCAACCCCTTCAACGCCTTCGATCGTCTCTTCGCGGGCCTCGAAGAAGATCCCTTTGGCAACGAGCAGCGCCTGCGCGAGGGCCGCAGCGTGCTCGACGCGGTCCAGCAGGACTTCGCAGCGCTCCAGTCGCGGCTCGGGCGCGAGGACCGGGCGCGGCTCGAGGTGCACCTCGAGGTGGTGCGCGATCTCGAGCGTCGCCTCGAGAGCGGCATCTCGATCGGCGCGGAGTGTCGCGCGCCGATGCTCGGCGAGCGCCTCGACACCGGTCGCGTCGAGAACTTCCCCCAGACCGTCGAGCTCCAGATGGACGTGATGGCGGCCGCGTTCGCGTGCGATCTCACGCGCGTCGGCTCGCTTCAATGGACGAACAGCGTCGGCAACATCCCGTTCGGATTCATCGGGGTCCCGGATCGTCATCACGATCTGAGCCACGAGGGCGATTCGAACACCGACGCGGTGAACAAGCTCGTCGAGATCAACCGTTGGTACGCGGAGCGCTTCGCCGGAATGATGGAGCGCCTCGCGCGCATCCCGGAGGGCGACGGAACGGTGCTCGACAACACCGTGATCGTCTGGGTGAACGAGCTCGGAAAGGGCAACTCCCACACCCGCAACGACATGCCCTTCGTGATCGGCGGAAGCGGCGGCGGCGCGCTGCGCACGGGGCGCTTCCTCCGCTACGACCGTCCGCACAACGACCTCTGGCTCACGATGCTGCGCGCCTTCGGCATCGAGGACGAGAGCTTCGGCGACACGCGCTTCCAGACGGGCGTGATCGACAACTTGTTGGCCTGAGCGACGGGCATGGCCCCGCGCTCACGGCGGATGAGCGGGTGAGCGCGCGAGCACGGCGGGTGAGCGCCGCGCGCGGGCGAGCACCTCGGGTGAGCGCGCGAGCGCCGCGCGCGGGCGAGCGCGGGAGAGCACCGCGTGCGAGCGAGCAAGTCGCGCGAGCGAGACCGCGCGCGAGCGAGCACCGCGGTGAGAACGAGTCGGCGCCAGACGGAAAAGCGCGTGCCCCGCAGGGTGGACTGCGAGGCACGCGACGGAGGAGAGAGTGACGCGCGACGGAGGTCGAGCGTCGGAGGCTGGAGGTTCGATCACTCCGCGGCGTCGGCCACCGGCGGGCGAAGCGCCGGGTTGGTGACCGGCTCCTTCCCGCGGTAGTCGTAGATGCCGACGCCGCTCTTGCGGCCGAGCTGGTGGTCCGCGACGAGGCGACGCAGGAGTGAGGGCACGCGGTAGCGCGAGTCGGCGAGCTCACGCTGGAGCGTGGTCGCCATCGCCATCACGACGTCGAGGCCGATGAGGTCCGCGAGCGCGAGGGGCCCGATCGGGTGGTTGCAGCCCAGCATCATCGCGGTGTCGACCGCGGCGGCGTCCGCGATGCCTTCCTCGAAGGTCTCGATCGCGTGCAGCAGGTACGGCACCAGCAGGCGGTTGACCACGTAGCCGGGCGACGCGCTCACCTCGACGGCCGTCTTGCCGATCGACTCGCAGAAGGTCTTGCTCGCGGCGAGCACACCGGGCGCGGTGCGATCGGTGAGGCCGAGCTCGACGAGCTTCATGATCTGCGCGGGATTGAAGAAGTGGAGCGCGACGAGCTGCTCGGGGCGACGGACCGCGTCCGCGAGCTTGAGCAGCGGGAGCGACGAGGTGTTCGACGCGAGGATCGCGCCCGAGCTCATCACGGCCTCGAGGTCGCGGAGGAGCTTGATCTTCGTGTCCATCTCCTCGAGCGCCGACTCGATCACGAGATCGCAGTCCGCGAGATCGGTGATCTCCGACGTGATCGTGATGCGGCCGAGGATCGCGTCCGCCTCTTCCTGCGCGAGCTTCCCCTTCTGCACGCGGCGGTCGAGTGACTTCGCGACCTTGCCCTTCACCTTGGCGAGATCGCCCGGAGTCGCCTTGAGCGCCACCACGGCGTACCCGGCGCCCGCGACGACCTCGACGATGCCGAGGCCCATCTGCCCACACCCCACGACACCCACGGTTTCGATGCTCATCGCTGCCTCCTGGTGAGCTGCGCGGGTCACGCACCTCGATGGGTTGCGCTCCGCCTCGCCCCGCGATCTTTCGACCCTCGACCCAGCCGACCGGTTGCCGCCGGCCCATCGACCGTTCGCCCCGACCGTCGCCCTCGACCGATCGCCCGCCCAGCGAGCGTCTCGCTTTACGGATTTACAGTCGCACCCACAACGAGTCCGTATGTAACCGACCTGACAC
>CALJLK010000484.1 GCA_937982655.1 uncultured Sandaracinus sp.
TGCCGTCGCGGATCACCTTGCCGCCGCCGAACTTCACCTCTTCGCCGTAGATCGTCCGGTCTGCTTCGACCTCGATCACCAGCTCGGTGTCCGCGAGGCGCACGCGATCGCCGGTGGTGGGCCCGTACATCGCCGCGTACTCGGCGCGCGAGATCCTGCGGGGCGCGATCACGATTCCTTCTCCTCGTCGCGATCGAGCGGGCCGCTCACCTCGCCGCGAAAGCCGTACACCACACGATCGCCATCGAACGCGACCAGCACGACCTCGCGTCGTTGGCCCGGCTCGAAGCGCACCGCGGTGCCCGCCGGGACGTCGAGGCGCATGCCGCGCGCCGCCGCGCGATCGAACACGAGCGCCGCGTTCGTCTCGGCGAAGTGGTAGTGCGAGCCGACCTGGATCGGCCGGTCTCCGGTGTTCGCGACCGCGATCGCCACGCGCGCGCGTCCTGCGTTCAGCTCGATCTCGCCCGAATCCACGAAGAGCTCTCCCGGTCGCATGCGTCCCTCAGCGGATCGGTTGGTGGACGGTCACGAGCTTCGTGCCGTCGGGGAAGGTCGCCTCGACCTGGACCTCGTCGATCATCTCGGCGACGCCCTCCATCACGTCGTCGCGTGTGAGGATCTTCGCGCCGCTCTCCATGAGCTCGGCGACCGACTTTCCCGCGCGCGCGCCTTCGAGGATGGCGCTCGAGATCAATGCGATCGACTCGGGGTAGTTGAGCTTGAGCCCCGCCTCGCGGCGTCGCTCCGCGAGCAGCCCCGCGCAGAAGATCAGCAGCTTGTCTTTGTCTCTCGGCGAAAGCTCCATCAGCTCCTCCAGATGGCGGGATCCACGGGCGGACGAGACCACGACGTTCGCACCGCGTGGCGCGCGCGCTCGAGCGCGGACCGCGCGTGGGCGCCGTCACGACCGAGCACGCGCACGACGACCAACGCCTCCGCGCGATCGCCGGACTCCACGCTCGTCGCCGCGACCGGCGCGTCGAACGCCGCGATCGCTTCCCGCACCGCGTCGAGCGACGCGTGCGTCGCGACGAGCGTCCCGAACGCGGGCCAACCTTGCATCCCGAACGCCGCGTCGAGCAGCGGATCGCCGCCTTCGATCACGCCGCGCTCGATCGAGCACGGCCGACCGTTTCGCGCGACCTCGAACGCGAGCCGCAGCCGGCCGCGCTCGAAGCGCTCGCCGCACGCGGGCCGTCCGAGGCACACGACCTCCCAGCCGAGGAAGCGCGCGTTCGCGTCGAGCTCGACCTGCGTGTGCAGGCACGCGCGCGCCCCGTCGAAGATCACCGACTCCTGCGGCACCAGCTCCGCGTCGGCGCCGGCTCCGACCACGAGCCGCGTCGTGGTCGAGGCCTCCGCGCCGGACGATCGATACGCCTTCCCGGCGCCGGTCGTGGTGAAGAGCGCGCGCGCGCCGTCCTCGACCTCGAGGTCGATCTGCAGTCGGTCGCCGCTCACGAGGCCGGCGGGCGGGTGCAAGAGCACGAGGTGCGCGGCGCCGTCCGGCTCGGGATGGAAGGCGCGCTGGATCCGCAGCGGCCCACGATGCCGCGCGTCACGCACCTCGGTGCGTCCGTCGCGCAGCCCGAGCCGCACGTGGAGCTCCGCCCTCCACCCGGGTGCGGAGTCGACGTCGACGGCGGTCGCAGCGGACAAGCGGTGAGCGTACGAGTCGCTCGTTTCCGGGAAGTTTCCGGGCGATGAACTCTCTGGCCGAATCCGTCGAGCACACGGTTACGCCGCGTGCGTACCGTGTCGCGCAGCCGGCGCGCGGTCGTCGCTCGCACGGCGTTCCGGATCCGACGCTCGCTCAGCCAGCGCGGATCCCGACGTGCGCGAAGCCCGGCACGAGCACCTCGCGCGCCGCGACCTCCACGCTCTGCAGCAGCGCGTCATGTGCGGGGTAGCCGTGCGCGGGCACCACCGGCAGCTCCACGATGCGACGCCGCCAATGCCGCAAGTTCGCGCCGAGCAGCCGCGGCAGAAGCGCCGCGATCGCCGCGCGCTCTGCGTCCGAGACCGCGCGCGACGCGAGGTGCGCGAAGCCGACCCGCGCGTGCGAGACGTCGTCCGAGAGGTGATCGCGCAAGACGGTGAGCACGGTCGGCGACGCGTCCGGCTCGCGCTCCGCCTCGCCCAGACATCGCTCGAGAAACGCAGCCGCGAGCGTCTCGCTGATCGCGAGCCCCGCCGCGTGGAGCTGCATTCGCAGCCGCGGCTCGGTTCCCGGATGCGAAGGCAGCTCGACCGGCGCCACGGGATCCGGCTCCACGTCGTGCCCCGCATAGCGCGAGGCGAGCCGCACGCAGAGATCGGCGTGCCGAATCTCGTCCGCCGCGCCTTGGGTCGCGAGCGCGAGCACCGCGCGGTCCGCGCCGAGCGCGTGCAGCTCACACACGAGCAACGAAAAGCCCCAGCCGGCGCCGAGCTCGGTGGTCGCGCGCTCGCGCCAGAGCGCGGCGAGCTGCGCACGAGTCTCAGGATCGAGCGCGTCGATCGCCGCGTCGTGCTCGGGGAGCGCTCGACGTTCCTTCATGGCCGCGTCTCGTGGCTTCGTGACGAATCAGAGGATGGCGACGAACGCGTCTTCGCCCGCGTCGTCTTCGCCCGCGTCATCACTCATCGCGGCGTCGATCGCTGCGCTCGCGTCGCGTCCTGCGTCGGTGCCGGCATCGGCCACCACGTCGTCGTCGCCTCCACAGGCCGTGAGCGAAGCACCGACGACGACGATGGCGTGGAAGAGCTTGGTGGGGCGCATGACGCAGCGAGCATAGCAGCGTTGCCTGCCCGCGACGGCAGCCGTCGTGCGACGGCGATCGCCGTGGGTCAGTGCCCGCCATGGGTCAGTGCCCGCCATGGGTCAGCGGCCAGCCTGGCTCGCCCGCCCTCGCGCTTTCGAGGCCACCGCGGTCAGGTGAGCGAGGCGTCAGGCTCGCCGCCCGCTGCGGCCGCGAAGTCGTCCACGCGTTGCACGAGCACGAAGGGCTGCACGACCACGCTGAGGAAAGGCGCGCCGTCGAGCGCCGCGAAGCGCGAGGCTTCTTCGAGGGTGGGGCGCCGAATCACGCCGCTCTCGATCCACCCGGCGACGAGCGTTCGGTCGTCGGCCGCGACAGCGACCGCGACGTCGAGCAGCGACGCGCGCGCGTCGACGAGGAAGAGCGCATCGCGCCGGAAGTGGGCGTCGAGCGACGCCCAGGTCGCGGGCAGGAGGTCGGTCGCGAGCTTGGTACGCAGATCCTCGTTCACGGGCGAGGCATGGCACGCCGTTCGAAGTGCGGCACGTGCGCTCGCGTGGCGGGGACCAAGTGAGCCGTTGGCTCACGTCGACCACGTGCCTCGCTGCCGAACGTCAACGCCCCAATCGGCGCTGGGCGGTGCGGTCGTTCGGGTCGACCTCGAGCGCGCGCTCCCACGCCCGACGCGCGCCGCCGAGGTCGCCGTTCGCGCGTCGCGCGTCGCCGACGAGCACGTGGTAGGCGGAGCGCCGCGGTCGTCTGCGCGCGGCGGCTTCGGCCGCGGTGACCGCTTCGGCCTTTCGCCCCGCCGCGAGGTGCACGGCCGCCCAGGCCGCGAGCGTCTGCGGGTTGTCGGCGTCCATGCGCTCCGACTCGCGCACGAGGCGCTCCGCCTCCGCGAGGTCGCCGGCTGCCGCGGCGCGCTCGGCTTGCGACGCCAACAAATCGGATT
>CALJLK010000485.1 GCA_937982655.1 uncultured Sandaracinus sp.
TGCGCGCCGTCCGGTAGGGCGGCTTGCGAAATCGGCCGAGCTTCCTTTCAGCCTGTCGGCGACGTCACCGGCCGCGGGTCGAGAAGAAGCTCCAGATCGCTTCGCTCGCGAAGAAGGTGGTGCTGACCGCGCCGTCCTCGGGGCACTCGACGAGCTCGGCGTCGCGGGGGGTGCCGGGCCAACTGTGGCCGCCGCCTTCGATGGCGCAGAGCCAGGTGTCGCCGCCGTCGTCGCAGCCTTCGTAGCCGTCGCAGGTTCCGTCGCCCATCGCGAAGGTCTCGGTGGTGGTGGCGTCGCAGGCGTTGCGGGTGCGCCAGGCTTCGAGGGTGTCGGGGACGGAGGTGTAGTCGGCGCCGGAGGGGCCGCAGCCGAAGCCGCCTTCCCAGGGCACGTGGCCGTCGTCGGTGCCGTGGATCTGCATCACGTGCACGGGGCGCGTCGGGGTGCAGGGGTCGATCATGATCGTGCCCGCCACGGGGGCGATCGCAGCGATGCGATCGGAGAGCTCGCACGCGAGGCGGTGGGAGAGGATGCCGCCGTTCGACATGCCCGACGAGAACACCCGCGCGCGATCGACGCAGAGCTCGGACTCGAGGTGATCGAGGAGCGCGTCGACGAAGCCGACGTCGTCGACGTCGTCGCGCACCGCGGAGCCGCAGCAGCCGCCACCGTTCCAGGTGCGGATGCTGCCTGTGCCGTCGGGGTAGACGGCGAGGAACCCTTCGCGGTCCGCGACCGTGCTCATGCCCGAGCCGGTCTCGAGCTGGCGGCCGCTTCCGAAGCCGCCGTGGAACATGAGCACCAGCGGGGTCGGCGCGTCCGCGTCGTAGCTCGGGGGGACGTGGACGCGGAAGGTGCGCGTGACTCCGTCGTGCTCGATCGAGGCTTCGGTGCTCGCGCCGAGCGGGTACGTGGTGCGGCCGCAGCCGGGCACACGATCGGTACCGGTGTCCGCGCGTTCTGCGTCGGCCCCGGCGGCGTCGATGGCGCTCGCGTCGTCGCCAGCGTCGATCTCACCGGCGTCGACGCCAGCATCCGAACCTCCGTCGTCGTCTCCACACGCGAGCCCGACGATCACGAGCGCCACCAGCCATCCCTTGGTTCGCATCTCGAACCTCCTCGGCCGCGATGTTCGCAGTGGAGTCCGAAGGGATTCTGAAGCAGCGTGGGGTTTTGGGGGAGGCTCCGCTGGGCTTGCCCCAGTGGAGGGGGGCTTTGCCAAAGACCCCGAGAAATGGGCTTTCGCGCGTCGCCGTTCGCACGACGCGCGGCTCAGAACGTCACCCCAGCTTGGGCGCCGAAGGGCCAGCCGAGGCGCATCGTGACGGCGATGCGATCGGTGAAGTGACGCCTCGCGCCGAAGGCGAAGACACCGTCGACGAAGGCGCGTCGTCCGCGGCGGTACGGGGCGTCGTGGTACCAGTACTGATCGGAGACGAAGAAGACGGCCATGCCGACTTCGGGGAAGACCGACCAGCGGCGGTGCACGTAGAGGTTCCACTGCGCGGTGACCTGCGGCGCGAAGGCCACGCCGCGGCTGCCGTCGCGGAAGTCGAAC
The DNA here is from genome assembly GCA_937982655.1 of uncultured Sandaracinus sp. Taxonomy (GTDB): domain Bacteria; phylum Myxococcota_A; class Polyangia; order Polyangiales; family Houyiibacteriaceae; genus JACKEH01. Next base: position 1,559 of record CALJLK010000485.1, read on the forward strand.
GCGAGCAGGTCGAAGCCGGGCACGAGCGCAAACTCGTCGTGGATCGCGCGTGATGGGAGGAAGCCGTTCGGCACGATCGGGATCTCGACGTCGAAGCCCGCGCCGAGGAAGCCACCCCAGCCGAGGTTGCCGTGGGCTTCGAAGCGGACGCCGTGGATGACGTTGTCGTGTACGTGCGGCGCGTAGCGCGGTTGAGCGTGCGCGCGGTTCGCGGGCGCGAGGTGGAGCGCGAGGGCGCCGAAGATCGCGAGGACGGGAAGGAGGGAGCGGGACGTCGGGCTCATGGTTCGACTCCTACGCCGAGCGTGCCCACGTCGGCGTCGAGGCGGCCGTTCTGCAGCGCGTGTGCCTCACGACTCGAAGTGGGGGCGTTCGAGGTGAGGAGTCCGCGAACTCGAACGATTCCGGCGAGCTATCGGCCGGGGCGCGAGCGCGGAGTGCTCCACGGATCGCGCGGCTTCTCGTTCGTGAGCAGACCGAGTGCGGCGTGGCGGATGGGAACGATGTGGCGAGACGCCGCAGATCACCGCGTGGTCGCGCCACACGCGGGGCACGTGCGGAGCTCCTTGGCGTGGAGGGCGCCGCAGAACGCGCAGGTGACGCGGCCGACGTCGTCCGAGAGGCGCGCGAGCTCGGGGTAGAGCGTCTCGAGCTCCGCCGAGCTCATGCGGTCGTTCGACTCGGAAGGGGACCAGATCAGCTCCACGCCGACCGGCCAGCGCGCGTCGAAGGCGTCGAGCGCGGCGGGGACGTCGAGCGTGGTGGGAAAGGAGCGCCGCGGAGCACCCGTTGCGATCAACGTCACGACGACGAGGCCGGGACCTTCTTCGGCCGAGGCCGTGACGTGCGGAATCGGCGTAGAGCCTCCGACCGTCTCGTGTTTGAAGCGCTCACGCAGGCTCTGCGCGACCTCGACGAAGCGACGTCTTCCGACGCTCGGGCGGTGCCGCTCGACCGACCAGAGGGCGTAGCGGACGTGCGGCGCGTGAGTCCGCAGGAGCGCGAGCGTGGACGTGACGAGCTTCTGGCGTTCTTGCGAGGTCCGAGCGCCTCCGGCGGCGATCGAACGCAACGCTCGCTGGACCTCTGCACGAGCCTCCGGGCCGATCGCGAGGGTCAATCGTCGGATCGCGAACGAGCGGCCGAACGGGGTCCACAGGAGCCACCCGAAGAAGAGCGTGCCTCCGAAGGCGAGCCCGAACGCGAGCGCTCCTTGAGTCCACGATTCGGTGCCGAAGACACGCTGGCCGACGACCATCGTGCGCTCGTCCGCGTCTGGTTCGGGTGAGCCTCGATCGATGCGGGCTTCCCGCCAGGCGCGGTAGCTCGCGTCCTCCGCCGCGCGGCGCTCCTGCTCGTAGCGAATCTCCGCGGCGCTTCGGGTCGAGGTGGAGGTCGTGGGGCTGCCGCCGTAACGCGTGGTGGAGGAGCGGTAGGAGCTGCTGCCGCTCGAGCCGCCGAAACCTCCCACACGCCCGCCCGTGCTCTGCGCGAACGCGGTGGACGTGAACGAGAAGAACATCAGCGACGCGAGCGCGAGCGTCGCGAGCAGACTCCGCGCACCTCGCGGCACGTTCGACGGCTTCGGCCGCCCTTCAGCGAAGCGCCAAGCCACGGTTCTCCCTTCCTCGGACGACCGCGGCGGGGGCGCGGAGGATGCGGAGCGCGAGTGGGCGTGGGCCCGTCGCGTGCTCGCTCCACCGACCGGTCGGCGGATCGCTCTGCACACAGACTCGGAGCTCGGTCGCGACCGAGCTGCACCACTGAACGTGGAGCGCGGCGCCCTGGATCGACGACTGCTCCGAGAGCCGGGAGTCGCGAACGTCGTCACACCAGGTCGCGATCGCGAAGCGCCGGACGCGTTGCGCACCCCAATACGCGCCGACCGCCGCGACGCACTCGTCAGCCGCGATCGAGATCGGGAAGCTCGCTTGCTCGGACTCGGGAAGCTCGTGCACGGCCTGTTCGCCGCCCACGAAGCCGATGGACTCGGCGACCTCGATCTCGCGGGCCATCGCGCGTCGCGCGAGCTCTTCCGGGATGGCGTCCTCTCGGTACTCGCGCTCTTCGAACGCAGCGTACGTTCCGAGGCTGAGCCCCGCGAGGACCGCGGCGATCAAGACGAGTCGCACGCCCGCGAGGGTACCGCAGGTTCCTGCGGGCCCGGCCACGAACACGCGCTTCGAGGGCGACGTGGCTTCGACCGGCGATCGGCGTCGTTGCGGAACGCCTGCTAAGAATGGCGGTTCGATGCAGTCGATCTACAAAGGCGAGATGAACCTCGACGTGCCGGTGGCGCGGGCGGGGGAGTTTTCGCCGGTGCCGCTGGGCGAGAAGCTCCAAGTGTGGCCGCCGGTGGTGCTCGCGCCGATGGCGGGGGTGACGAACTGGCCGTTTCGCACGATCTGCCGCGACTACGGGGCGGGGCTCTACGTCAGCGAGATGATCACGGCGCGGCCGCTGGTCGAAGGGCGCGAGAAGACGCTGAAGCTGGCGGACTTCGGGGAGGACGAGTCGCCGCGCTCGCTGCAGCTCTACGGGGTCGATCCCTACTACGTGGGCGAAGCGGTGAAGCGGCTCGTGAGCGAAGGGCGCGTCGATCACGTCGACATGAACTTCGGGTGTCCGGTGCGGAAGGTGACCGCGAAGGGTGGGGGCAGCGCGATCCCGGTGCGGCCGCTGCTCTTGCGCAACATCGTGCGCGCGGCGGTGCAGAACGCGGGCTCGGTGCCGGTCACGATCAAGTTCCGCATGGGCATCGACGACTCGCTGCTCACCTACGAGGACGCGGGGAAGATCGGCGAGGACGAGGGCTGCGCGTGGATCGCGCTGCACGCGCGCACGGCCGCGCAGCTCTACGACGGGCAGGCGCGCTGGGACGCGATCGCGCATCTGAAGTCGATCACGAAGACGATCCCAGTGCTCGGCAACGGCGACATCTGGGAGGCGTGGGACGCGCTGCGCATGATGCGGGAGACGGGCTGCGACGGAGTGGTGGTGGGGCGCGGATGCCTCGGGCGGCCATGGCTCTTTCGGGATCTCGCGGCGGTGTTCGGGCCGACGCCTACGTCGGGCGGGAGCGAGCCGCCGGATCCGCCGCGCTTCGGCGAGGTGGCGGACGTCGCGATCGAGCATGCACGGCGGCTCGCGTCGTGGATGGGCGAGGGGCACGCGATGCGCGCGTTCCGGCGGCACTCGAGCTGGTACACGAAGGGCTTCCGCGGGAGCGCTTCGATGCGCCAGGAGTTGATGCAGGTGAAGACCGTCGCGGAGCTCGAGAAGTTGCTGCGCGCGCACGATCCGGAGGAGCCGTTTCCGCCGGGGGCGATGCGGGTCTCGCGCGGGAAGACCGCGGGCACGCAGACGGTGTCGCTGCCGGAGGGGTTCCTGCTCGATCGGTTCACGAACGCGTCGCCGCCGGTCGAGGCGGAGTCGATCCACGACGGCGGTTGAGCGCGCACTTCGTCAGCGCTGCCAGAGGTTGCGTTCTTCGTCGCGGGCTTCGGTCTCGAGCGTGCGGAAGACGGAGGCGAAGCGCACGTTCGGGGGCACGGTGAGGACGCGCGCGTAGCCCTCGGCGACGAGCTTCGCGTTCACGAAGGAGCCGTCGGGCGCGTAGACGTACGCGAGGATGCGGCCGTAGCGATCGCGGTCTTGCGCGTCGAGCACGAGGCGGACGGTCTGGCCTTCGACGAGCTGGCGGTTTCGTTCGCGGGCCTCGGCGCCGTAGGGCTGCGGGCCGCGGTCGCCTCCGGTCTCGGGGGTGTCGATGCCGATGTAGCGCACGCGCTCGTCGCGGCCTTGGACGCGCGCGTGGATGGTGTCGCCGTCGACGATCGAGAGGACCTCGGCGTCGAGGCCTTCCGGGAGGGGCAGCTCGTTGAGCGGATCCGGATCCGTCGGCACCGCGGTCATCGGCACGTCCGGCGCGGCGCCTTCGGGGTCGGGGACCATCTCGAAGTCGTCGCAGGCGGCGAGCGCGAGAAAGAGCAGAGCGGCTCGGCGGACGAAGGCGCGGGGCATGGAGGACGAGCTTGGGGTGCGGGAGAGGGCCGCGGCAAGCGAGTGACGGGTTTCGCCGCGCCTCGAGCTCGATCGTCTCCTCGATCGCGTGACCCGGTCCTGCCCGCCGCATTCGAGGTCGCGCTTCGGTCTCCACTGGCAGGCCGTCGGACCCTGATGCTGCGCCGTGGGTCGCGCACGCGCGGCGTGCACCACACGAAGTCGTGGTCGGGAAACGATCGGGTCACGCGAGCGTGGATTGAAGCGGAATCATGCGAGGCGAAGCGGACGCAGTCCGCGAAGCTGCACGATTCCGCGAAACTATCGGGCCGCGCGTGAGCGCGGAGCCGATGATCTCGAGGATCGGGGAGCGCGCGACGCAACCGACGCGTCGTCGGCACGAGGAGCCGGCACTCTCGGAGGAGCTCCATCTCATGTTGCCGACGCCGCGCCCGCACCCCTATCGCCAGGTCCACGTCCTCGAAGGTGGGCTTCAACACACGATCGGGGGGCTGACGCGGCGCCTCCATCTGACCGCGGACGGGCTCGTGACCGGACGCGAGCGACCGCTCGACGCGTCGCGCCTGCTCGCGCGGGCCGACGAGTTCGCGCGGGGGCTCGACGATCCGAGCCCGACGTTGGATCACGCGCGCGATCGGCTGCGTGATGCGCTGCGACGGGTGCTGCGCGAGCTCTGACGATCGCGCTGCGCGTCGTTCGACGACGACGTGGATCCGGATTCGTGATCCCGATTCCACGATCGAACCGCATGAGGACGGTCAGCGCAGCACGCGGACGATCGCGTCCTCGCCGACCAGACGTGCGCGGTCGCCGCGCTTGAGGTTCCCGGAGAGGACCTCACGCGCGAGGGGCGCTTCGACGAGGCGCGCGATCACGCGGCGCAGCGGGCGCGCGCCGTAGGCTGCGTCGTATCCACCGGCGGCGACGATCGCGTCGACCACCGAAGGCTCGATGGTGAGCGCGACGCCGTTCTCGCGGATCATGGTGTCCGCGAGGGCGTCGAGGAGGCGCTCTGCGATCTCGGTGACGGCCGCGCGGTCGAGAGCCGCGAAGTAGATGGGCTCGTCGATGCGGTTCCAGAGCTCGGGCGGGAGCGCGCGGCGCGCGGCTTCGAGCACGGGCTCGCCGTCGTCCTTTGCGTCGCCGCCGAAGCCGATGCTGCGCCGCGACGCCTGCTGCACGCCGAGGTTCGAGGTCATCACCACGATGGTGCTCTTGAAGTCGACCGTGCGGCCCTTGCCGTCGGTGAGGCGGCCTTCGTCGAGCAGCGGAAGGAGCGCGAGGAGGACGTCGGGGTGGGCCTTCTCGATCTCGTCGAGGAGCACGAGCTGGTAGGGGCGCTTGCGGACGGCTTCGGTGAGCTGGCCGCCGTCGTCGTGGCCGACGTAGCCGGGGGGCGCGCCGAGCATGCGCGCGACGGCGTGGGGCTCGCCGAGCTCGCTCATGTCGAGGCGCGTCATGGGCGCGCCGAAGAAGACGTCGCTGATCGCCTTGGCGGTCTCGGTCTTGCCGACGCCGGTGGGGCCGAGGAAGAGGAAGGTGCCGAGCGGGCGTTTGCCGCGGAAACCCGCCGCGCCCTTTCGGAGGGCGTCGGAGACCCGGCGCAGCGGCTCGTCTTGGCCGATCACGTGCTCGCGCAGGAGCGACTCGAGGCGCAGCAAACGCTCGCCGTCGCGGAGCAGAAGGCGCTCGAGCGGCACACGGGCTTGTTCGGCGACCACGCTCGCGACGGCGGCGCGATCGACGGAGACGCCGCCGCGACGGCGTACTCGCGCGGCCGCGAGATCGAGGATGCCGACCGCTTTGTCGGGCAAGCGCAGCTCGGGCAGGAAACGTACGCCGAGCTCGATGGCGGCACGCGCGGCGTCGCCTTCGTAGGTCACGCCGTGGTGGGTCTCGTAGCGCGGCAAGAGCCCGCGCAGGATCGCCTCGCAGTCGGCGGGCGAAGGCTCTTCGACTTGAATGGGCGAGAAGCGGCGCGCGAGGGCGGCGTCCTTCTCGAAGTGTTTGCGGTACTCGACGTCGGTGGTGGCGCCGATGCAGGGCAGCTCGCCGCGCGCGAGGGAGGCCTTGAGCTCTTGCGCGAGCTCGTCGCCGCCTTCGCCGCTGACGATCGCGTGGATCTCGTCGATGAAGAGCACGACGCGACCGCCCGAGCCCGCGACCTCGTCGCGCAGCTTGCGGACCTTCTCCGCGAGGGCGCCGCGCACGCCCGTGCCGCCCACGAGCGCGCCGGCCGAGATCTCGATCACGACGCGGCCTTCGAGGCCCCGCACGCCTTGCGCGAGGCGCTCCGCGAGACCTTCGACGATGGCGGTCTTTCCGACGCCGGGGGCGCCGACGAGGATCGGGTTGTTGGAGCGGCGTCGTGCGAGCACGTCGAGCAGGAGCTCGAGCTCGCGATCGCGACCGACGAGCGGATCGAAGTGACCGTCGTGCGCGAGGGCGGTGAGGTTGCGGCCGAGCGAGGTCAGCAGCGGGAAACGTTCGGGCTCGAGATCGAAGGGGCCGAAAGGCAACGCGAGGGGCGCGGCGGGAAGCGGCGCGAGCGGCTTGTTCGGGTCGCGGCGCGCGGCGGGGCGGGTGTTGCGCGGCGGCGCGGGACGACGGCGGGGCGAGAAGAGCACGCCGGAGCTCGAGTCCTCCGCGGCGACGTCTTGCAGGGGGAGCGCGCTCGTGGCGAGCGAGCTCGTCGTCGGCGTCACCATCGGGGTCGGCGTCGGGGGCTTGTCGTCGAGGAGCGCGACCGCGCGCAGGCTGCCCGGTGAGCTCGGCGCGAGCAGCGAGCCGCTCGCGGTGGAGACGCGCTTGTCGCGGCGCGGCGGGGTGGGCTCGCGGCGTGCGGCGGTGACACCTCGCATCGGCGGACGCGGGCGCGGGGTGTCGATCACGCTCGGCGGGTCGAGGACCACGCTCGCGCTCGCGGCGCCGAGGCGCGCGACGAGCTCCTCTTGCACACGCTGCAGGCCGGCGCCGACCTGCTGGAGGCTCTTGTGCGCGGCCGTGCGCGTGTCGCGGGTCATCGCGAGGAGCAGATGGCGCGCGTCGGGCTCGGGATGCCCGAGGGTCTGCGCGAGGCGGGTCGCGCGTTCCATCACGCGGTCGAGGGTGCTCTGGGCTTCGGGGTCGACGACCTTGAGGGCGGAGAGCAGATCGGTCTCGCGGACGCCGCTCGTGCCGAGCACGTCGGACACCGGGCCCCCGACCTGGAGCATCACGAGGAGGACGTGACCCGTGCTCGGCTGTTGACCGCGACGCTGCGCCGCGCGTTTCGCCTGCGCCACGATCCCCTTCACGCCGACCACGTCCATCCGCGCCCTCCGCCTTCGCTCGTGTGCCCCGCGCCGCCACGCGGTGTTCGTGGCGCGTCGCCACGCGGACGCCGCTCGCCGCGCGACGTCCTGCTCGCGGGCGTAACGGGGCGGGCGCGTCGGGCCAAGTTTTCGGCGCGCTTCGCGGGCTTCGTCGACGCGCTCGGCAGTGAATGCTCGCGAATTCGAGACGTCGAAGCGCGCTCGCGGCGCCGGGCGGACCCTCACGTCGGCTTTTGGCGCGGGCTTCGATTTGATACGTTCCGCGCGCGCTCCCAGCGGGGGCACACGATGGGTTCAGCGACGTCCGTGGTGGGCGGGAGAGGTGTGAGGATGAAGGTCCAGAAGTTCGCGGTGTTGTTCGCCGCCGTGCTCACCGCGTTGGCTGGGGTGATCGTCGCCGAAGGGGACGCCGGGGCGCAGCGCCTGCGCGCCAACATCTTCCTGACGCAGAACCAGATCCCGCGGAACCTGACCGAGCAGGGGCTCATCGGCTTCGCGCGCCGCAACAACGCGCGGCGCCTGCGCGAGACGACCGACCAGCCGATCCCGCAGCGCGAGTGGGTGGCCAACATGGTCACCTCGTTCAACACGCCGCCCGGCGATCTCGAGTTCCAAGTGCTCTTCTACGACATCGAGCAGGGCGATCGTTTCATCGGGCCGCCGCTGAGCACGTTCATCAACAACCGCCAAGAGAAGACCTTCTTGCAGCGCGTGCGGCTCGAGCGTCCGCGCTTCAAGCCGAACCGCCGCATGGAGATGCGCGTGGTGGTGCGGCGGCAGGAGGTCGGCCGTCTGCGCTTCGAGCTGATCGGTGAAGAGGTGCGGCACTCGGGGCAGGTGTCGTTCGGCGCGGACGAGACCTGAACGAACGCCTTCGGAAGGAACGGCGGCCTCGGCGCGTGAGCGTGCGGGGCCGTCGTCGTTTGGGGCGTTCGATCGGCCTGTGATGGGCCTGCGATCGGACACGACCGTTCTTCGGCGTTCGCGGGGTAGCCGACGATCCGAGGGCTTCGCGACGACGGCGCTTCGAGTCGCGCGCGTGCTGCGCTACAACCGCCGCGTGGACGTTCGCCAAGCGCTCTCGGAGGCCCGCTCGGGCAAGCTTCGCCCGGTGGTGGCGGTCGTCGGGACGGAGACGCTGCTCATCGAACGCGTGGTGGCGGCGGTGCGGCGCGCGGTCGCGGACGGTGGCATCGCGGGCTTCAACGAAGACCTCTTCCACGCGGGCTCGAAGGTCGACGCGGCGAAGGTGATTTCCGCGGCAGAGACGTTGCCGATGATGGCGAAGCTGCGTCTCGTGCTGCTGCGACGGGTCGATCTGCTCGACCTCGAGTCGCAGGCGAAGATCGCAGCCTACGTCGCGTCGCCGAGCCCTTCGACGGTCTTCGTGATGACGGCGGAGAAGATCGCGGGGAACACGAAGCTCGGGAAGGCGATCGGCAAACACAAGGTCGCGGCGGATCCGCTCAAGGGGCACGCGCTGCGCGAGCACGTGGGGCTCGAAGCGGAGGAGCGAGGGCACCCGATCGCGCCGAACGCGGCGGAGGCGTTGCTCGACACGCTGGGAGAAGATCTCGCGGCGCTCGACGACGCGCTCGAGCGGCTCTCGCTCTACGTGGGGCCGGGGCAACGGATCGATCTGGCGGCGGTGGAGCAGTGTGTCGCGCGCGTGAAGGTCGACTCGATCTGGGCGCTGGTGGACGCGGTCTCGATGCGCGACGCGAAGCAGGCTTCGGCGGCGGCGGCGTCGCTGCTGGCGGATCGGGAGCCGGCGCTGCGGATCCTCGCGATGCTCGCGCGTCAGCTCCGGACGGTGGCGCGCATGCGCGACGCGCTGCAGCGGGGGCTTTCGGACGAAGAGGCCGCGCAGCTCGCGGGGGCGCCGCCCTTCAAGGCGCGCGCGCTGCGCACGGCGGCCAAGCGCTTCACGTTCGTGGACCTCACGCGCGCGTTCGCGCTGCTCGCGGAGACGGATCTGCTGCTCAAGGGCAGCAAGACGCCGGACGACGTGGTGCTCGAGCGGACGGTGCTGGAGCTCTGTCGCGCGGCGCCGAGCTGAGCGGCGCGCCGCGTTGAGGTGGACGACGGGACGTAAGCACGAAGCCCGACCCGCAGGTGCGGATCGGGCTTCGTTCCAACACTCGCGGCGAGGTGGTTCAGCGACCGACGATGTCGACCCGACCGCACGAGTAGGTCTGGCCGTCGACCGTCACCCGCACCGCACCGCCGCTCGACACGCCCACGAGGCGTGCGCGGACCTCTTCGTCGGTGCGGGTCGCGATCGCGGCGGTCTGCGAACCGATGCTGACCGCGGAGGCGTTGCCGAGACCGCGGCCGCGCAGGACGAGGAAGCCGCCCTGCGGGACGCGCGAGAGCGTCGGCGCGCACTGGACCTGCGCCTGCGGCATCGTCGGGCGCGGGGTGGTGACGACCGGGTTCGTGGGTTGGACGGTCGCGCCGGGGATCGTCGCCATCGTGGACGGCGTGGTCGGCTGCGCGGGGCGCACGGTGGTGTTGGGAGCGACGGTGGCGGGCTGAGCCTGGACCGAGGGCCGCACGGTGGTGTTGGGCGCGACGGTGGCGGGCTGAGCCTGGACCGAGGGCCGCACGGTGGTGTTGGGCGCGACGGTGGCGGGCTGAGCCTGGACCGAGGGCCGCACGGTGGTGTTGGGCGCGA
>CALJLK010000486.1 GCA_937982655.1 uncultured Sandaracinus sp.
CGTGGACCCCGACGACGACCCGGCGCGCCAGGCGCTGGCGCACTTCCGGCGCCGCGACCGCCCCGACGCACGTGTACGCACCCATCACGCAGGTCCGTACGCCCGGCTCGCAGGCCCCCGTCGATTCGCCACAGGGTCCGTCCGTCGGCGCACCTTCGTCGATCCGCCCGTCGCAGTCCTGATCGAAACCGTCGCAGATCTCCGCGACCGGCCCGATGCCGCCTTGGCATTGCAGCGTGCCGGCCACGCAGCGCAGCGTGCCCGTCGTGCAGAGCCCGAGGCTCGAGCCGCAGCTCGTCCCCGGATCCGTACCTTCGTCGGTGCGTCCGTCGCAGTCGTCGTCGAGCGTGTTGCAGAGCTCGGCGCCGCCCGTGACCGCGCCCACACACGTCGAGGTGTCGAACGCACCGCCGACGCAGATCTCGACGCCGGTCTGACAGACGCCCACGTCGGTTCCGCAGGGTCGCGTGACGCCGTCGACGATTCCGTCGCAGTCGTCGTCGAGCCCGTTGCAGGTCTCGGTCGTCGGCCCCGTGCCGGTGCACAGGCCCCACACGCCCGCCGCGCACGTCTCGGTGCCGGCCGAGCACGCGCCGACCTCGGTCCCGCACCCGCGCACGAGGCCCTCGTCGACGATGCCGTCGCAGTCGTTGTCGCTGTCGTCGCAGAGCTCGGGCGAAGGCGCCGGGCACGGGCACACGCCGCCTTCATCCGTCGCGCCGTCGCAGTCGTCGTCGAGCCCGTTGCACGCCTCCGCCGGCAAGGGTCCGCAGCCGCCGCACGCGTTGCGCACTCCGTCGTCGACCACACCGTCGCAGTCGTCGTCCACGCCGTTGCAGACCTCGACCGGCACCGCGCCGCACGCGCCACACGCGTTCTGCACGCCCTCGTCGATCAACGTGTCGCAGTCGTCGTCCACGCCGTTGCAGACCTCGACGAGCACGGTGTCGTCGATGATGTCGCTGATGCGCGTCGCGAGCTCCGCCTCGTCGCTCACGAAGATCGCGGTCGGCGATCCACCACCGGCCGCCGCGATGTCGTCGAGCGAATCGCGCGCCGCCGGGTCGTTCACCGCAAAGCCGACCACGTAGGTCACGTAGCCCGCGAGCCGCAGCGCGTTGGCCGCCGCGACCGGGTTGCCGCCGCAGGTCTCGACGCCATCCGTCACCAGGATCACGACGTACGGACGACACGACGCGCGCGCGTCCATCGCCTCCACGTCCTCGAGGTAGTCGCGCGCGCTCGTGAGGCTGCCCGCGAGCGGCGTCGTGCCCGAGCCGCGGATCTCCACGTCGCCGCCCGCCGGCGGAACCGCCGCGGTGCCGGACTCTCCGTCCATCCACGCGAGCAGGTCGCGCTGGTTCTCCTGGCTGAAACCCACCAAGAGATCCGCCGCGTTGAAGCCGCCGCCGCACACCGGCGCGCCCGCGCCCTGCCAGCCGCCGCTCTGGTTCGACGCGTTCTGCGTCGGACACGCGAAGTCCATCGCGCGTTGGTGGAAGCGCATCAGCCCGTACTCGACCTCGCCGAAGCCCTGCACGACCTGCGAGAGCCCACGCTTGGCCTTGTCGAGGCGCGAGTCGTTCGCGACCCCATCGCCACAGCCGATCGCGCTGCAGGTCGCGCAGCTCACGTCGCCGCCCGCGCACTCGTCCGAGCCGTCGCCGCCCGTGAAGGTGTCCGAGCAGGTGTTCCAGTTCATCGAGCCCGAGCTGTCGAGCACGAGCAGCAGGCGTGCGCGCGTCTCGCCTTCGGTCGGCGAGGGATCGACCTCGTTCGTGTCTTGCGCCGAATGGCAGCCGACGTCGTCCGGGAAGTCGACGTCACCGTCGCCGTCGTTGTCGACGCCGTCGTTGCACGCGGGCTGCGCGCGCTCGATGCGATCCGCGGCGCTCGTGCAGTCCGGGTCCGCCGGGAAGTCGACGAGCCCGTCGCCGTCGTTGTCGATTCCGTCACTGCACTGCGGAGTGCCACCTTCGGTGGTGTCGTTCGGGCTCGAACACTCCGGATCGTCGGGGAAGTCGACGAGCCCGTCGCCGTCGTTGTCGATCCCGTCGCTGCACTGCACGTCGGTCTCGTCGCGGTCGTTCGTCGACGAACAGCCCGGATCGGCCGGGAAGTCGACGAGCCCGTCGCCGTCGTTGTCGAGGCCGTCGCCGCACACCGGGAGTTGCGTGACGAAACACGCGTCGGACCTCTCGGACTCGAGCTCTCCCGTCGCTTGCGCGGTCGCGCGCACCTCGAGGCCTCCGTAGAGCGAGCCGAACGCGGTCGCGTCGCCGAAGGTGCCGACCGTCCACGCACCGCCCGCGACGGACGTGCCCGTCGAGCCGCGTCGATAGCCACCGAGGTACACGCGCGCGGTCGTCCCGGTCGCTTCGGTCGTCTGGCCTGCGATCGTCGTCTGCGGCGAGAAGATCGGACACGTCAGCGTCGGCCGCTGCGAACGCCGCTGCCCGACGTTGAGGATCGCCGCGTCGCGGAACCACGTCTCCGACGCGCCACCGAACGCGGTCTGCGACGACCACGTCTGGACCGCGATCGGGTAGAGCCCGGCCGCCGTCCCCGCCGGCACCGCGACCGGCACCGTGAAGGTGCAGGTGCGGCCGCTCGGGATCGACTCGTTGAGCCGATAGGTCGGCCGGTTGGTCGCGCAGCCGCTGTTGCAGGCGAGCGACGCGTTGGTGCCACCCGGGCAGCTCAGCGCGAGCGAGCCGCCCGGACGCCACGTCGAGACCGGCAGATCGAGCGTCAGCGTGTCGACGGTGAAATCCCCCGTGCCCGAGTTGCCGAGGGTGCCCGAGAGCGACGCGTTGGCGCCCGCGCTCGCGAAGCTCGCCGTCGGATCGAAGGTCGGCCGAAGGCTCACGTCGACCACACCCACTGGGCGCACGATCGTCAGCGCCTGAGTCTCGAAGCGCGGGATGTCCGTCGACGTGTACTCCGCGAACATCACGTTCGTGGTCTGACCGCCGCCGCCCACCGTGAACTGCGTTTGAATCAGGAAGTCTTCGCCCGGCGTGAGCGTCGCGAGATCCCACTCCAGACACGCGAGCCCGCCGCACGTGGTCTGCCGCGTCGGGGCCGGGATCGCGCTCACGAACGACTGGCGCGAGGAGTCGTAGCGCTGCCGCACCACGACGGAGCTCTGGTCGAAACGCGAGAGGTTCGAGCCGTCCAGAGTGTACGAGAGTAGATCCCCGGTCAGCGCGAGCGCGCGGTCGACCGTCAAATCGAACTTCAACTTCAAGTACACACACGCGGGCGACGCGAGGTGCGTGTTCCACGCGTTGTCCTTCGCGCGCACCGTCTCGCTCGCCGCCGAGGTGTCTCCACCGAAGATCTCCGCGCAGTCGACGTCCTCCATCTGCACGCCGTCGAGCGGCGTATTCAGCACGCGGAGCGCGACCTCCACCACCTGCGGCTCACCGACCCGCGCCTCGCCGAGCGCGAACCGCAGGGCGCGCGCGCTCGCGGGGAGCGGGCTGGCCGGCGTGATGTCGAGGCCGCGCGTCGAGGCGTCCGCGAGCATGCGCCCGAGGGTGTTGGTGCCCGGCTCGACGCACGACGCGCGGTTGTCGTACGAGCACCCCCGACCGATCGTCCCGCCCGGGTACTGCACGCGTCCCCAAGGCCCGACCACGTCGTCGAAGCGCAGGTTGCCTGCGCTGACCTCCGTGGCTTCGAACCCGTAGAACGTGTCGGGCCCCGCGACCGGCGATCCGTAGCGGAACGGCGTGTTTCCCGTGCCGTTGTTGCCGCTCGCGTTCCCGCGCGGGTTCGAGATGCCGTACGCGCGGACCTGCGCCCAATCCCAGCGGTTGTGGACGAACGGGTCGCCGACGAGCCCGAGCAATGTCTCGACGTCGCCGACTCGCACCGGCTCCGGATCCATGAGGATGCCGTTGGTCAACGCGAGGAAGCTGGTCGCCGGGTTGCGCGTGACGGTGGTGATCGCCGCCGTGTAGCCCGCGCGCGGCGCGTAGAAGACGCCGGTATCCGCGTAGAGCTGCGCGATGGTGCCGTTGTCGAGGTTTCGCGTCCCTGCGCTCGACGGAACCGAGTTGAAGTTGTTGCAGCTACCGCCGCAGTCGTCCATCGCGATGCCCGGGTAGAAGGGCGTGCGCGCGAGGCCGTTCTCGTCGAGGATTCGCACCCCGACCACCTGCGTGTTCGAGGGGATGTACTCGGTCAGATACGTGTTCAGACCGCGGATGATCTTGTCGGGAACCGGGTAGTAGTTGAACCGGAAGAAGATGATGTCGCCCGGTCCGACGTTCACGTCGGTGCTGCCCCCGCCGCTCGACGTGCCGCTCTCCGGGTCGATCACCGCGAGCGTCGCCGGTGGCAACGACTTCGAGGTCATCACGTTCGCCACACCGTCGCCGCGCGCCGTCGCCGCGATCAGACAGAGGCACGCCGCCGTCGCGGCGCGGGTGATCTTCAGCCGTCGTCCGTCCATGAGTCCCCTCGTGGACGGGCGTACACGCAATCACGCGGACGCTCTGACGGGATTATTCCGACGCATGCCCGGCCCTCCCGAAATCCGAGGAAAAACGGCCGATTCGAGGGGCACCGGTCGGGAGCCTCCTGACGCGGGGGCACGCGTCACCTCGATCGACGGCCCTCGCAGACCGGGCAGCGAGGCGCCGAACGCGGGCGCTCTCGCTCGACGTCGCGCATCCACGTGGGCGTCGCGCATCCACGTGGCGTCGCGCCCCGCGACGAACGAGAGCGTCGGCCGAACGAGCGACCGACGACGAGTCGAGCTCGTAGGTACTCTACGACCGGTGATTCGGGTCGCCGCGTCCCGCCTGGAGAGTCGTCCCCGTCTCTCAGAGCATCCGCGGCGGAACCCAGGAGCGGTTCTCTTCGCGATCCTTGGTCGCCTCGAGGATGATCGTCGCGGTCTCTTCGATCGCGCGGTTCGAGACGTTCACGATCAACCAGCCGGGGTGCTGCTTGAAGATGCCGTACGCGAAGTCGAGCTCCGACTTCACGTGGTCGCGCAGACCGTAGTTCGCGTCGGTGGGCATCCCGAGCTGCGCGAGGCGCTGCTTCCGGATCTCGAGCAGGAGATCGATGTCGATCGTCAGCGCGACGACCTTGTGCTCCGGCACGTCGTGGAGCTCCTTGGGCGGCTCGACCCCGAGCACGAGCGGAACGTTCGCGACCTTCAGCCCGCGCCCCGCGAGGTAGGTCGAGAGCGGCGTCTTGCTCGTACGGCTCACGCCCGTGAGCACGAGATCGGCCTTGCGAAGGTTCCGCGGCTCCTTGCCGTCGTCGCTCTTCACCGCGAACTCGATCGCCTCGACGCGGCGGAAGTACTCCTCCGAGAGCGACATCTGCGCGGTCGGGATGTTGAGCGGCTGCGCCTCGAGGAAGTTGCCGACCTTGTGGATGAGCGAGCCGATGACGTCGACCGTCTCGACGCGGCGCTCACGGCCCGCCTCGAACATGAAGTCGCGCAACTCCGGGCGGACGAGCGTGAACACGACCATCGCCTGCTGCTCGGCCGCGCGATCCATCACCTCGAGGATGCCGGCCTCGTCGCGCACCCGCGTGAAGAGGCGCACGCGCACGCGGTGGTCGGGGAACTGCAGCAGGGCCGCGCGCACGACGCGCTCGGCGGTCTCTCCGGTCGAGTCGCTGACCACGAAGATCGGCTTCGGTTCCACGGACGATTCTCCTCGCTGCGGGCTCCCGCAGCGCTGCTGTCATTCGCGAGCCGCTCGTCGGCGCGGTGTCGAGAGTCCGGCGACCGCTCCGTAGAGGCGCGGTGCAGCCGGTGCCTCGACGCAGAGTGCCTCTGAACGAAGTGCCTCCGCACGGATCGCAGAGTGCTTCGGCGAAGAGGGGCGGTCGAGACACCGAACACGGACGAGCCGAGCGGAGGCGCCGGGCCCGTCGCGGAGATCACCCGCGGGCTGCGGGCGATCTCGCGCTCAGCGCGGACCCTTCTTGGCCTTCTGTCCGAGCGGACGGCCCTGCATGCGGTTCTCGCGGCGGCGGTTCTTGGCCTTCGCCTTGGCCTTGAGCCGCGCGTTCTTCGAGCGGTTCTTGATGCGCGACTTCTTCGAAAGGTTGAGGAACATGACGTCTCTCCGAACTTGGGCCGCGAGGTGTAGGAGAAAGCTCGGGGTGCCGCAACGTCTTCCGTGCTCGACGGCAGAATGGGTAGCTGCTGGCACGAGGCCGATGGCCGTTCTGCCGAGCCGCCCACCGGGCGTGGGGGGACGCCTGTTTCGCAGGACGCAGGTCGTGGAAACACGACTTGCCCACGCCGGGCCGCCCAGCTCAGAGTTCGCGCGGGGGGCCGACGATGCGAGCTGGAGGGGTGCGACGCGGATCGAACCGCGTGGCGGACTGGACGGTGATTTCCGTGTTGCGAGCGCTGCTGTACGCGGCGATCGCGTGCACGAGCGCCACGTTCGTCACGAACGCGGCCGCGCAGGACGCGTCGTACGACGCGGAAGCGCGCGCTCTCTTCGAGGCCGGGCGCCTCGCCTTCGACGCGGGTCGCTACGAAGACGCGCTTCAGCACTTCCAAGGCGCGTATCGACGCAGCCAGCGCCCGCAGCTACTCTTCAACGTCGGAGTCGCCGCCGATCGCGCTGGACGGGTCGCCGAGGCGATCGCCGCCTACGAGAAGTTCCTCGAATCGGTGCCAGAAGACGCTCAGCGACCTTGGATCGAAACGCGTTTGGGCGAGCTTCGAGCCTTGCCACCCGGGGGCGCCATGCCGCCCGCGCCCAACCCGTTCGCGGAGACTTCTCCGCCCGACGTCACGTCGCCCGCGCCCGAACCAACACTTCCCGCGCCGACACTTCCTGCTCCGACCCCTGCCGCCCCCGACGTCGAGACGCCGGGGGCGTCGGCCGAAACCCCACCACCGAGCGCGACCGACAACCGCGAGGAGCTCGTGGTCTCCCCACGCTCGCGTGTCCCCGGGGTGCTTCTGCTCGGCGTCGGCGCCGCGAGCCTCGTCGGCGGCGCGGTCGCGATCGGCACCGCGCACTCCCTCGCCAAGCAGGTCCGCGACACCGACGCGACCACGTGGGCCGAGGTGGAGGACGACGCTCGGCGTGCGCCTCGTCGCGAGAAGATCGGGTTCGTCCTGCTCGGCGTCGGCGTGGTCGCGATCGGCGCGGGCCTCGTGCAGCTCGTGCTGCCGTCCGAGCGGGTCGAACGCCGCGCCGGAGCCCGCCTGCGCATCGGCCCCACCGGCGTGCTGCTCGAAGGAGCGTTCTGATGCGAAAGAACGCCTTCCATGAGGAAGAGCCCCGTTTCTTCGCGGCCCGTTCGGCACGCGTGGGGCTCGGAGCCGCCTCGCGCGCCGCGCTGCTCGTTGCGCTCGTAGGGATGTTCGCGTGCGTCGAGGTCGAGCCGCCGATCGGGCAGTTCGTCTGCACGACGCCCGACGAGTGTCCGAACGACTGGATCTGTGGCGCGGACTCCCGCTGCTACCCGAGCCCGCTCGCGTGTTATCCGCACGCCCAGATCGGCTGTAGCCCGGGGCAAGCTTGCTACACGACCGGCAGCGGTCCGGTCTGCGCCACTGCCGGCCCGCTGCCCGAGTACACCCACGCCTGCGACAACGCGAACGACGCGCTCCGCTGCGGCGCAGGGACCACGTGCGTGAGCTTCACCGAAGGCACGGACGACAACGTCTGCCTCCGCTACTGCCGCGACGATCTCGACTGCGGCACGGCGCAATGCGCGGTGAGCCTGATCGTGAGCGAAGAATCCGCGCGTCTGCTCGGCGACGAGATCCGCGTCTGTGCCTTCTGCAGCAACACCTGCCGCTTCGCCGGAGACGGCGAGTGCGACGACGGCCGCGAAGGCGCCCAGACGTCGCTCTGTACCTTCGGCACCGACTGCGCGGACTGTGGGTTCGGCACGTAGTTTGTTCGCGGTGTTGTGTTCGCTTCGCGCTCCGCGCTCACGAGCGGGGGACGGGTCCCCCGAGCCCCCTCTCGCACGTGAGGCCCTCCGCTGCGCTACGGGCCTCCCG
>CALJLK010000487.1 GCA_937982655.1 uncultured Sandaracinus sp.
TCGCGAACATGGCGCCCGAGTACGGCGCGACGATGGGCTTCTTCCCCGTCGACGCCGAGACGCTCAACTACCTGCGCTTCTCCAACCGCGACGAGTCGCACGTCCGCCTCGTGGAGCGTGTGCTCAAGGAACAGGGTCTCTTCCACACGCCGGGCGCTCCGGAGCCGAAGTTCTCCGACACGCTCGAGCTGGATCTCGGCTCCGTCGTGCCGAGCCTCGCGGGCCCGAAGCGTCCCCAGGACCGCGTCGCTCTGACCGACATGAAGACGTCGGCACAGAAGGGCGTGGCGGGCTTCCATCAGGTGCTCGGCGACGCGGCGAAGAAGAGCGCGCCGGTGGTGCTCGAGCGCGAAGGTCAGGACACCGCGACGTTCGATCTGAAGGACGGCGCGGTGGTGATCGCGGCCATCACGAGCTGCACGAACACCTCGAATCCGAGCGTGATGCTCGGCGCGGGTCTCGTGGCGAAGAAGGCGCGTGAAAAGGGCCTGATGGTCAAGCCGTGGGTGAAGACCAGCCTCGCGCCGGGCTCGCAGGTCGTGACGGAGTACCTGAAGGCGTCGGGTCTGCTCGACGATCTCGAGGCGCTCCGCTTCCAGGTCGTCGGCTACGGCTGCACCACCTGCATCGGCAACAGCGGTCCCCTCGATCCCGCGATCGCGAAGGCGATCGACGACAACAAGCTCGTCGTCGGCGCAGTGCTCAGCGGCAACCGCAACTTCGAGGGACGCGTCAGCCCGCACACGCGGTTGAACTACCTCGCGTCGCCTCCGCTCTGCGTGGCCTACGCGCTCGCGGGCACGCTCGACATCGACTTCGAGAAGGAGCCCATCGGCACCGGCTCGGACGGCAAGCCGGTCTTCTTGCGCGACATCTGGCCGAGCAACGAAGAGATCCAGTCGACGGTGCGCTCGTCGGTCGCCAAGGAGCAGTTCGCCGCGCGCTACGCGGAGGTCTTCGTGGGCCCCGAGCAGTGGCAGCAGGTGCAGGTCCCCGAGGGCAGCACGTACTCCTGGGATCCCGCGTCGACCTACATCCGCAACCCGACCTTCTTCGACGCGGTCGCGGCGGGAGCGGAGCCGAGCGCGAGCGACGTCGTCGGCGGTCGCGTGCTGCTCTTGCTCGGTGACTCGGTCACCACCGATCACATCTCGCCCGCCGGCTCGATCGCCAAGGACAGCCCGGCCGCGAAGTACCTCGAAGGCAACGGCGTCGCGCGCCGCGACTTCAACAGCTACGGCAGCCGCCGCCGCAACCACGAGGTCATGATGCGCGGCACCTTCGCCAACATCCGCATCAAGAACCTCATGCTCCCGGGCACCGAGGGGCCGATCGCGAAGCACCTGCCGAGCGGCGAGGTGTCGAGCATCTACGACACCGCGATGCGCTACGTCGGCGAGGGCACCCCGCTCGTCGTGATCGCGGGCAAGGAGTACGGCACGGGATCGAGCCGCGACTGGGCCGCGAAGGGCACCTTCCTGCTCGGCGTGAAGGCGGTGATCGCGGAGAGCTTCGAGCGCATCCACCGCAGCAACCTCATCGGCATGGGCATCCTCCCGCTCGAGTTCCTCCCGGGGCAGAACGCGGAGTCGCTTGGGCTCACCGGCGAAGAGCAGCTCACCATCACCGGCATCGCGGACGATCTGCAGCCGTCGAAGAAGCTGAAGGTGATCGCGGGCGACAAGACCTTCGAGGTCGTGGCGCGTCTCGACAACTCGACCGAGGTCTCGTACTTCCGCCACGGCGGCATCCTCCAGTACGTGCTGCGTCAGATGGCCGGCAAGGCCTGACGAAGCGCGCTTCGCCACGAAGGCGAAGCGTCGACGCGAACGTGACGAGCCGCCTCCACCGTGACGAACGGGGCGGCTCTTCGCGTTCGTGCGTCCCCGCGCTTGAATCGCGCGCAGCGTCGGCGTAAACGATGCCTCGCGCGCGAGACGACCCCAGGGTCCTCCGTGCCGGCCGACGAGGCCTCGGGCTCTTCCCAAGGGAACGGCCGAACACGAACGGATGGAAGCGATGAGCGAATCGTTGGAGCGAGAGATCAAGGAGCTGATCGTCGAGGCCCTCATGCTCGACGACGTGTCGGCGGACGACATCGACTCGAACGCTCCGCTCTTCGTCGAAGGGCTCGGCCTCGACTCGATCGACGCGCTGGAGCTCGCGATCGCGATCGACAAGAAGTACGGCGTGAAGATCAAGGCCGAGGACGAGAACACGCGCGAGATCTTCCGCAGCGTGAAGAACCTCGCCGCCCACGTCGCCAGCACGCGGTGAGCGCGAAGCTCGAAGGCGCAGGCACGGACGGTGATGCCGCGGCGCGCGAAGCGCTGAGCGCAGCGCGCTCCGTGCGCACGGAAGCGCGGGCCGAGGCGCTCGATCGACGCGGCCGAACGACCGTCGGCACGAGCGCGTTCCGCGTCTGCGGCGTCGTCCCCACGTATGACAACCCGCAGACCATCGAGCGCGTGAGCCTCGCGCTGCAGGCCGCGCTCGCCGCCGCGGGTGTGCCGTCACCCGAGGTCTTCGTGGTCGACGACGGCGGTGGGGCGGCGGCGAAGGAAGCGCTCGCGCGACTCGCGGCCGCGCCCGGCGTCCACGTCGTCGTGCGCGCGCGGAACGGAGGGAAGGGCGCCGCGGTGAAGGACGGGCTCCGCGCGGCTTGGGAGCACGGCTTCACGCACGCGCTGCAAGTCGACGCGGACGGGCAACACGAGCTCGCCGACGTCACGGCGTTGCTGGAGGCGGCGCGGTCCGAGCCGCGTGCGCTCGTCCTCGGGGAGCCACGCTTCGACGCGAGCGCGCCCACGCATCGCCGGGTGCTGCGCAACGTCTCGGTGTTCTGGGTGCGTGTGGCGACCGCGCTCGACGCGGGGCGCATCGCCGATCCGATGTGTGGCTTTCGGGTGTACCCGCTCGCGCCGAGCGTGCGCGTGATGGATCGCTGCGGCGATCGGATGGACTTCGATCCGGAGATCGCGGTGCGGCTCGTGTGGGAGGGCTGCCCCGTCGCGAACGTGCCGACGCGCGTGCGCTACGTCGGCGCGGACGAAGGTGGTGTGAGCCACTACCGCGCGGTGCACGACAACGTGCTCGTCAGCCTGCTCTACGGTCGGCTGGTGATGCTCCGTCTGCTCGGCATGCGCGACCAGCTCTGATGGCGGGCGCGATGGCCTGCGCATCGTCGACGCGCGGGAGCGCGAAGATGCTCAGCGGCGACTCTCGCCGTCCGCGATGGCGGCCGCGAACGACGTGACCGCGTGCTCCAGACCTTCGAAGAGCGCGTCGGACACCAGCGCGTGGCCGATGTTGAGCTCCTCGATCGGCACCACGAGACGCACGAGGTCGACGACGTTGCGCACCGTGAGGCCGTGCCCGGCCGCGACGATCAGCGACGGATGGCTCGACGCCGCGTGATCGGCGGCGGCGGCGAGTCGCTCGAGCTCGCGGCGCGCGGTCGTGGTGTCGGTGGCGTGCGCGTAGTCGCCGGTGTGCAGCTCGATCGCGGCGCCTCCGACCGCGGCCGACGCGTCGACCTGCTCGCGCACGGGATCGATGAAGAGGCTCGTCGGGATGCCCGCGTCGCGCAGCTCGCCCACGAAGCGGGTCAGCTCCTCGCGGCGGCCGACCACGTCGAGGCCTCCCTCGGTGGTGCGCTCCATGCGCTTCTCGGGCACCAGCGTGACGAGGTCCGGACGCACCGACTTCGCGATGCCGAGCATCTCGGCGGTGGCTGCCATCTCGAGGTTCAAGCGCGTGGTGAGCACTTCGCGGAGCACACGCACGTCGCGATCCTGCACGTGCCGCCGATCTTCGCGGAGGTGCACCGTGATGCCGGCCGCGCCCGCGCGCTCGCAGAGCACGGCCGCGTGCACGGGATCCGGATAGCGCGAGCCGCGAGCCTGACGAAGCGTGGCGACGTGATCGACGTTGACGTGCAGAGCGACGGTCATGACGGGCGAGCCTTACTCGTAAACGACCCAGTCGCCACAATGGCGGACCGCGTCGGCGACCGCTTCGACGTGCGCCCGTAGGCGGGCGGCCTCTCCGCCTTCGAGACCTTCCACGCGGACGAAGCGCGCGCCGACGCTCACCTCGTGCGTCACGTCGGGCAGCTCCCGCGCGAGCCCCTCGCGGAGGCGCTCGACGTAGTGCGCGGCGCTCGCCGTGCGATCGACGGCGGCGTCGGTGCCACAGAGCGCGCGAGGATCGATGCCGACGAGGACGCGGATCACGCGCGAACGGTGGCGCCGAGGAGCGGGGGCGGCAAGGCGCTCGCGACGCGTCGGTTCGGCGACGCCCCAGTTCCAAGACCCAGTTCCAAGACCCAGTTCCAAGACCCAGTTCCAAGACCCAGTTCCAAGACCC
>CALJLK010000488.1 GCA_937982655.1 uncultured Sandaracinus sp.
AGGCCCGCCGCAGCGGCCCCGCGCTCCCGACGCGATCCCCGCCGACGCCGCCACACACTCGTCGGCGTAGGTGTTCCCGTCGCACGCGCAGACCTCCTGCCAGCCCGTGTTGCGATCGCAGTCCTCCCGTGTCGGGCGCGGCGCACAGTCCCCTGCACCACAGCCCCCACGACAATACTCGCCCGGTCCACAGTGCGCGTTCGATCCACACGGCCGCAGCGCGCCAGGGATGGGGCCGGGACGCGGGCACGAGTCGGCGACCGCAGGATCGTGGCATTCGGTGGTGGTGTGGCAGCACTCGAAGCCCGCGGGGCACGTGGCGGCGCCGCACCGAACGATCACCGTTCCGTCGGGTCGTCGGGGCGGTTCCACGGGCGCGATGCCGCGGTCGTCGGGGGGTGCTCCGTCGAACGCCGGTGAGCCGTCACGCCCCGCGTCGAAGCGCGACGGTGGCGCGCCATCGAAGCTCGGAGGTCCCGCGTCGAGGTCGTCGCCCTCCCCGGGGACGAAGGACGACGAGCACGCGGCGAGGAACGAGATCGAGATCAACGCGAGGCGCATGAGGCTCCTTGCCCGGTCGAACCGGTGCGACTCCGTGAGTCGTCCTCGCGTCCTTGGATTTCCATGCCTCGCGCGGACGCGAGAGACGCAGGCGCTCGCGTGGTGGACGCGGCCACGAGCCATTCGCCGCGCAAGGCATGCGCCCGCGGTCATGAGCCGTCGCCGCCGAGCAAAGCACGCCGCGCCGCGAAGCTGGCGTGTGGCCTGGTGATGGGTCGCTCGCTCAGCCTGCGGAGTCGCCGCGGATCGCCCGCCGCGTCAGGTCGCGGAGCTTCGGGCGCGCGTCGCGCGCGAGGGCCGAGCGTGGCCAGCGACGCAGGAGCGTGTTGAGCGCCTCGCGCGCGGTGTCGAGGTCGTCGAGCTCCTCCGCGCAGGTCGCGAGCAGCCACGTCGCGTCGTCTTGCAGCTCGCGATCGACCTGCTGCTCGATCACCTGGCGCGCGTACACGATCGCCTCGCTCTGCCGACCGAGCTGCCGCAGCGTCCGCGCGAGCTGGTACTTCACGGACGGGATGTGCGCGGCCTCGTCACGGAGGCGAATCGACTCTTGGAGCTTCTCGGCCGCCTCCGCGTAGCGACCGTTGCGCAGCAGCTCGAGCGCGCTCTGGTAGGCAGTCACGCTCAGGTCGAAACGGAAACGATCGTACGTGTCGCGGAAGAACGCGGCCTCGGCGCGGGAGAGGTTCTCCTGCGTGATCTCCGCGTACTCCTCGACCGCCTCCTGGCGCTTCTGCTGGCGCACCAGATCGTAGAAGCGTGCGGCCCTCGCCTCGGCGCGCGCCCGCTCCTCCGCGCGGCGCGTCTCCTCCGCGAGCTCGGTCTCGAGCTCCGTCACCTGACCGCGAAGGGTGTCCATCTCGGACTCGATCTCGCCGATGCGCGCGTCGCTCGCGAGCTTCAGCCCCGCGAACGAGAGCGCGGCCACCGTCACCAAGAACACGCCGCCGTTCCAGTTCAGACGCCGCTCGTAGCCCGCCTGACGCTTCGCGATCGACTTGATGTCCGCGCCGAGCGAGTTGACGAGGTTGTTCGTCCGGATGCTCAAGCCGCGAGACTCGATGATCTCTTTCTTGATCTCGCGGATCTCCTCGTCGGCGTCGATCATGATCGACGGGGCCTACCGCCGACCGACACCGCGCGCAACGCGGTAGCGGCCCTCCTTGACGCCGTGCGGGCCGTCTTCTAGAAGCGCCCGCCATGCGCTCCGTCGTCGTGCTCGCGGTCCTTCTGCTCGCTCCTGCGTTCGGGTGCGGCGGACCCTCCGAGTACGCCGTCGTCGGATCGCCACGCGCCGCCGGGACCGACGGGCTGCTGCAGCTCGAAGAGATCGAGGGCGGCAACCGAATGCTCACGCTGGTGCTCGATCACCTGCCGCCTCCGGGTCGTTTGGCCGAAGGCATGACCGCCTACGCGGTGTGGGTGGTCCCGGCGAACGGCACGCCGACGAAGGCGGGCAACCTCGAATACGACGAGGACGCTCGCCAGGGCCGCCTGATGGCGACCACGCCCCACGCGCAGTTCACGCTCAAGGTGACCGCGGAAGCCGACGGCACGGCGGTGACCCCGAGCGACGTGCTCGTGGCCGACCGCGAGGTCGGGGGCGGAGACTGACGTAGACTGATGCGCTCCCGGAGCGCTCGAGGCTTGCGGCCGACCCCCTTCTCCGACGAGTCGGCGCAGAGAAAACACCCCGCGAGAGAGCGGGCCGACCGAGGTTCGACATGGCCGATACGACCGACATCAAGAAGGGCTTCAAGATGCTTCTCGACGGGCAGCCCTACTCCGTCGTCGATCATCAGTTCGTGAAGCCCGGCAAGGGCCAGGCGTTCGTCCGCACGCGCCTCAAGAACATGATCACGGGCAACACGCTCGAGCGCACCTTCAAGAGCGGCGAGAAGGTCGACAAGGCCGAGTGTGAAGAGGTCGAGATGCAGTACCTCTACCCGGAGGGCGAGGACTACGTGTTCATGGACACGCAGACCTACGAGCAGATGCGCATCAGCGCCGAAGACCTCGGCGACAACAAGTTCTACCTGCTCGACAACATGAACGTGTACGTGATGCTCTTCCAGGGGCGT
Organism: uncultured Sandaracinus sp.; assembly: GCA_937982655.1. Lineage (GTDB taxonomy): Bacteria > Myxococcota_A > Polyangia > Polyangiales > Houyiibacteriaceae > JACKEH01. The sequence goes on from CALJLK010000488.1 coordinate 2,640, forward strand.
CCGATCGGCATCACGCCGCCCACGTTCGTGAACCTGCAGGTCGTGGAGGTCGAGCCCGGCTTCAAGGGCGACACGAGCGGCAACACCACCAAGCCGGCGAAGCTCTCGTCGGGCCTCGTGGTCAACGTCCCGCTCTTCGTCGAAGAGGGCGAGATGCTGAAGATCGACACCCGCACCGGCGAGTACGTCGAGCGCGTGAAGGGCTGACCGAAACGTCGCCACACACGAGCGAAAGGCGGACCTCGCGTCCGCCTTTTTCGTGTGCGCGTTTTTCGTGTGCAACGTCGGCTCCTCGGTCATCCTCGGACCTCGGTCCGCCACGACCAACGCCCCCTCGCCCGATGTCCACGCCCCGCTATCCCATCGAGATCGCGCTCCGTCTCCGACCGCCCGCGCCAGCGAAGATCGGAGGCCGCGTCATCCACGTCGACGGCCGCGCGGTGCTCGTGCGCGACGTGAGCGGCAGCGTCTGGGTCGACGTCGCGGACGAAGTGTCGCCCGTGCTCGGCGCGTGGGTGACGGTGGAGGGGACCTTCGACGGAACGCGCATCACGCAGGCCTCGTGTCGTCTGCTCAACCCGCCGCGCGTCCCCTTTCCCAAGCCGAGCGGCGAGTGGCTCTTCTTCCAGACCGAGGGCCGGCTCGAACGCTTGAAGAAGCGCGCCGTGATGCGGCGCGCGGTGCGCGAGCACTTCGATCGACGCGCGTTTCTCGAGGTCGAGACGCCTTCGATGGTCCCGAGCCCCGGGCTCGATCTGCACCTCGACGCGTTCCCCATCGCGGGCGCGGAGCCGGCGCGCTGGCTCATCACGAGCCCCGAGTACCAGATGAAGCGCATCCTCGCGGGTGGCGCGCCACGCATCTACCAGATGTGTCGCTGCTTCCGCCGCGGCGAGCTCGGCGAGCGGCACGAGCCCGAATTCACGATGGTCGAGTGGTACCGCGCGTTCTCTGGCGCCGACGAGGTGATGCGCGACACCGAGCAGCTCGTCGCGCACGTCGCGCAGTCCGTGCTCGACGGCAGCACCGTGATCCCCGCGCGAGGCACCCCGGTCGACGTCGCGCCGCCTTGGGATCGACTCACGGTCGCCGAAGCGTTCACGCGCTATGCGGGTCTCGACGTCGACGCGGTGTTGGCGAGCGGCGAAGAGACGTTCTTCCGCATCCTGATCGACCAAATCGAGCCGCAGCTCGGACGATTTCGCCCGGTCTTCGTCACCGACTGGCCTGCGAGCATGGCCTCGCTCGCGCGCCTCGATCCGCGCAACCCGAAGGTCGCGCAGCGCTTCGAGGCCTACGTCGACGGCATGGAGCTCTGCAACGGCTTCGCCGAGCTCGTCGATCCGGTGGAGCAGCGCGACCGCCTCGAGCGCGATCAGCAGGCGCGCCACACGGCGGGTCTCCCCGTCTATCCGATCGACGAGGCGTTCCTCGGCGCGCTCGAAGAAGGTTTGCCGCCGAGCGGCGGAAACGCGCTCGGCTTCGATCGGCTCGTGATGCTGGTGCTCGGCGCGCCGCGGATCGAGGACGTCGTCGCGATCCCGAGCCGGCGCCTCGATTGACGCGACGACGCGCGATCTCCGACTTCGTCTCGTGTTTCGCGGCCCCTCCATCGCAGCATGCACGTCGCGCCCCACGTGGTCGGTCCCACCGCGTCGATCGTCTGCGACTCGATCGACGCGTGGTCGCGCGCTCGTCGATCAGCGCGCCGCGCCGGTGTCGATGCCCGCATCGCGCGGCCCCGCGTCGCGCACGTGCTCGTCGAGCTCGCCCTCCACGTGCTCGCGTAAGCGCTCCGCGGCGAGCGCGGCTTCGTCGCCGAGCTCCTGCGCCTCGTCGGTCCCCGCGATGCGCTGCGCGTGCTGGTAGAGCGTGTAGCGCCCGAGCGGGATGAAGAGCACGACGTACGCGACCACCGCGAGCCCGACCAAGGCCAAGAGCGACTTCACCAAACCCGTCACGTCTCCTCCGACCGCGTCCCGATCGACGTCGGCTCGATCGAACGCGTCGACGTTCGTTGCGCCTTCGCACGCGTCATTGCCCGAGGTTCTTCTTGTAGGCCTCGACGAACTCCCAATCCGCGACGAGCCCCTTCTTCAGCATGAGCTGCAGGATCGTCGCGCAGAGGACCTCCCAGCTCGCGCCGCCGAGCACGTCGTCCACCGCGGCCCCCTGCCCCTTCGCGAGCAACGCGCGTACGAGATCCGCGCCCGTGAGGCCGCCGCCGCGCGGGGCCTCCGGCTCGTCGCTCGTCTTGCGCTGCGCGGGCAGGCGCACCGTCGTTCCGTCGAGCAGGGTCAGCGTGACGAAGCGCTGCTTCGGCTTGCCCGCGGTGCTCGGTTGCGTGCTTCCCGACTTCTTGCTCGAGTCGGCGGGGTCAGCCGCCGACTTCTTGCCCGAGTCGGCGGGGTCAGCCGCCGACTTGCTCGAGTCGGCGGGGTCAGCCGCCGACTTCGCGGCCCCCTTCGCGCTCGACGTGCTCGCCTGCGTCGCGGGAGCCTCGGACGCCGCGACCTCCGACGACGCCACGACCATCGTCGCAGGCGTCGCTTCCGCAGGCGTCGCGTTCGAGGCGGACGCGACGTCGGGTGCGCGCTCCTCCGACGCGGCCGCTTCTACGGCCTTCGCCTCAGCCTTCGCGGTCATCACCTTCACGGAGTCGTCCGTGTGCCGCCGCGCGCGCTTCGGCGCTTCGGGCGGCTTCGGCGCCATGCCGAGGTAGTACACGCGGATCGCGTTCCGGATGTCGGTCGGGGGCGCCACCATCGGCTTCACCGGCAGCCCACACGCGCGCGACACCTCGCGGATCGCGTCCTCGTTCGT
>CALJLK010000489.1 GCA_937982655.1 uncultured Sandaracinus sp.
GGTGCTGGCCGATCGCGAGCCCCGTCGACGAACGGATCGCGACCGAGGCGCGCCGCGACCTCGGCTCGGAGCCACGCTTCGTTCGGGCAGCCCTCCGCCTCCGCGTAGTCGAGCGCGATCGGTTGCGCTCGGCCGCTCGAGACGCCGAGACCGAGAATCACTGCCCCGACCAGGACCACCCTCCCACACACGGGCGCGACCGTAGCAGCTCTCCCCGTCGGCATCTTGCGGCGCTCACGAAGGCTCTCGCGAGAGGCCGAACCACGTCCGTAGTCGAAGACCCCAATGCGAACGGGGCGTTCGGTGCCGCCCTTCGTGAGCAAACGTCAAGCTCGTGTGACGCGTTGGAAGACGGTCTCCCGAGCGACGACCGCTGGATACATCCAGCGAGGGTGCATGCGTGCGAACGGAAAGCGCACTCCGCACCCAAGACCCGTCAGCGGCGCCCCGCCGACTCGACGACCCTCCAGCTCCCGCTGCTTCGAAAGTCACGTCGCCACACATGCTTGCGTCCCGCCGCACCTCCCACGCCGCTCATCGGGACTCTCCCGAGCCCGACGACACGGTGTGTGGGCGCTGGCTCGGCGACGCGCTCGCCCAACCCAGCCTGAGCGGCCGCGTCGCGTGGTCGACCGCGAGCCACTGGCTCGACCGTGCGCTCGATCACGACGTCGAGGCGTTCGATGCTGCGTTCGCGTCCCATGCCGCGAGCGCGCCGCTGCATCGCGCGCTCACCGCCACGTTCGCGCGTCCCGCCACGACGTACCGCGTGTTGCTCTCGCTCGCGCCCGAGCTCGCACCCGTGGAGCTCCGTCACCTCGAGCTCTCGCGCGGCACGCTCTCCCTCGAGCTCCGCCTGCGGTCGCACCTCCGCGGCTGTGAGGGGCTCTTCCGCGCGTGGGCAGGCATCGTGCGGGGGTTGCCTCGGTTGCACGCGCGCGCCGACGCCCGCGTGCGCTCGGAGGTCTCGGCGACGCACGGCTTCTACGTCGCGGAGCTCGGTCCCGGCGCCACGGTGGCGCGTCGGAGCGCGAGGGCCTCCGGGTGCGAGCTCCTCGAAGCGCTCGCGCAGCTCGATCTCACGACCCGCGGCGCGGTGCTCGCGCAGATCCTCCGTTCCTTGGACGAAGTGCCCGACCGTCGCTCGAGCTTCGCGTTGCTGCAGGAGCGCCTCGGCATCACCCAGAGCGAAGCCCGCGTCGCGATCAGCCTCGCGGACGGGAAGCTCGTCGCCGACATCGCGCGCGAGCTCGGCATGGCGGACGCGACCGTGCGAACCCACCTGCGCAACATCTACCGCAAGACCGGAGCGACGCGACAGGTCGAGCTCGTGACGCTGGTCCACCGCGCCCTCTCCAACCGCTCGGGCATCGGCGCGCTTCGGTTGTACTCGGGCTGACGCCGAAGCTCGCCCGCTCCTCGGCTTCGAGCCGTGGATTCGCGGAGCCGAGGGCTTCGCGCCGAGGCTGCGAGCTGCGGATTCGTGGCTCGCCCGCATGTCGCGGGCTCGCGCTATGGTCGAGCCGTGAGCGCGCGGAGCATCGTGCACGTGGACCTCGACGCCTTCTACGCGTCGGTGGAGCAGCTCGACGATCCACGCCTACGCGGCCGCCCGGTGCTGGTCGGTGGTCACAGCCGACGCAGCGTGGTCGCCGCAGCGTCCTACGAAGCGCGCGCATTCGGCGCGAAGAGCGCGATGCCCATGGGCGAGGCGCTGCGACGTTGCCCAGACGCCGTCGTGGTGCCGGTGCGCATGGCCCGCTACGCGGAGCTCAGCGACCGCGTGTTCGCGATCTTCGCGCGCTTCACGCCGCTCGTGGAGGGCCTCAGCCTCGACGAAGCGTTCCTCGATCTGACGGGCACCGACGCGCTCTTCGGCGACGTCGTCACCGTCGCGCGCCGCATCCGCGCCGAGATCCGCGAAGAGACGGGGCTCACCGCGAGCGCGGGGGTCGCGCCATGCAAGCTCGTGGCGAAGATCGCGAGCGACCTCGACAAGCCGGACGGCCTCGTGGTGGTCGCGCCCGAAGGCGTCGAAGCGTTCCTCGCGCCGCTGCCGATCGAGCGCATGTGGGGCGTGGGCCCGAAGGCCGCCGCGCGTTTGCACGAGGTGGGCTTCGAGACCTTCGCGGATCTCGCACGCGCGGATCCCCACGTGCTCGAGCGCCTCCTCGGCTCCTGGGGCCTCGAGGTCCATCGGCTCGCGCGCGGCGACGACCCTCGACCCGTGATCCCCGACCGCGAAGCCAAGAGCCTCGGCGCGGAAGAGACCTACGAGCACGATCTCCGCGGCGACGAGCTGCTCCCGGAGCTCCTTCGTCTCGCGGCGCGCGTCGCGGCCCGGCTCACCCGCGCGGGGCTCCGCGGTCGGGTGGTGACGCTGAAGATGAAGTACCCGGATCACCGCGTGCGCACGCGTCAGCGTCGGCTCGACGAAGCGATCGCGGACACCGACAGCCTCTACGAGCACGCGCTCGCGCTGCTGGAGAAGATCCCCGATCGTCAGCGCGGCTTTCGCCTCGCCGGCATCAGCGTCTCCGAGCTCGTGCCCCACGAAGCGCGCGCCGGTCTCTTCGAAGACGAGCGCCGCATACGCCGCGAGAAGCTCGAATCGGTCACCCAGAGCCTCCGCGAACGTTTCGGAGACAAAGGCCTCACCCGCGGGACATTGGTGCGAAAGAACGAGGATTGAGAGGAGCGAACTCTCCGCGCGCTCGAGGCGCGAAGTCCGCCAATATCGAGGTTCGAAGCGCCGAAACCGGGATTCCAAAGGGGCGAAGCCCCTTTGGCCCGCGGAGCGCCGAGCGCCTTCCCGAAGCGAAGCGTAGGAAGGCGAGAGGGGGGGTCGCGGGGATCTCCCCGCGCCACCGTGAGCGGAAGGCCGAAGGCCGCAGCGAACAGAACTAGTGCACGACGGTCTCGCTCGAGCGGGTGCTCGGGCGGTCGCGGTTCGCGCGCGCTTCGGTCGCCGCGCGCACGAAGCTCGTGAAGAGCGGGTGCGCCGCGTGAGGCTTGCTCTTGAACTCCGGGTGGAACTGGCAGCCCACGAAGTACGGGTGGTTCGGCAGCTCGACCATCTCGACGAGGTTGCCGTCCGGTGAGAGACCGCCGAGCACGAGGCCCGCCTGCTCGAGCGCGGGACGGTGCACGTTGTTGACCTCGTAGCGGTGGCGGTGTCGCTCGCTGATCTCGCGCGCGCCGTAGATGCGCGCGGCCATCGAGCCTTCCTTGAGCGCGCAGGGGTAGGCGCCGAGGCGCATCGTCGCGCCCTTGTCCTTGAGGCCACGCTGTTCGGGCATCAGGTCCACGACCAAGTACGGCGCGTCCGGCGCGAACTCCGCGCTGTTCGCGTTCTGCAGACCGCAGACGTGGCGCGCGTACTCCACGACCGCCATCTGCATGCCGAGGCAGATCCCGAAGAACGGAACGCCACGCTCGCGCGCGTAGCGGATCGCGTTGATCTTTCCTTCGGTGCCGCGGTCGCCGAAGCCACCCGGCACGAGGATCGCGTCGTGCGGCGCGAGCTTCTCCGCGATCTCGTCCTGCGAGAGCTTGTCGAGCGTCTCGCTGTCGACGTAGGTCAGCTCGACCCGCACGTCGTTCGCGATGCCGCCGTGGACGAGCGCCTCGTGCAGCGACTTGTAGCTGTCGCGCAGGTGCACGTACTTGCCGACGAGCGCGATGCTCACCGTGCCGCGCTTGGGGTTCGTGAAGGTCTCGACCACGCGCTTCCAGCGCGAGAGATCCGGATCGCGGCTCCAGATGTTCAGCCGCTCGATGAGCGCCTGGTCGAGCCCCTCTTCGTGCAGCACGAGCGGCAGCTCGTAGATGTTGCTCACGTCCGGCGCGGCGATGACGCTCTGCACCGGCACGTTGCAGAAGTGCGCGATCTTCTGCTTGAGCGCGCGCGGCAGCTCCTTCTCCACGCGGCAGATCAGCATCTCCGGCTGGATGCCGAGCCCGAGGAGCTCCTTCACCGAGTGCTGCGTCGGCTTCGTCTTCAGCTCGCCGGCGGCCTTGATCATCGGCACCAGCGTCACGTGCACGCTCATCGCGTTCTGCGGCCCGAGCTCGACCTTCATCTGGCGCACGGCCTCGAGGAAGGGCAGTGACTCGATGTCGCCCACCGTGCCGCCGACCTCCACGATCGCGAGGTCCGCCTTGCGCGTCGCCTCGAAGACGCGCGCTTTGATCTCGTCGGTGATGTGCGGGATCACCTGGATGGTCGCGCCGAGGTACTCGCCGCGCCGCTCCTTCTGGATCACGGCGTCGTAGATGCGCCCCGTCGTGAAGTTGTTCGCACGCGACATCGACGTGCTGCTGAAGCGCTCGTAGTGACCGAGATCCAGATCGGTCTCGGCGCCGTCGTCGGTGACGAAGACCTCGCCGTGCTGATACGGCGACATCGTGCCGGGATCGACGTTGATGTAGGGGTCGAGCTTGAGGTTCGTGACGCGGAGCCCGCGCGCCTCCATCAGGGCGCTCATCGACGCGGCCGCGAGGCCCTTGCCGATGGAGCTGACGACTCCGCCCGTCACGAAGATGAACTTGGTGCGGCGCTGCATGGTGAAATGCTCGAGGCCCGCGAATCTGCTTCGACCGACCGCCCGGCGGGCAGCTCGGCTCGAGGTGCCCCGACGACGCGCCGGGCGAGCACCTACGAAGATTCACTTCTAGGGCGACGCGTGTCTCGTCACGAGGCGCGTCGACGGTCGAACCACGGTCGAACCGCTGGGGCCATGCCCGAGCGGAGCACTGCGGCGGGCCGTCCCGCGTGCCGGCGGCCACCCTACGGAGAGCCCTCCGGCAAGTCAACGCGACGGTGAGCGAGCGTCGTTTCGCTCGCATTTCGTGAGGTGTCCGCGCCCGTGAGCACACGAGTCGAGTGGGGCGCCGCACCACGAGACGTGGACACCGTCGAGGTCGGGCGTCGGAGCGCGTCGGAGCCAAGGTCGGAGCCGAGGTCGGAGCCGAGGTCGGAGCCGAGGTCGGAGCCGAGGTCGG
>CALJLK010000490.1 GCA_937982655.1 uncultured Sandaracinus sp.
GACCAACAGGCGCACCACCGACTGCGGCGTGTAGAACTCCCCGCCTCCGCGCCCCTCCGCGCTCGCGAAGCGCCCGAGGAAGTACTCGTAGACGCGCCCGAGCAGATCCGTCGAGCGGTGGTCCTTGTTCTCGTCGACGAGCGCGACGTCGCTCAGGAGATCGAGAAGCTCGCCGAGCCGCGTCTTGTCCACCGCAGGCCGCGCGTAGTCCTTCGGCAGCGTCCCGCGCAGCGTCTTGTTCTCGCGCTCGATCGCGTCCATCGCCGCGTCGATCAGCACCCCGATCTCGGGCGACTTCGCGCGCCCGCGCAGGTGCTCCCACCGCGCCTCCGGCGGAACCCAGAAGACGTTCTTCCCCTCGTACTCGTCCCGATCCTCCGCGTCCGCGAACTCGTCCGCGAGCACCTCCGCCCGCCGCTGCTCGAACGCGTCCGACACGTACTTCAGGAAGATCAGCCCGAGCACCACGTGCTTGTACTCGGACGCGTCCATCGACCCGCGCAGCTTGTCCGCCGCCTGCCAGAGCTTCTCCTCGAACCCGAGGTTCGCCCCGGACTTGGCCGCCTTGGCGCCCTTGCCGCGCGTCCCCTTCGTCCCCTCCGAAGCCGCGGCCTCGCCCGAACGATCCTTGGGAGGCCGCCCCCGCCGCTTCGGCACCGAGCTCTCGCCCTCATCCAACTTCCGCTTCGCCGCCATCACGTTCCTTTCCGAAGGGGGTGGAGGATACATGACCAGTTCCGGTCACGTTCCGGTCGTTGACGCTCGACGTGTCGTTCGTGTTCGCGACCATGCTGCGCCGTCGCGCCGCGGGGTCCCGCTGTGCGCCTCACCGTGTGCGAACCGGGAGCGGTTGATGCGCGCATCATGAGAAGACGGGATCCCACCAGCGCTGAAGCTTGTCGGGAGAGTCGACGTTGGCCTGCAGCACGCCGTCGAACGCGATCGCGAGGACTTCTTCGGCTACGTAGTGGGCGTACTCGCTCCGATCACGTTCAGCCCACCGAAATCGCACGGCTTCGTGCACGGCCCCGTTCCGACGCTGGTAGATGCCGCGCAGAACAGTCTCGAGCTCGACGCGCTTGGCGGTGACCTCGGCATCGATCTCCCCGCGGCGCAGGCGAAAGCTCCGCGTGGCTTCGGCGAGCAACGACCCTGCATGAAGTTGATGCTTCGCCGCCCACTCCTCCAGCTCGTCGAGCACGAAGTCGGGATGGAGGAAGTGCGCACACGAACTCCAGTAACTCGGCAGCTCGATACCCTTCGACTGCGAGCCCTGCACGAGCTTCGAGTGCAGTCGCAGAAGACGCTCACCACACTCGACCTCGCGCCACGTGACGAGGAGCCGCGCCGCAGTCCTTGCGGATTCCCCGTTCGGCCCTCGGTCCGGCCGCAGGACGTGCTCGATAGCGAACCACGCGTGAAGCAGGCGCAGCGTCTCGTCGCCGTGGTGCCCGCTCACGAGCTCCAGTGCCTCCAGCGCGCGAATCGCAAGCTTGTTCCCCGCACGTCCCGCAGCGTCCACGCGCTCGATGTCGTCGGAGAGATCGCGCGCGTGCGCCGCGTCGACTCGCACCGGCCGCGGTGCTGTCTCCAAGAGCGCGCTGGAAGATGCCGTGGTGTGGTCCGAGACCTGCTGAGAGGAGGTGACGTGAGTCGCGGTTCTGTGCGTGCCGAACGTCAGGGCGGACAGCACTCGGTTGACGTTCGCACGAGCAGTCGACGTCGCTTCGTCGAGACTTCGAGCCGTGACGACCGTCTCCAGTAGAGCCGAGTGGCGGCCGGGAGGAGCGACGTCGAAACCGCCTGCACGTAGTTCGGGCTTCCAGAGATCCACACCTCCGACCTCGACATGGTCAGTCGGAAGGTCGAGACCATGCACCATGAGTCGAACTGTGAAGTCACGGGCTGGCGCAGAGACGACATCGAGGAAGGCGTCTCGCAGCTCTTCGCGCGTGACGATCTCACGCGGGAGCAATGCGCGATCGAGGGGTCCTTGGGCTGCCCGACGCCCAAGCCGTTCGGACAGTGCCGTTTCGATCTCCAGCGTGCTCCAACGCGTAGCGCTCACCGAGGAATCACGGAGGAACGAGACGAGGTCGGGCGCTACGGCACGCACGTGTTCGTGGAAGAGTTGCGCGACCGACGGATGGTGCACGTTCATCTCCGCCGGAAGCCGATCGAGTGCAGGTCGAAGCTCGTCGAGGCGACCGTACGCTTCAACGTCCGTCTCGGCGAAGCGTCCAGCGAGACGCGCGACTGCTTCACCCAACGGGTTGGAGAAGTGCGCGACTGTCATTCGTTCGTGCGCGAGCGAAACATTCTCCAGCGCCGACTGAGCTCCTACCAGCGGCGCATTGTGCAAGCCCCTCCGAGCCCACGCTCGTCGGTGCAGAACGGACATGACGTATCGCCGGACGCCGCACGCGAAGACTCGATGCAGGTGCTCCGGGTCCGCGAGCTTGGAAAGGCTCTTCGTGCCACACGCATCGAGCACAGCGGACCAGACACGATGGTGCCCGTCCGCGATGTCGCGAATCTCGTCGAGGAGCGGCCTGGCAGCGGGTGACCGCTCGACGCCCAGCATTCCGAGAAAGACCCGATGCAGGTCCTCCGGCGTTGGCGCCCCCTTTCGAAGCGCGTGAGCCCATGCGCACCGAGCGACCTCGAAGCGAAAGCGTGCCCGGGCTCGCTGGGAATCGTGTCGCCGCGGCGTGAGCGCCGACAGCCGCCGAAGCGCGACGGGTCCCGACGGGTCGTCGACGGGGATCGCCCGCAGGTGGCGCACGATGTCGTCACTCTCCTCGCGGTACTGAAGGTTGTCGCGGATTCGCCGAGCAGCTGTCTCGATCGATCGTAGTGCAGCACCGCCCTCGATCAGGGCGACGAACGCTGCGGTTTCGTCGAGCCCCTGGGCGCGCGCGAGGGTCTCGTGCTTCGGCTCGGCGAGTAGGCGAACCAACCCTCGAAGCCAAGCTCGGACTTCCGAGCTTGTGGGCGTCTCATCAGGAGCGACGACGTCGTCGCGGCCGCGCCCCTTGCGCATCTGCTCCAGAATCATTTGGCAGACGTGAAACAACTCGTGCAGCGATGGCTCGAGCGTCGCGGGAAGTGTCGTGCGCGGCGGGTCGTCGAAGGTCGACTCCCACGCAACGCTCCACTCACGGATCCAGTCGAACGTGTCCATCACCCGTCCTCCGGTTCGGACTGCAAGCCCTCGCGGAGTTTGAGTGCCCCCGCCGTTGCGGTCAGCGCGAAGACCGCCTCGCCGAGGGTGGGCGACCGCTCAGGCGGATGTGCCCCGGTATGCAGCAAGATGCGCAGCGCCTCGACGGCGACCGCAACGCGCGCGTCGACGGACCACTCCCGCGTTTCTTCGGGAGAGAATACTGTCTTCGCCGACTTGGGCAGGTTCTTCGGACGACCGAGACCTACGGCCTCGAGGGCTTTGCGCGCATGAACCAAGACATCCGCGGGTCGCGCCTCGCGGCGAGCTCGTGCGGCAGCCTGAAAGTGGCCGAGAGCAGCGTTTGGCGGTCGCGGCAGCTCGAACACGACCGGAGCTTCGAGCCGAAGTGTGCGGGCGAGCTGCTCCCAGTCGTCGCGCGTGATCGTATGGCGGTACCGCCCCTCCGCGAGCGTCAGCTCACCGCCCGGGCGTTGAGTGAGGAAAGCGAGGTCGAACCAGATGCGCAGGGGTTGCCCTGCGCGGAGCTCGTCGAGGCGGGCAAGGCCGTTGTCCGTCATCGGCAGGGAGAGCCAAAGGCTGGTGTCGTTCGGCACGGTCGGGACGGGCACGACCGCGTCCAAGACTGCGTTTCCGAGTCGAAGAGGCGTCGGGTACTCCACGTGTACGACCGCCCGAAGCGGAGTGAGGAACGTCGCCTCCTCGGCGCCGCTCAAGGGCGTGGTACGCGCGCTGATCGCGAACCTGAGGCACGCGCCATCGGCGGTGAGCTCTCCGTTCACGCTGCACGTCGTCAGCTCGACGATCACGTGTTGTCCAAAGATTCTGATGGATTGGTTCACGCACGGTCTCCAGTCGATTCAAAGAACGATCACGCGCTCGTTGTCCACCAGCCACTTCCACGCCGCGCGATGGCGCTCGTGTCCGCGGCCCACGAGGTCGGGCTGGCTGACGGGCTGCTCGGCGCTCGGGAGATGGTCGTCGAGCGTGCGGCCCACGTGGTCTCTCGTGACGAGGATCAGGCCCACGCGGTGGCGGCTCGTCATCACGCAGAGTCGGCCGGTGTCGAGGTCGAAGGGGCTCGGATCCGTGACGCTGCTCAGGGGATGGACGGCGATCATCACGGGGCGCTCGAGGCCCTGCCAACGCTCGGGGGTGTCGACGCGGACGTGCTCGGCGAGATCACCGAGCGCCTCGGTGATGCGGGCGTTCATCACGCGGTGGGTCGCGGTGATGCCGATGTGCTCGGCGCGGAGGTCGTCCTCGCCGTCTTCGGTGACGAAGCGGGTCTTTCGTTCGAGGAGGCGTCGCGCCAGCGCGGCGACGGCACTCGTGAGCTCGAGGTCTTCTTCTGCGGGCGGGCCTTCGTCGGGAGTGCGCAACGTGAGGCACGCGACGGTGGCGTCGCGGAGGCGATCGATCGCGCGGTCGTACGGGCTGCGCCGGGTGGCGCGACCGGGCAGGAGCCGCCGCTCGCCGGAGGCGGACCAGCTCGCGAACTCGAAGTCGTAGAACGCGCGCACGAGCTCGACGGTGTCGTGAGGGAGACGCGTGCTCACCGGGAGCTGATGGACGGCGAAGGGGAGCGTGTCGTCCCGGCGGATGACCTCGGGCGCGGCGCGGTGCGGCGGGCGGCGCGCGGTCTCCCAACGCTCGGTGCGGATGGTGACGGTCGGTGCGATCTGCCCGGGATCGCCGATGAGGACGAAGCGCGCGGCCACTCGCCCGAGCAGCGTGAAGTCGGCCCACTTCATCTGCCAAGCCTCGTCCACGAGCGCGAGATCGAAGTCTCCGAGCGCACGAAGCGTGGACCACTTCGCGCCCGTGGCGACGACGATGCTCGGCCCGGTCGGGAGGTCCTTCTCGCGTCGGATGCAGGTCACGCTCGCGCCGAGCTCGACGTCGTCCGCGGTGCTCGCGAGGAAACGATGCACGCCCACGCTCGGGAACTCGGTGGCGAGACGGCGCGCGACGTCGTCGGCCTGCGCGTTGGTCTGCGTGACGACGGCGACGCGCTCCTGGCGATGACGCGCGAGGATCGCGAGCCTCACGAGCACGTGCGTCTTGCCGGAACCGGGCGGCGCTTCGAGCAGGAGGAGCGGCTCGCGGTGATCGACGTGCGCGAGCGCCGCACGGAGGACGGCGTCGCGGGCTTCTTGGAGGTGGAGGTTCGGCATCTCAGCGGCTCTTCCTGGCGCGTTTCCCGGTCGTACCGGGGGCGCCCTTCAAGGACTCGACGAGCGACACGAGGTCTTCGGCGCGCGTGCTCGACAGGGTCGCGCTCGGTCGTGGTTTGGCGTGCGTGAGCCACGCGCCGGGGCCGTCGGACTTCCACGCGGCGAAGGTGAGGTTGCGGCTTCGAGCACCACTTCCGGCCGCGACGAGCCGGAGCGTCTGACCGATGAGGCGCGGGTCGTGCGCGTCGAGCCCGTCGGGGATCGCGCGGCGGGTCTTCCCGTCGGTGATGGCGACCACGATGCGGCGCATGTCTCCGTCGCGCGTGATCTCGCGAATGCGGCCTTGGCGCTTGCGCTGACCCACCGGACAGACGCACGCGCCGAGGCGAAGCCGGAGCGGCGTGTGGGCGGAAGTCTCGAGGATCCACACGGGGTCGTGGCCGCGGCCGGCGCCTTCGTCGTCGAGGCGGATCATCCGAGCCTCGAAGGCGTCGCCCGACTCCTGAAGCCTCGCGAAGATCGAAGCGTCGCCGTGAACCAAGGAGCCCGCGTGGTCTTCGGCCGCGGCGAGGTGCGAGAAGAAGCGCGCGGCGGCTCCGGCGCTGTGGTGATCGGTCTCGGGGGAAGGCACGAACGCGACGCCTTCGTCGACGAGCGCGGACTCCACCCGGAGGTAGTCCCCCTCGTGCGATCGACGCGCGGCCTCTTCGAGGTCGCCGAGCTCGGAGTTCGCGCGACGTGGATCGGCGTCGACCAGGCGGACGGCGTCGACGACGAGCGCGAAGCGACGCGCGAGCTCCGCTTCGAGTCGATCGTGGAGCTGTTGCTCGACGCGCGCGTGGACGCGGCCTTTGCCCTTCGAGGCGTTCCACTCCTCGACGCGGGGCGCGAGCTCGTCGTTCTCGAGTCGAGGGTCGAGCGTGGTGCCGACGGAGACACGCTCGGCTTCACGCGCAGCGTGGCGACGTCGATCGAGGGGCCCGCGGGTTCGGAGCCACGCGAGCAAGAAGCCGAGATGGGTCTGGCGCGCGGGCTCGACCGGGAACGTCCAGTGCTCGGCGAGGAGACGCGCGGCGTCGACCACCGCGAGCTGACCTTCCCGCGTCGCTTCGCGGTGGAGGAACCCACACGCGCGCCCGAGGCGATTGAGCGTGAGGACGAGATCTTCGTCGGTGCGTCGCGCGTTCGTGAAGCGGAGCGCGAGGTGATGGAGCATGTCGACGTGGGCGTGGCCCGGGAGCCAGAGCTGCCGCTGTGCGAAGTCCACGACGTCGCCGAGCCGCGGGTGACCGAGGTGGGCGTCGAGCGCGTCGGCGAGCGGGGTGACGAGTCGCGCGACGAGATCGCGATCGCGCGGCTCGGGGATGGTGAGGATGGTGGGCGACTCGCCGGGGTGGCCGAACGCGAGGCCCCAGGGGATCGACTCGCCGCCCATACGAACGAAGGTCAGCACGAGGCGGTCGGCGTCGGAGACGTCGGGGAGCGTGAACGCGTCGCCGAGCGGGAGCGGTTCTTCCGACGCGAGGGCGTCGAGTCGGGCGCGGAGCGCGAGGGTCATCGGGGGCCTCCGAGGCGGCGGAGCAGATCGCGCTCCGCGTCGTGTGTGGGGGACTCGCCCTTCAGGAGCTCGAGCGCGCGGGGGATCGAGACGGTGCCGAGCGCACGGCGCGCTTCGTCACCGAGGGCGGCGGGGGACCCGCAGTCGAGCGCATCGTCGAGGCAGTGATCGGCGAGGTCGCAGAACGCGACGCAGCCTTCGCCGTAGTGCTTCGGCGCTTCGACGACCGCGAGGTGGCGTCGTTCGTCAGAGTCCAGCTTCGGTGCGGAAGACACCGCGTCGCGAAGCTGCGCGAGCGCGACCTTGGTGCGGCGGGCTTGGAAACGCAGGTCCTCGCGCGCGCGAACGCTCGGCGTGTTCTGACCGGCGCGCGTGAGCACGAGGAATCCGTGGTCACGCGCATCGAGGGCGACGCGGTGCTCGGCGAGGGTCGTGCGGAGGAGGTGAAGGTAGAGGCCGGCCTGCGCGCGAGCGGTCGCGAGCTGGTTGGCGTCGGTGTGGCCGCCGCGATCGGGGTAGACCTTGATCTCGCCGATGGAGAGCGCGACCTGCCGTCCCTCGACGTGAAGCGCGAGCAGATCGAGGGCGACCATGCCGTCCGGCAGCAGGGCGTCGCCCGGTACGCGAAGCGTCGCGCCCGCGACGAGGCAGGGCATGCCTTCGAAGGGACCTTCGCGATGCAGGCGCTCGAAGAGCTCGAGGGTGTATCGGTGCGCGACGTCGAGGCTGGAGACGCGGCCTCCCGCGAGCGTGAGGCGAAGATCGAGGAATCCTTCGCTGCCCACGGGCAGCACGCGACTTCGAACGAGCGCCTCTCGGAGGGCCTCGGCGTCGTCGGCGAAGAGACGCTTCTCGAAGGCGAGCCCGCGAGTGATCGCGAAGCGCGACTGACCGAAGCGCGACGGCAGCCCGAGGTGCGCGGCCACGTCGGGCATCGGGATGTCGTGCGCGACGGAGAGCGCGTTGGCGGCGCAGCGCGGGTTGTGCGCAAGCTGTTCGATGCGACGTCGGGTGTCGCGGCGGGGCGAGCGGGTCATCGGTGGTCTCCACGCTTCGAGACGTCGCTCGACGGCTTTCGCTGACCGGGGGTCGAGTCGATTTCGGCGAATCGCGCGGGCGCGCGAGCGACGCCGCGGACGTCGAGGCCGAAGCCGACGAGGCAGCCGTCCGCGTCGAGCAGCCGCAGGCGACGTGCGGTGGGTGCGTCCTTCGAGCGCTTGGCTTTGCGCTTCAGGTGGCGGACGTCGCGGTTGCGGTAGACGGTCGAGACGATGCCGTGCTCGACGACGACGGTCGTGCCCTCCGCGCGCTGCGCGGCGGGATCGCGGCGGAGGTCCTTCGGGAGGTCGCAGCGGCGGAGCACGTAGAAGACGGCGCCAGCGCGGTGGAGCTCCTTGCCGAAGCGGAGCGCGAGGTCGACGTCGTGCCAGCCGATGCGGCGGCGCGTCATCTGTTCGAGCGCGTGAGCGGAGGTGCGGGGGCGAGGTGAGGTGTGCATGGCGGCCGGTAGTTCACGGGGCGGGCCAGCGGGACCGCTTCCAATCCGACGCGGTTCCCGAGATCTCATGTGGCTTGCCATCGCGCTTTGGCTATCCATGGTCGCGGTTCGGCGATCTACCGAGCGAGGATGCGGTCGGCGCGTGACCCGGGCCGCGCAACGCAGACGCGCTCGACACGTTCGCGGGCAGCGCGGCGAGGACGCGGTCGAGCACCTCGCGCGGGCTTGCGAGGTCGCCCGGGACACGGACGAACCGTCCGACCACGTCGAGGTGCGCGCGGCAGAAGTGTTCGTCGCGCAGGCGGCGGTCGGCTTCGGCGGTGAGGGTCTCGCGATCGGCGGCGCTCGTGCCTCGGCACTCCAACCGAGCGAGGCGCGTGGCCAGCGGGGTGTCGAGGTAGAACGTGACGTCCGCCGGTCGAAGCAGGGATTGAACGTCGTCGACCGCGAGGCGGGAGCCTCGAAAGGCGGCGTAGGCCTGGGTCGAGAGGAAGTAGCGATCGAGGACCACGGATCGACCGCGACGAAGAAGCGCGGAGATCTCCTCGGACGCGGCGAAGACGGTCGCGAGGTAGAAGAGCTGCCGCGCCTCCTGGCTCGGACCGAGGCTCTCGACGAGCTCGTCGCGGTAGCGGCGAACGCTCGGGGACGGCGTCGTGAGGAGCTCGGCGCCGAGGTGCGCGGCGAGCTGGGCGGCGCAGGTGCTCTTGCCGGAGCCGTCGAGGCCTTCGAAGACGACGAAGGTCGGACGATGGGCGATCGCAGTGGACGTCATGCCGCCTCCTCGGGGCACGCTTCGGAGGGGGCCCAACGCAGGAGGTCGGGCTCCAGCGTGGCGGCGAGGCGTCGCAGCGCGCGGAGGTCTTTCGGATGGCGTCCCTCGGTGAGCCGCAGCGCTTCGGAGAGCCGGGCCATCGCCCGCCAGTCGTGGAGGTCGAAGCTGCTCGAGCGGACCACCATCGGCATCGGGCCGCCGCTGTCCTCGAGGGCCCACTGATTCCGGTCGCGCTCGAGCGCGGTCCCGCGGAGGAGCAGGAGCGGGAACGCCTTGATCACCGGCACCTCGCGCGCGAGGCACCACGCGACGCTCGCCTCGAACGACGCGAGGGTCTGCAGCGGCAAGCCGAAGATCAGCGAGACCTCGTGGGAGAGGCCGCGCGCGCGGATCCCCGCGAGCGCGGCGTCGACGCGGTCGATCTGGTTGCCTCGTTGGATCGCGCGGCCTTCGTGCGCGTGGATCGTCTGCAGCCCGAGCTCGAGACAGACGTCCAACGCCGACGCTGCGTCGAGGAACTCTTCGTCGAGGGCCTCCGCACGACACTGCAGCGAGAGCCGACCCGTGAACCCGCGGTCCGCGAAGCGATGGAGGACCGTCAGCGCGTGCGGCGCGACGTTGAAGATCGGATCCAGCACCGCGATCTCGCGCACGCCCGCCGCGCAGAAGAGATCGATCTCGGCTTCGATGCGCGTGAGCGCCAGCGTGCGTCGGCGCAGGCGCGCGCCGGGCTCGCGGTGTTGGCAGAACGAGCAGCGAAAGGGGCAGCCTCGCTGCGTCTCCCATCGGATGAACGACTGGCCCGCGAGCGGGATCGTGCCGCTCAGCCACGGTGAAGGCAGCGACTCGAGGTTCACCGTGGCTTGGGTGACGGCGTCGGTCGTTCCCGCCCAATGCACGCCTGCGATCGGGTGCACGTGCGGCGTGACCGCGAGCGTGGCGAGCGCCTCCTCGCCGTAGCCGCGCACGAAGGCGTCGGCCTCGGGGTAGAGGTGCTCGAGGCCCGGGCCGCTGTAGGAGATCTGAGGACCGCCGAGGATCAATCGTCCTTCGAAGCCGTCGCGCCGGAGTCGACGGAGCACGTCTCGCAGGAGCGCTTCGCCCCAGACGTAGGCCCCGAAGGCGACGTCGACGTCCGTCGGGGCAATCCCCTTCGTGTGCTCGAGGACGGCCGCACAGAGGCCTGCGGCGTCGAGGTGCGGCTCGTTGACTGCGACGACGAGAGAGCGGACGTCGATCCCTCGCGCGCGCAGGGTGGCGAGGATCGACGCGTGCCCGAGGGGGACGCGAGGGTCCTTGTCGCGGGTCCAGTAGAGGTCGACGAGAACGACGCGTCGGTGCGCGGGCGGTGGTGCGTTCACGCCTGGAGAGACGCCCCGGGGAGCGTGCGTCTGACGGGCACTCATGCGTTCGGACGACTTCGTCGTGAACCCCCTCACGCAGGGCGGCACGAATGTCGATGAAACGGTCCGCCGATCCCGTAGCATCCGCGTGTGAACGAGACCCAACACGGGCAACTGATGCGCGAATGGGAGCGGATGCCTCTCCCGCTCGGTGCGGTCGGCGCGCTGCTTCGCAGCTCCGACGCCGAGCGCCTACATCGCATCTTCACCTTCATGGAGACGACGGTCTCGCTCGCGCTCTCGTACGGGCTCGCGGTCGCGTACCGGTCGGGGCGCTGGTCGCTGCCGCCGACCGACCTCGCCGCGGCGCTCGATCAGTCGTCTCTGGGATCGCGCGCGCAGCTCCTTCAACAGCTCGATTGCGGGTGGGATCTGCGCACGACGAACGAAGGGTTCCGCGACGTGGTTCGGCTCGCGCTCGGACCGTCGCAGTTGCCCAAGCGCGGCGAGCCCTCGGTGGCACAGGCACTTCAGGCGATGGTCGCCGCCCGGAACCAGCTCGCGCACCCGTCGATTCCGAACGCGATCCGGCCGGACGCGGCGGGCGCGGTGGCGGACGGCGTGGTCGCGCTCGCGCGCACGAATCGATGGTTCGGGTATCGGCTGCTGCGGGCCGATGGCTTCACGGCGATGCCGGACGGGCGACCCGGCGTGGTCGCTACCTCGATGACCGGACTTCACCCCGCGCCGTACCGTGGTCACGCGCCGATCTTCGCGCCGGAAGTACACTCGGTCGGCGAGCTCTTTCTCTTCCGCGAAGACGGCGGCGCACGCGAGCTCTGCCTCCTCTCGCCGTTCGTGGTCGCGCGCGGAAAGCACGTGTACTTCCTCGCCGACTACCGAAGAGGACGGCCGGTGATGTGGTGCGCGAGCCACGACGCGCCCGCGGCCGACGAAGCGATGGTGCGGGCAGTCGAGGCGGTGTTGGGAGCGGCGGCTCCTGCTGCGACTCCTCCCGTGGTCGCTCCACTCTCGACGCCGAAGCCATCGGCGGACCCACCGAACGCCCAAGCGCTGTCCAGCCACCCCTCGGGGATCTCGGGTTCGGTCTCGGCTCCTCGAGCGCCGCGCAAAGGCGTCGTGCTCGGAGCGGCGATCGTCGTAGGCGTCCTCGCGATCTGCGGCGGTGCGCTGACGATCCCGATGTCGTGCTCGGAGGAGCCCAAGCCGATGGTCTTCGTTCCGAGCGACGGATTGGGCGAGCTCGCGCCGTCCTCGCCCGCGACGGGGTCTTCCCCCGTTTCTGGGTCTTCCGCGATCGCGAACGCGCCGCGTCCGTACGACAGCGACGAGGCGTTGTGGGCGCTGCTCCGGCTTCCGACTCGGTTCGGCGCCAGCACGTCGACGCTGGCTGCCACCGGACACGTCGCAGCACCGCGAGCACCCGAGTGCCCGGGGGCGACCTGGACGTCCTACGACCTGCTCGGACACGCCATCCCCGCCGCCACCGCGGCTCGTGCGTGGGTCGACGACGAGCTGGGCCTCGTCGAGATCACGGCCACGAGCGACGCGAGCCCCGCAGCGCTGATCTCGTGGGTGCAGACCACGCTCGGAAGAGCTCCGACCGCGCGTGGTCCGAACTCGGCGAAGTGGTGTCTCGGGGTGCGCGGCGTGTCCGTGGCCGTCGATCGGCGCGGGAGACCGATGCTTCGACTCGTCCACGAGCCGCGGCGCGCGCGCTTCGGCGAGAAGCGCCGCGAACGCTGTCCGGAGACCTACGAGGGCGGGGACCCGTATCGCCCGATGTGCCCGCTGGAGTGACCGTTAGTACCTATGGAAACAGTCACTTGACGCGGCACTCATTGGTATCCCAATACTGATACCAGCTTGGACGATACGAAACGCACGCCGACGCTCGTTTCGCCCGACTTCGTCGGGGCTCGCGTGCGTGCGCTTCGTGAGGGACGGCGTTGGTCGCAGACCGAGCTCGCGCGGGAGCTCGGGCTCTCGCAGCCTCGCTTGAGCCAGATCGAACGTGGGCAGGGCTCGTTCTCGGCGGAGCAGCTCTTGCGGATCCTCGAGCTCTTCAACGTCGGGGTGGAGCACTTCGCGCCGACGCGACGGGCGAGCTCGGCGATCCAAAACGCGCTCGCGCGCCACGGGGCACGACATCTGGTGACTTCGCCCGCCGTGGTGCCTTCGCGCTTCGACGAGGTGACGGAAGTCGTGGTCGAGGTGCTGGTGAGCCCGGAGTCTCCGCGTCACCTCACGGCGCTCGGACCCGTTCTGTTGCGGAACGTCGATCGACTCTCGCTCGCGGAGGTCGCCTCGCGCCTCGCGAAGCTCGGACGTCACGCGCGGCTCGGCTGGTTGCTCGACGCGGTGAGCACGGCGCTCGACGCGGTGGTCTTCGTGACCGCAGCGGATCGGCGCGACGCGCGTCGGCTCCGAACCGCGATCGATCTCTTCCTGCCGAGCCTCCCTCGACCCGCCGAAGAGGCCCCGCTCGATCTGATCGACGCCGAGGTTCGAAGCGCGAAGACGGTCGCGCGCATCGAGGCCGAGTCGTCGGAGGAGGCGAAGCGTTGGCGCGTCGCGACGCGGCTTGCGCCAACCGATTTCGTGGGGGCGCTGGAGGCGAACCGTGAAGTTGGTTGAGCGGTTTCTGATCGAGCTCGCGCGAGCGTGGGATCGCGAGGAGCAGCCGCGCCTTCAGGTGCTGGGGTCGACCGCGCTCATGCTTCAGACGGACTTCGTCCGAGCGACGAAAGACAGCGACGTGCTCCGTACGCTCGCCCTGGACGGCGAAGTGGCGGAACGCCTTCTCGCCCTCGCGGGTCCGAGCACGCCGCTCGCCCGGCGTTGGAGCATCTATCTGGAGCTGGTACCCAACGGGCTGCCGTTCCTGCCCCGTGTTCCGGTCTGGCACGCAGTACCGCTGGCAGGCGCTCCGACGACTCTGTCGATAGAAGCGCTGGATGTCGTCGACGTCGTCGTGAGCAAGCTGAAGCGCTTCTCGGCGAACGACCGAAGCGACATCGAAGCGATGGTCGCCCGCGGCTTGGTTCCTCACGATCGCCTACTGAAGCGGTTCGTCGATGCCGTCGATGTCTTCACCGCGGACGCCCGCGCATCGGATCTCCCGCGTTACGTGGAGAACCTCCACGAGATCGAGCGCGATGCGTTCGGAGTCGACGAGTCGGAGATCGAGCTACCCGAGTGGGTTTGAGCCCGCGCTCACGACCCCGCGGTGCGATTGTCGATCTGAATCCGGCGCGGTCTGTCTACTCTGCGCGCGATGACTCTCGGAAAGACGACCGCGCGCGCGTCGCTGGACTTCGAGCTCGAGCCACTGATCGCCGAAGTCACCGGGCTCACGCGCCTGCAAGTGAAGCGGCGTTTGTCCGAGGTGCACGGGCGGCAGCAGGTGCGGAACGTGTTCGTGGACGAGTGGCCACGCGAGCCAGGGCAGCTCGCGGAGCTGCGCGTCGCGGTCGTGCGCCGGGCGGAGCTCTTCGAGGAGCTCGCGGCCGCGTGTGGACTGCGGGAGGGCGAGGTGCGCGCACGCTTGGAGGGAGTGCACGGTCGCACCCTCGTCCGGAACGTGCTCGGGGTGGAGCTCTTCGGGTGGAGCCCCGGCGACGAAGGGCTCGAAGAAGACGACGAGTACGAGGACGAAGACGAGGGAAGCGCGGACGAGGACGACGACGAGGTCGAGGGCGACGGTGCGAGTGACGAAGGGGGCTCTGGCGACCGCACTGCGCCACCGCGCGGAGCGGCGAACGATCGCTACGGGAACCGTGCGGGGCTCGCGGCACGCAAGAGCTGGACGGATGGAGACTCGGCCGTCCTGCAGACCGCCCCACGCGCGCCCGTGCCCGCGCCGCCCGTCCCCGCAGGGCGTCGCGAGGTGGGCGAAGGCACGACGCTGCGCGCGCGCTACCGGCTCGGCCGCAAGCTCGGCGAAGGTGGGTTCGGGCTCGTCTTCGAAGCCCACGACGAGCTGATGGCGCACGACGTCGTGGTGAAGCTCCCACGCGAAGCGACGCACGAAGAGCTGCTGCGCACGGAGGCCACGCTCACGTGGAGGGTTCATCATCCGGGCGTCTGCCGGACGTGGCTCGACACGGATCCGTCGTGCGGGCTCTTCCTCGTGTCGGAGCACGCGGGTCGCGCGGTCGCCGATTGGATCGACGCTTCGGGGCCCTTGCCGCCGGACTTCGCGATCCACGTGGTGGCGCAGATCGCGAGCGCGCTCGACTACGCGCACGAGCGAAGCGTCGTGCACCTCGACGTGAGCTGCGCGAACGTCCTGATCGACGAGGCGGGGTTCGCGAAGCTCATCGACTTCGGCGCGGGTCGAGCGGGACGTCGTGTCGTCGACGGCGAGAACGCGGGGACGGTGGTCGCGACCGCGCACTTCCAGCAGCCGGTGTTCGCCGCCCCCGAGCAGCTCGCCGGGCAAGGACGCCCTCGCTCCGACCAGTACGCGCTCGCGCTGGTGCTGGTGTCGATGCTGCGCGGACGCGTGATGACGAAGCGCTACGAGCTCGTCCACGACGACGCGCGCTTCGAGATGCCGGGTCTGCTCCCCGAACAGCGCGCGGCCGTCGAGCGTGCCCTGGACTTCTCACCGCGCGATCGCTTCGCGAGCTGCGGCGACTTCGCGAAGGCGCTCGCGTCGGTGCACGAATCGCCGGACGACCTGCTCGCGCGTCGCGCGCAGGAGCTGCACGCTCGGCTCGAGAAGGTGCTCGAAGGTACCGACCGCACGACGCTGGCGGTCGGCCAGGCAATGCGCGCCGCCGGGGCGTTCGAGACCTACCTGCGCGCGGTCGCGGTCTGGTTGGCGGGGAGTGAAGCCGCGCTGCACGAGCGCCTCGCGAAACCCGAGCGAGCCACGTGTGGACAGCTCGCCGAGGTCATCGAGGCGCTGTCGGCGGCGCCACACGCGCGGCGTCCGGACGTCGCGTGGCTGGTCGACGACGTGCGCTCGCGCAATGGCGTCGTCTGGCGCGCGGTGGTGGGGCGCAACCACGTGGCGCACGGACGCGCGACCACGCTCCCGGCGGACGTCGCGGTGGAGCTCGCCGCGAGGCTCAGCTCCGTCGTCGCTCGGCCGCGCGCTTGAGCCGCGCGGTCTCGACGCGCCACCGCGTGTCGCGCTCGTTGGCGTCGGGTCGCGCCCGCGGCAGCTCGTCTCGGCGGGTCAGACGCGCGGCGGGGAGCCACTCGCACGCGAGCGAGTCGGGATGGTCGTACTGCACGAGGTGCAGGTCGTCCTCGACCGCGACGACGCACGCCGCCGCGCGTCGGCCGCCCGCGGGAAGAGCCCAGACCTCGGTGCCCACGGGATGGGTCGGGAGCGTCGAGAGAGGACGAACGCGCTCGAGCGGCACGTCGACGAATCGCGTCTGCGTGATGTCGCAGAGGCGAACGCGGTAGACGGCT
Organism: uncultured Sandaracinus sp.; assembly: GCA_937982655.1. Classification (GTDB taxonomy): domain Bacteria; phylum Myxococcota_A; class Polyangia; order Polyangiales; family Houyiibacteriaceae; genus JACKEH01. The sequence goes on from CALJLK010000490.1 coordinate 15,987, forward strand.
CGCGTTCGATCGGCGTCACGAGCGGTGCCGTGATCGACGAGACGCTCGACGACACGGGCGGGGCGCCACCGGTTGAGCTTCACCTCGCACCAGCCGAGCTCCGCTCGCGCGGCGTCCACGACATCGCGAAGCACGAGCGACGGCGAGAGCCCGTGCCACGACGCGTGTGCACGCTGCGCATCGCGTGCTCGGAGCGCGAGGCGTTGCTCGCGCGCGAGGTCCGCGAGCGAGATGCTCGCGTCGCCGTCGTGATCGACGAACGCGTGACCGGAGAACGCGTCGACGAGCGACCGGGTGAACGTCCATTGAAGCGTCGAGGTCGACCCCTCGATCGACGCCAACACTCCGGTCGGGATGCCGCGATCGTGGAGCGCATCACCGACCTCCGCGAGCGCGCCGGAGAAACAACAATCCGCGGTGAGCAGGATGGACGAGCCGCGGAACGCTCGGAGGCTCTCGCTGAGCTTGCGCAGAAAGAGCGGACGGTCTCGCGCCGAGAGCGCGAATCCCTCGGGGAGCTCGTTGCCGTGACCCGCGAAGTAGAAGAGCAGGGAGTCGTCGCGTCCCGCGCGACGGGTGACGTCTGCGAGGGTGCGTGTGATGGCTTCCGCCGTGGCGTCGGCGTCGAGGAGGCAGCGACGCTGCGCATCGGGTACGCCCCAAGCGGCGAGCGCGCGATCGAGGCGGACGTCCTGACGTCCACGCGGGGCGAAGCCCTGGTTGGGGTAGTCGAGGATGCCGACGAGGACGGTCCACGTGCGGGCGGGATCCAGGCGGTGCGCGGCAGAGTGCTGGGTCATGTCGGTGAGACGCCGCGCGTGGCGGACCTCTGACATCGAGCGCTTCGGATTGAGGTCGAATCCGACTCGAAACGCTGTCGCTTCGCGATCCCGCGGAGCTCGGCGACACGCACTGGGAGCCAATCCGGTGCCCGCAGAACCATCGACGGCGAGGTTTCTGTTCGAGCCCGCGCGAACGCTCAACGACGTTCGCGCAACCACGCAGCCAACGCGTCACGCGTGCTCGGAAGCCCGAGGACCTCGAACAGGTTCGTTCGACCGTTCCAGAGTCCGTAGGCGTGAACGCACGCGTCGACGAGCGCGACGAGCGCGTCGTCGACCGGGACGTCCATGGGAGGTCCGTCGAAGTGGAAGCCGTCGTGCGTGGCGCGAGTTCCGCCAGGCGGGGCGATCCCGAGTGCAGACAGCCACGCGAGGAGCGCGTCCATCGAAACGTGGAACCCAGACGCGCGGCGGAGAACTCGGTCGAAGAATCGAGGCGCGGCGTCTTCCAATAGCGAGCCGAGAGCGCCGAGGTCCTCGAGCGACGCGGGGACGGCAGGGCCGGTCGCGGCGGCTGCGAGCTCTCGAAGAGTGTCGTCGCTGGTGTCTCCCGCGATCGCCAACGCGAGGGCGGCATCGGCGCGGGCGCGAACGTCGTCGTGCGCGAGAAACGTTCGGTAGAGCTCGACGTGCTCTCCGCGATGCGAGAGGCGCGCGAGAGATTCGAGCAATCGGTGCTCGCCTGGGGCAGGGTTCGACGCGATGAGCTGGAGCACTCGTGGGCGAAGAGCGCTGGCTCGTTCACCGAGCGCACACGCGCACTCGATCGCCCAGCGACAAGCCGGCGAGGTCCAGTCGAGACGAGTCGGGAGGACCTCCACGAGGTCGGCAAGCACGGCCCAAACCGCAGCACGAGCAAGTCGCGAGTTGACGGTCATTGCATCGACGTCGCCCCGCAGGAGGCTTGCTTTTGCCTCTTCCGCTTCCTCGGGAGTCGCGGGTTGGTCCTCGGCCGCCGTCGCCGCGACGATCGCAAGAACTTCGAGGACGGCGCCCGCGTGCTCGCAACCTTGGCGAAGCTCCTCCACGAGGACGAGGGTCGTGGCGGCGGTGGCACTCGACGCGTCGCCCTGGTGCACGAGGGCGGAGACGAGCTCTTCGATCGCTTCGTCCACCGCACCCTCGTCGCCATCGAGAAGATCCGCCACGAGGTCTGGGACATCTTCCGCACTTCCGTAGACGTGTGTGAGGCGTGACCAGTCGAAGTCGTCGAGCTGCATGTCGTCGAGGGTGCGCGAAGCCACGTGCGAGATCGACACCAATCAGCGGGGCCGAATGCACTCAATCGATCCATCTGCTGCAAGGCAATGCGCCTCTCTCTGCTCGACTGCACCGCAGCCTACCGATAATGCGAGCGACGAGCGCCACCGACCCCGAGCACTCCCCGACCGGATCAGTCGTCGATCCGCACGATCGACGACTCGTGGCGCAGCTCGACGATCGAGGTGTGGAAGCGGGCGCGGAGCGCGGGCTCGAGGCTTCGTGCTTCGACGGCGTCGAGGTGGCGGGCGAGCGCGCGGGGGCCTCGGGCGCGGAGGGCGCGCGTGGCGAGCTCGAAGGCTTCGTGGAGCTCGGGGGAGTCGAGGTGCTCTTGCTCCGCGATCCCGCGGAGCTCGGCGACGCGCGTGGCGAGCCAGGCCGGCGCGGCCCCAGAGCCGTCGACGGCGGCGTCGTGAACGGCGGCGTGGAGGCGCGCGCGCAACACGGCGGCGAGGGCTTCGGAGTCGACCGGGCCCGCGCCGAAGTCGGCGTGGAGCTCGGCTTCGCGGCGATGCTCACGTCCGGCGGCGTCGCGCACGCGGAGCTCGACGAGGCCGAGGCGTTCGGGGCTGCCGGAGTCCCACGCGATCTGGAGCGCGAGCGAGACGGGACGGCCTCGAACCAGGCGTGGGAGACGCACGACGCGCGCGCCGTGCTCGCGTCGCGCGGGGCCGCGGTACCAGAGCTTGTCGAGGCGAACGTGCGGCGCCGGATGGAACACGAGCTCGGCCTCGCTCGCGGTCGTTCGTTCGATGAGCGCGAGCTCGCGACCGAGGCAGTGCGTGAGATCGCCTTCGCCGCTCGGCGCGCGAGCCCCCAGGGGTAGCGCGGCGTCTGCGTCTCGTTCGTGGTGGTGCGCAGGGTGCTCGTCGATGCGTTCTCCGAGCTCGAGGAGCTCCTCCGCGAAGTGCGCGTCGCCGCCGCCCGCGCGCGCGAGGCAGGCGAGGAGGAGGTCGTGGCTGCCGTGGCCGATGCCGACGGTGGTGAGCGTCGCCGCGCCGCGCTGGAGCGTGCGCTCGACGAGCGGCGCGATCGCCGTCGCCCCGTACGAGGGATAGCCGTCGGTGAGGAGCACGACGTGACCCGCGTCCTCCGCGAGCGCGAACGCGTGATGCAGGGCGGCGTCGACGCGTGTGCCGTGGCCGACGTCGAGCGCGCGTAGCCCACGGAGCGCCTCGTCGCGGACCGCGTCCGAGAGCTTCGTGGGAGGCAGCACGAGCGAGACGCGGGCGTCGAACGCGAGGAGCGCGAGCTCGGTGCCGTCGGGCAAGAGCGCGAGCATGCCCGCGGCGAGGCGTTTGGCGTGCGCGAACCGAGCGCCGCGCATGCTGCTCGAACGATCGATCGCGAGCACGAGGCGGCGGCGAAGCGGTGGTCCGTCCACGCGGAGGCTCGAGGCGAAGCGCGCGCTGCGGGCCGAAGGCGGCAGGACCGGGCGTTCGGGGAGGACGTCGAGCTCGAGCATGACTCGAGGACGCACGAGGGGGGTCGAGTCTGACAGCGTCGCGTGATGCAACGGGTCGGTCGAGCGCCGGCGAGCTCGCTCCGACGAGCTCGTCGGGGTGATCTCGATCCGGCGAGCTCAACCGACCGCGGTCAGGAGCGTGGGTGACGGCGCAACCACTGGACCGCTTCGGCGTTGCCACGCTCCGCGGCTTCCTGTGCGTCTTCGTGCGTCGGGTGCGAGCCCCCCGCCACGGCGGAGCGACAGCGCGGACAGTCGAGCACGAAGAGCGCGGCGCCGATCCGAGGCGTCAACTGCGAGCCGACGCCTTGCCACCCACACTCGCGGCAGAGGAAGTCTTCCTCGCGCCAGCCCCCGAAGTAGTCGACCGTGAAGCGCACCATCGACGGGAGGACGCGCGATCGAG
>CALJLK010000491.1 GCA_937982655.1 uncultured Sandaracinus sp.
GGGAGCAGGGGGGGGACGAGGCGTGCGAGTCGTTGCTCGGGTGCGCAGTGCAGCGGCTGCGCGCGAAGAAGCAGCCGGTTTCGACCGCGGATCTGATCGCGTGTGTCGCGGCCGCGCGGGGGCTCGCGCGCCTGCGTGGGCACGCGACGCTCGCGCGCACGGATCTGCTCGACGCGGTTGCGAGCACGCTGCTCAAGGACGCGCTCGAGACGCCGCTGCCCTGGGCGCGCCGCGGCACGCTGCTGCCACGCACCGATCCGCTGCTCGTCGAGATCGTCGCCGCCTTCTCCGGCGACGCGCGCGGCAAGCTCGCGCCCGGCACGCCGCGCCCACCGCTGCCGATCGACGTCGAGCGCGAGCTCGCCACGCGGGGGCTCGAGCCCAAGCCGATGCCGCGCGAGGTGACGCTTCGGCTCGCGGTGTCGACGGAGCGCGACGCGAGCCGCGTGCTCCATCGCCTGCGGGTGCTGCAGATCCCCGGCTTCGTGCGGACCGCCGGGCCTTCGCTCGCCACCGACGCCGAGCTCGTGGAGCGCTGGAACGTGGTGGCGAGCGACGACCTCGACGCCGCGCTCGTCGAAGCCGCGAGCTACGGCGGCACGCTCGAAGCTGCGGCGACCGCGCGGCTCGAAGAGGCGCTGCTCGACGCCGGCTCGTCGTCGACGAAGCTCGCCGCGATCCTCGGCGAGGCGGCGTTCACGGGCATCGACGCGCTCACCGACTCCGTGATCGCGCAGGTCGCGACCGCGCTCGCGCACGAAGGATCGCTCGGCGATCTCGGGGCCGCGCTGCACGTGCTCTTCGATCTGCACCGCCACGGCGATCTGGTCGGCGCGCGCAACGCGCCCGCGCTCGCGCGCATCCTGGAAGCCGGCTTCGATCGAGGCCTCTGGTTGGTCGAAGGCATCGTCGGCGGGGAAGCGCCGGCGGACGGTGGTCACCTGCACGCGCTCGTCGCGCTCCGCGATCTCGCGCGACGGGGACCGCCTGCGCTCACGCTGCCGCTCGCGCGCGCGGAGGGCGTGATGCAGCGCCGCGCGGTCGACGTCGACGCTCCGCCCGCGCTGCGTGGCGCGGCGCTCGGTTGGCTCTGGAGCCAAGGTGCGCTCGGGTCGGTCGCCGACCCGAGCGAGGGATCCGATCCGGAGACGAGCCCGGCGGAGCGACACGCCGCCCACGCGCTCCGCAGCGCCTCACGCCCGACGACCCTCGGCGACTTCCTCGCGGGGCTCTTCGCGATCGCGCGCGAGGAGGTGCTCGCGTCTCCTTCGCTGGTCGCGGTGCTCGACGACGTGATCCAAGCGATGACCGACGCGGACTTCTTGATCGCGCTGCCGAGCCTGCGCTTCGCGGCCTCGTGGTTCCCGCCCAAGGAGCGCGAGAGGATGGCGAGGGTGGTGCTCGGCGCGCGCGGCGAGGACGCGGCGCTCGCGGCTGCGATGGTCCGGCTGCCCGCGCGCGCGGAGTCGATCGTGGCCGGGCACGCGCTCGACGCGCGGGTGCGCGAGCGGGCGCGTCGTTTCGGGCTCGCGGACGCGCTCGACGAGGCCGCATCCGAAGGAGGCGCGCCGTGAGCGAGATCGGACCGATCGCGCGTTGGCGTCTCGTGCTCGGCGAAGCGGCCGAGACCTGCATGGGCGACGCGCTCGACGCGCAGGGCCGCGCGATGGATGCGGCGCTCTCGTGGCTCTACGACCGCGAGGAGCAGACAGCCGGACGCGACGTCGCCTCGCGCCACGGCGGGCTCGGTCCTTCGGTGCTCTCGGTGCCGGACTGGATCTCCGAGGTGCACCGGCTCTTCCCGCAAGAGACGATCGAGCGCCTCGAGCAAGACGCGATCGAGCGCTACGCGATCGAGGAGCTCGTCACGCGCGCGGACGTGCTGGAGCGCGTGCAGCCCAACGAGGTGCTGCTCCAGGCGGTGCTGCGCACCAAACACCTCATGAACCCCGAGGTGCTCGCGATGGCGCGCAAGCTCGTCGCGGAGGTGGTGCGCCAGTTGATGGAGAAGCTCGCCAAGGAGGTGCGCCAGGCCTTCTCGGGCACGATCGATCGGCGACGCCGCAGTCTCTTCAAGATCGCCAAGAACCTCGCGTTTCGACAGACGCTGAAGTCGAACCTGCACCGCTGGGATCCGAAGAAGAAGCGGCTCTATCTCGAAAAGCCGATTTTCTTCTCGCGGACGAAGCGTCACACCGAGAAATGGCAGGTGATCCTGCTGGTCGATCAGTCCGGGAGCATGGTGAGCTCGGTGATCCACTCTGCGGTCACGGCGGCTTGCCTGTGGGGTCTGCCCGGCGTGCGCACCCATCTCGTGGCCTTCGACACCGAGGTCGTGGACCTCACGCAGGACGTGACCGATCCGGTCGAGCTCTTGATGAAGGTCCAGCTCGGTGGCGGCACCGACATCCAGAAGGCGGTCGGCTACGCGCAGGATCTGATCGACGTCCCGCGGCGCGCGATCGTGGTGTTGATCTCCGACTTCTACGAGGGATCTTCGGCGGAGATGTTGGTGCGGAGGGTGGCGGCGCTCACCGCGCAAGGATCGCAGGTGCTCGGGCTCGCCGCGCTCGACGAACAAGCTCGCCCCGACTACGACCGCGAGCTCGCCAAGCGGCTCGTGAACGTCGGCGCGCACGTCGGCGCGATGACGCCCGGGCAGCTCGCCGCGTGGATCGCGGAGAAGGTGCGCGCATGAGAGCGGACCTCCTCGCGCTCACGCCGGACTCGGTCGCCTCGCTCTCGAACTGGGGGCTCGTCAAACGCGCGCTCAAGGAGATCGAGGCCGGCCAAGGTCCCGCGATCGCGGAAGAGGACGACGGCACGGTCGTCGGTACCTTCCCGGACGGAGCGATCGCGCGCCTCATCCCCGGCAAGACGCTACGCGACACGCGCTGCTCGTGCCCCGCGACGGGGGTCTGCCGACACCGCGTGGCGACCGCGCTCGCGTACCCGAGCTTCGCGCGGGGAGCGATGGATGAATCGGGAGCAGCGGACGATCGGGGCACGGCGAGCGAGCCGGGCGCGGCGAGCGATCTGGGCGCTGCACGCGATCCGAGCGGAGCGACACGCGCACCCGCCTTCGTCGCGTGGTCGCCGGGCGCGGTCTCGGACGAGACGCTCGAGACCCTCGGTCGCCGCACGCTCGACGAAGCGAAGGCGGCGCGCCGACGCGGGGCGGTGATCGTGGTGCGTCGCGCGCGGGCGGAAGAGCCGACGCCGAGCGCGGAGCTCCCGAGCTGCACGGTGCGCTTCCTGGTTCCGAACGAGCTCGCCTACGCGCGCTGCGACTGCCGGCTCGCGCAGGGATGCGCGCACGTGGCCCTCGCGGTGTGGGCGTTTCGCGAAGCCGACGCGCGCGATCCGAGCGCGGTGGAGCTCACGGTCGAGCTGCGCGACGCGAGCGCGACCGCGCAGGAGCACGGCCCGCTCGACGACGCGGTCGAGCTCGCGCGTCACCTGGTGATCGAAGGTGTCGCGCAGTCCCGCGAGGCGCTCGGGCAACGCTTCGCGCGGGTCCGTGACGCGCTCGGCAAACGGGGTCAGGTCTGGCCCGAGGACGCGCTCGACGAGCTGGAGCGTGCGCTGCAGCGCTACCGATCGCGCAGCGCGCGCTACCGCGCCGAAGACGTGCTCGCGCTCTGTGCGGAGCTCGAGGCGCGTCGACGCGCTTCGCGCACCGAAGGCGCGGCGCTCCCGGCCACCCACGTGCTCGGCACGAGCGAGAAGCACGAGACCGCGCTCGATCACCTCCGCCTCGTGGGGCTCGGGGGCCGCGTGGAGGTCGACGGAGACACCCGCGCGGTCGAGGTCTACCTCGCGGACCCCGACACCGGCGCGGTGCTGGTCTGCACGAAGGAGTGGACGTTCGAGCCGCCCAAGCCGAACGATCCGCCGATCCCGGACGCGGCTTCGCTCGGTCGACGCAAGGTCGCGGGCGCGACGTTCACGCAGCTCGCGAACGGCCAAGTGGTGTCGCGCGCGGTGAAGCGCCGCGCGAACCGCGCGATCACCTTCGGCAACGCGACCGGCTCGACGTCGGTGGTGCCGCAGACGGGCGATTGGGATCGGCTTCCCGCGCCGCTGCGCGCGCCGAGCGTGGAGGCGTTGCTACGCCAGCGCGCGGATCGTGCGCCGCGTTTCTTGCGGCCGCGGGTGCTCGCCGACGACCTACACGTCTTGCCGATCGCCGAGGTGCTCGACGCGCGCTGGGAGCCGGCGGAGCAAGCGGTGATCGCGGTGCTCGCGGATCCGGAGGGCGGCGTCTTCACGCTCGTCGCGCCCCATCGCAGCGTCGCCCCGCGCGCGGACGACGCGCTCTCCGCGGCGCTCGCGGGGCACCACGGCAAGGTGCGCTTCGTGGCGGGGGAGGTGCGTGTGCTCGGCGGTGACGTCGTCATCACGCCGACCGCCGTTGCCTGCGATCGAGTGATCGCGCCCGCCTTCGCGCCCGCGCCGACGGAAGGGCCAACGCGTCTTCCGGTCGGCACGCTGCCGGACCGCGCGTCGAGCGTCGACGCGTCGCTTCAGGGCGCCCGCGCGGTGCTCGCGGAGGGCGTGCAGGTGGGGCTCCGCGATCTCGGCGCGAGCGCGCGGCAGCGCCTGCGCGAGCTGGAGAAGAGCCTCGCGTCGCACGGCCTGATGGGCGTCGGTGCGCGTCTCGGTCGCGCCGCCGCCGCGGTGGAGACGGCGCGCACCGAGAGCACGGACGCGGCGTGGGACGCGGCGGCCGCGGCGTGGCTCGACGCGGCGATCCGCCTCGCGCTCGCCACGGAATGACAGATCGAGCGTCGCATGCGTCGCGAGGAGCGCGCGTCCCTCCGACGCCCTCGACGCGAGTCGCTCGGACGGAACGAGACGTGACCGACTCGCACGCTCCACGCGAGAGTCACTTGGACGGAACGAAGAAGGGGCCGATCGCTCGACCCCTTCCTCACGCGCGCCGTGATCGCGTCACGGTCGGCGCTTCAACCGATCACTCGCCGCCACAGGTCGCGGGCGTGCCCGCGCACTCGGTGTCCGCGCAGCGGTTCGCCTCGCCCGTCGGGTCGCACGGCAGACCGGCCGCGAGGACCGGACGCAGCGTGATCGCGAGCTCGACCGTCGAGGCCTCGGTCGCGCCGCCCCAGAGCTCCACGCCGACGGTGTAGGTGCCAGCCGCGACGTCGGTGAGCTGCACCGTCGAGCGGAGGTCCACGCGTTCCTCGACGTCGTCGCTGCAGCCGTTTTCGCCCTCCGTCGACGGGTCACCACAGAACGACTGCACGTAGACGACGGTGTCCACCGACTCGACGTCGTTGGCCGCGCGGACGGTGGTCGCGACGAGGTCGAACGCGCCCGCGGGGACGATAACGCGGTAGAGCGCTTCGTCACCGGCGGTGTCGCCGCAGCTCGCCGTGAGCGCGCCGTCGCCCGCCGCGATGGACGCGGTCTGCACCGACGCAGTTCCCGGCACGAGGGTGACGGTGGTCGCGGCCTCGCACGCGGTGGCTGCGGCGGCGGGAACCTCACAGACCTCGTCTTCGCACAAGAGCGTCGCAGCGCAGATCGACTCGCCTTCGACGCACGGCTCGCCGGCGCTGCTCTCGATCACGTCGACCAGGTCGAAGGTCATCGATGCGCTCTCCAAGTCGAACGCGTCGAAGAGGTACACGCGCACCTGAGTCGCGGCCGCGAGCTCCTCGAACCGGTCGAGCCCGTTCACTCGGCTCGTGCCCGTGAAGGTGGTCATGCCGGAGAGGTCCTCGGCGAACCCGAACGCGAGCTCCGCTTCTTCCGGAGTCTCGGGGTCGCCGTCCGTGTCGATTGCGATCGCAGCGCCGGCGTCGTCCAAGAACGAGAGCACGTATCCGAGCGCATCGCCGTTGGTGTCGGTTCCCGAAAGGCTGAGCGCGAGGGCGGCTTCGTCGACGCGGAGCGCGGTGCCGCCCGTGATCTCCGGGGCGGTCGGGTTGGGCGTCACGACGACGTCCATCGTCCACGGCCCCTCAGAGGCCGCTTCGTAGTCGGGCGCGACGAAGCCGGTCACCACGAGGTAGATCGTGTCGCCGCCGGTCGCGATGAACGAGCCCTCCGAGCGGACCTCGAACAAATCTGCATCGTCGAAGCAGAGCGAATCGGTCACGTCGTCGCAGCCCGCGGGCCGCACCTCGACCACGCTGTCGAAGTCCGCCGTGTCGTCGTTCACGAGCGAGAACGAGATGCCCACGTTTCCGCTGCCCGGGACCACGAACGCCAGGAGCTCTTGGGCCGCGGGATCTTGGCCGCAGCCGTCCCCGAGCGTGCGCGTCGCGGCGGCACCGGTCGTGTCGCCCGTCACCTGCTGCGCGCCCGCGGTCAGCGTCACGACGCGCGCGTCCGCGCACATGCCGGGCGGGGCGTCCGTCGTCGAGTCCGGCATCATCATCGAGCCGTCGGTGCCAGCGTCCGTGCCGCCGTCGACCTCGATCATCCCGTCGTCGTCACCGCAGCCGACCATCGCGACCGCAACCAAGAGCGCGTACCAGCGCTTGTTCATGAAGAGCCTCCGAACCAAGGGGGAGCCGTCGTGCGTCGTCCGATCTCGGATCGAATCGCGCGCGCCGACGTCTCGTGGGTGTCACCGTCGGGTGACCGAACCGTAGAAAAGGAAAGCGGTTCGCTTAGCAGCGCGACGGAGCGTGCGCCAACGCGAGGTGCCGAACCGCGTCGGTGGTAGGTCAGCCGTGTCCTCGGCGTCGCGAGTCGAGAGCCGCCCGCGAGCCTCGTGCGGTCGCCGTCGCCCACACGTCGACATCGTCGCCCGCGCACGAGCTCGGGCTCGTCGAGGTTTCGAGGGTTTTCACCCCTATCGCGGCGCGTTGCTTCGGATTCATCCGCGGGCTCCTGCGTCACTGATACGCGTATACAGGCCGGCTCTGAGCGCAGTCGGCTCGACGGCGCGCCCCGTTTCAAATCACGCGACAGACGCGGCGAGTGCCGATACTCTGTGGGTTCGCAGGGGTTGGGCGCGCGGGCGGCGAGAGGGGTCGCTGCGCATTCGTGTTCTTCTGCGAAGGAGAAGAGCACGAGTGGCCGAACGAACGCCGAGCACCCCGTCCGCCGAGAGCGCGAGCGCGTCCGTCGAGGCCTTGCTCACGAGCGAAGAGCGGTTTCGGCTGATCCTCGAGTCGGTACGTGACCACGCCATCTTCATGTTGGACGTGGACGGACACGTCGCGACCTGGAACGGCGCCGCCGAACGCTTCACGGGGTACCGGTCCGACGAGATCCTCGGAAAGCACTGCTCGGTCTTCTTCACCGCGGAGGAGGTCGCGCGTGGCCGTCCGGCGGCCGAGCTGGAGACCGCGGCACGCGAAGGACGCCTCGAAGTCGAGGACTGGCGCCTCCGAAAGGACGGAAGCCGCTTTTGGGCGGACGTGGTGGTCAGCGCGGTGCGCGGATCGGACGGAGCGCTCGTCGGGTTCACGAAGGTCGTGCGCGACGTGACGGATCGGCGACGTGCGACGGAGCAGTTCCGGCTCGCGCTCGAAGCCGCGCCGACCGGCATGTTGATGGTCGATCGCGAAGGAAAGATCGTGCTCGTCAACGCGCAGATCGAACGCTTGTTCGGGTACACGCGCGAAGAGCTCGTCGGTCGTGCGATGGAGATGCTCGTGCCCCAACGCTTCCGCGCGCGGCATCCGGAGTTCCGCGCGGGGTTCTTCGGCGACGCACGCGCTCGCCCCATGGGAGGCGGACGCGATCTCTACGGTCTGCGCAAAGACGGCAGCGAGGTCCCGATCGAGATCGGGCTCAATCCGCTGCACACGCCGGACGGTGACTTCGTGCTCAGCTCCGTGGTCGACATCACCGAGCGCAAGCGCGCGGTGGAGCAGTTTCGTCTCGCGATCGAAGCGGCACCGACGGGGATGTTGATGGTCGATCGGTCGGGCACGATCGTGCTCGTCAACGTCCAGATCGAGGCGCTCTTCGGGTACGAGCGTGAAGAGCTGATCGGCCGGCCGGTGGAGATCCTCGTCCCCGAACGCTTTCGCGCCCGTCACCCCGACAACCGCGCGAGCTTCCTCGCGTCCCCCGTCGCGCGCCCGATGGGTGGCGGCCGCGATCTCTTCGGCCTTCGCAAGGACGGAACCGAGATGCCGATCGAGATCGGCCTCAACCCGCTGCGAACGCCGGACGGAGACTTCGTGCTCAGCTCGGTGGTGGACATCACGGAGCGCAAACGACGTACGACCGAGCTGACCGCCGCCCTCCGCGAGCGGGAGGTGTTGCTCCAAGAGGTGCATCACCGCGTGAAGAACAACCTCCAGATCATCTCGAGCCTCATCAACATGCAGCTCCGAAATCTGGATCCCGGTCCCAGCGGAGACGCGCTCGTCGAGTGCCAGACCCGGGTTCAAGCGATCGCGTTGATTCACGAGCAGCTCTATCAATCGAAGGACTACGCCCAGATTCCTTTCGCCGAGTACGTGCGGAGCCTGGCGAACAACGTCTTTTCGGCGACCGGCTCGTCGGTCGCGCTGCAGCTCGATCTGCAGGACGTCGCGCTGACCGTCGAGCAAGCCATTCCGTGCGGTCTGGTGCTCAACGAGCTGATCACGAACGCGCTCAAACACGCGTTTCGCGACGGCCGCGCTGGACGCGTGCAGGTCGGTCTCGCCCGGCTCGCGGATGGAAGGTGTCGGATCTCGGTCGTGGACGACGGAATCGGGCTCCCGGGAGGTCTCGACACGATCTCGAGCACGTCGCTCGGTCTGCAGCTCGTGCGCAGCCTCGCCGAGCAGCTCGAGGCGGAGCTCGAGGTCGAGGGCCACGCGGGCGCGTCGTTTCGGCTCACGTTTCAGGTGGGAGGTTGACCATGGATTCGGGCCGAGCCCTCGGGGTGTTGATCGTCGAGGACGAGCGGATCGTCGCGATGGATCTGCAACAGACCTTGTCGCGCATGGGCTACGAGCCGTTCGCGATCGCGGCGTCCGCGGACGAGGCGTTCCGGCACGCGTCGGAGCGTCGCCCGGACGTCGTCCTGATGGACATTCGCATCAAGGGCGAGCGCGACGGCATCGAGACCGCGGCGATGCTGCGCGAGCACTTCGGGGTGCCGATCGTGTACCTCACCGCGCACGCGGACGACGCGACCATCGCGCGCGCGAAGCACACCGAGCCGTACGGGTACCTGCTCAAGCCCGTGAAGTCGGCTGAGCTCCGGAGCGTGCTCGAGGTGTCGTTCTACAAGGCGTCGATGGAGCGCCGGCTGCGGGAGCGCGAGCGTTGGTTCTCGACGACGCTGCGATCGATCGCGGACGGAGTGATCGCGGTCGACACGCAGTGCCGCGTCACCTTCATGAACGCGGTGGCGGAGGCGCTCACCGGCACGACGCTGGATGCCGCGATCGGCCGACCGGTGCGCGAGGTGCTGCGGCTCTCCGGCGTGACCGACGAGTCTCCGCTCGAGGCGGTGCTCGCGCGGCGCGAGGCGATCGCGATCGACGAAGCGGCGCTCGCGTCCATCGAGGGTGTCCCGCTTCGCATCATCAGCGACAGCGCGGCGCCCGTCGTGGACGACGGCGAGCTGCTCGGCGCGGTGATGGTGTTCAAGGACATCACGCAGCAGAAGGCGATGCAGCGCCAGCTCGAGGCGTCGGATCGTCTGGCCTCGCTCGGGACCATGGCGGCGGGCATCGCGCACGAGGTGAACAACCCGCTGAGCGCGCTCTTCCTCAACGCGACCTATGTGCACGACGAGGTGCGGCGGCTGCTCGTGGAGCTCGAGCGCGACGTCCTCGAGCGCGACGGCGCGATCGGGACGCTCGGCGCGCTCGCGGAAGCCCAGGCCGAGATCCTCTCGACCACCGAGCGCATCGCGCGCATCGCGGCGGACCTGACGGCGTTCTGTCGTCGCGGGGACCACGCGGTCACGAGCGTGTTCGGTGACGTGACCCAGGCTGCGGCGTGGGCGGTGCGCATGACGGCCGCGCAGCTTCGCCGGAGGGCGACGGTGACGACGGTGATCGAACCCGAGCTTCCGCGGGTCACTCTCGACGACACGCGGCTCGGACAAGTGCTGCTGAACCTGCTGATCAACTCCGCCCACGCGATCCCGCCCGGGGCTTCGGAATCGAACCAGGTGCGCGTCGCAGCTCGACGACACGCGGATCGCGTCCGCATCGAGGTCTCCGACTCCGGCGTCGGCATGAGCCCCGAGGTCGCGAGCCGGATCTTCGAGCCGTTCTTCACGACCAAGCCGATCGGCGAAGGCACCGGCCTCGGGCTCTCCGTGTCGTACGGGCTCGTGAAGGCGGCGGGCGGGGAGCTGACGGTGTCGAGCGAGCCGGGGGTCGGGAGCACGTTCACGATCGAGCTCCCGATCGCGCGCCCGAGCTGAGCCGAGCGCCCTTGCCGAGGTGACGGCGATGATGGGATGCCGAGTGTGATGGCGAGGTGACGGTTCCTCGCCGGACGCCGAGGTGATGGCGAGGTGACGGTTCCTCGCCGGACGCCGAAGACTCCGACCGCGGCGCGGAGCGTGGTACCGTGACTCCCGCGTGAGCGCTCCCGCCCGGCTCGGAAGCTACGAGGTCCTCGCCGAGATCAAGAGCGGCGGGATGGCCACGCTCTACCTCGGCAAACGCTCGGGGCCGGCCGGGTTCTCGCGGCACGTCGCGATCAAGGTGCTCAAGGACCACCTCGCGGGCCAGGGCGAGCTCGTGAAGATGTTCATCGACGAGGCGCGCATCGCGTCGCGGATCGATCATCCGAACGTGGTGCGCATCGAAGAGCTCGGGGAAGAGAGCGGGCGCTTCTTCCTCGTGATGGAGTACGTGCACGGGGCGGCGCTCTCGGAGCTGCTGACCAAGCTCTCGTCCATCCAGCGGCGCCTTCATCCGGCGGCCGCGACCGCGATGCTCATGGGCTGCGCCGAAGGCCTGCACGCCGCCCACGAGACGCGCGACGACTCGGGCAAGCTGCTCAACGTCGTGCACCGCGACGTGAGCCCGCAGAACGTGCTGGTGGGCGTCGGCGGCGAGGTGAAGGTCATCGACTTCGGCATCGCGAAGGCGCGCGATCGACTGCACACCACCGAGGCGGGCAGCGGTCTGAAGGGCAAGCTCCGCTACATGGCGCCCGAGCAGCTCCAGCGCGGGCCGCTCGATCGTCGGGCGGACATCTACGCGCTCGGCGTGGTGCTCTGGGAGATGCTCACGATGCGCCGCCTCTTCCAAGGCGCGAGTGATCCGCAGGTCGTGCAGCGCGTGCTCGAAGGGCGCTTGCCGCCGCCGAGCGCATACGTCGACGTGCCGCTCGCGCTCGAGGCGGTGGTGATGCGCGCGCTCTCGCGCGATCCGGGGGCGCGACCGCCGACCGCGCGGGTGCTGCGCGAGCAGCTCAAGGAGGCGATGCCGGAGGCGGCGCGCATCGAAGCGACGGAGGTCTCCGCGCTGCTCTTCGCGCTGCTCGGCGAAGAGATCGCGGATCGTGCGCGGGCGTTGCCGTCACTGCGTCTCGGGCTCGACACGCGGGAGGCGATCGTGCTTCCGGACCGCGCGCTCGACGCGCTGACGGAACGCCTCGACGCGGTGACCCTCGAAGGCGAGACGGTGGTCACCGATCAGCCGCTCGTGCTCTCGCAGAGCGGGCTCGCTCCGTACACGCTCTCGGCGAGCACCGACGGCGGCGGTTTCGACGGACTCACGGCCGCGCCGACGATCCCGCAGACGCGGGTCGCGGTGGCGGCGCCGCACGTGGGGGCGCCGACGCCGCCTCCGGGGGCGCTCACTCCCGCGCCTCCTCCACGCGGAGGCATCGACGCCAAGAGCATCGCGCTGCTCGTGGGTGGCCTCGTGCTGGGCGCGCTGATCGCGGCGGGACTGCTGCTCGCGCTGCAGGACGACGGCGCGTCGGAAGAAGCGCCGGTGTTGATCGAGCCCACGCGCTGACACTTGCGGTGACGGACCGCGTGCGCGAGAGACGTCGGATGGCGACGCCCGTCAACGTGATCACCGGCGCCCTCGGATCCGGAAAGACGACCACGATCCTCTCGCTCTTGAGGCACAAGCCGGCCGAGGAGCGTTGGGCGGTGCTGGTGAACGAGGCGGGTCGCGTCGGGATCGACGGCGCGATGCTCGAGGGGCTCGCGGCGGGGGAAGGGGCGGCGTCAGTCGCCAGCGGTGTTCTCGGGTCGGCGGCCGCTGGCAGCGTCGTGATCCGCGAGGTGCCGGGCGGGTGCATGTGCTGCGTGGCCGGCCTCCCGTCGCAGCTCGCGCTCGTCGAGCTCTTGCGACGCGCGAAGCCCGATCGCTTGCTCGTCGAGCCGACGGGGCTCGGGCATCCGGCCGCAATCCTCGATCAGATCCGTGCGCTCAGCGATTCCGTGGAGCTGCGCGCGACGATCGCGCTCGTCGATCCGCGCAACCTCGCGGACCCGCGTTTCCTCGAGCACGAGACGTTCGAGGATCAAGCGCAGCTCGCGGACGTGCTCGTCGCGACGCACGACGACGTGGTGAACGACGACGAACGTGCGCGCTTCGTGGCGTGGGCAGAGAGCTTCTTCCCCGCGAAGAGCGGTGTGCTTCGCATCGCGGAAGGAGCGCTGGATCCGGCGTGGCTGGACGCGCCGAGGGCGGCGCGGGCGGCGCGGCATCCGGAGGCGCATCGCGCGGCGGGTTCGAGCGCGGAGCACGAGCATGGCCGCGGCCACGTTCACGGCCACGACCACGCGCACGACCACGCGCACGACCACGCGCACGACCACGCGCACGACCACGCGCACGACC
>CALJLK010000492.1 GCA_937982655.1 uncultured Sandaracinus sp.
GTCCGGTAGGGCGGCTTGCGAAGATCGGCCATCAGCTTCTAGTTGGAGCGAGACGTGGACGACGACGAAGAGCTCATCTTGGACGACGAGGGGCGCCGCGTGCGGCGTCGGAAGCGACGACGTCGCGACGTCGAGGCGATCGACGACTCGGTCGACGTGACGTGCCCGTGGTGCTTCGAGACGATGCCGCTCTACGTCGATCCGAGCTCCGACGGAGACCTCGTGCAGGACTGCGACGTGTGCTGTCACCCGTGGGCGATCGCGGTGAGCCGCGGTCCGAACGGGGAGCTCGAGGTCTACGTCGATCGCGCGCAGTGACATCGCCGCGCGTGGTACGCCTACGCGCCGCGGTGAAACGCGCACGGTGAAACGGGCGGTGAACGGCGCGCGGTGACTCGGGCGTGTGACGGTGACGGGCGCGCGGTGAGACGGCGCGCGGTGAAACGGCGGTGCCAGGGCGCGCGAAGAACGGGGCGCGCACCGATTGCGCGGGCGCGCTGGTATCCTCGTCCGCCTATGGGAGACCCCAGCTCGGCCATCCCGGCGCTTCGTGAGCGCTACACCTTCGTTCGTGCGCTCGGGGTCGGGGGCATGGGTGAGGTCGCGCTCGTGCGAGACGAGCGGATCGGGCGCGAGGTCGCGCTGAAGATCCTCGGCGGAGACTTGGGCTCCGATCCGGAGCTGCGCGGTCGCTTCGTGCGCGAGGCGCGCATCCAAGCGCGGCTCGAACATCCGGGGCTCGTGCCGGTCTACGATCTCGCGGAGCCGGAGTCGTCGGAGGCCGCGTGGTTCACGATGCGGCGCGTGCGCGGCACGACGTTGCAGGAAGTGCTCGAGCGCTCGAAGGGCAACGAGGAGTCGACGCGCTTCGGACGCACGCGCCTGCTCGCGATCTTCGTGCAGGTGTGTCGTGCGATCGACTTCGCGCACTCACGCGGCGTGGTGCACCGCGACCTCAAGCCCGCGAACGTGATGATCGGCGAGTTCGGCGAGGTCTACGTGCTCGACTGGGGCGTCGCGAAGCTCGTCGATCGCCCGGCGAACGCGACGCATCCGGGCACGAGCGACATCCCGGACGACGACCTCGACGAGACGCGCGAGGGATCGTCGCTCGGCTCGCCCGGCTACATGTCGCCGGAGCAGGCGCTCGGCGACGCGGAGGTCGGGCCGGCGTCGGACGTGTACGCGCTCGGCTGCATCCTCTTCGAGATCCTCACGCACGAGCGCATCAACACCGGCGTCTCTTCGCGCGAGCGCATCTCCCAGACCATCGAGGGCGTCGACGCGCGCATCGCGCGGCGTTTCCCGGATCGCAACGTGTCGCCCGAGCTCGAGGCGCTCTGCGTCGAGGCCACGCACGTCGACTCCGCCAAGCGCCTGCACTCGGCGGGTCGGCTCGCGGATCGCGTGGAGGAGTTCCTCGAAGGCGATCGCGACCTCGAGCGCCGGCAGAAGCTCGCGTTTCGTCACGTGCGGCGCGCCCACGCCGCGCTCGACGCGGGAGGACCGGACGGTCGTGCCGACGCCACGCGAGAGCTCGCGCTCGCGCTCGCGCTCGATCCGGAGAACTCGTCGGCGGCGTCGGAGCTCGCGTCGCTCTTGCTGGAGCCTCCCGACAAGCTGCCCGAGGGCGCGCGCCACGCGTTCGGTCGATGGGTCGAGGCGGCGCGACGACGGGCCGCGCGCGCGACCGCGAGCCGGTATCTGCTCTGGCTCGTCTTCGTCGGCGGGGGCGCGCTCTTGCTCGGTGTTCGCCACGTCGCGCTCTTCGCGACGGTGATGCTCTTCCTCGTGATCGCGGCCGCGCTCGCGTTCTTGCAGGCACGCGGCAAGATCACGGGCGTCGCCGCGACGTCGTTCTCCTTCGCGACCTCGGCGCTCGCGCTCGTCGCGCTTTCGACTGTGTGCGGGCCCTACGTGCTCGTGCCGTGTCTGCTCGCGACGAACCTCATGTACCACGCGGGTCAGGTCGGTCGGCGACAGCGCTCCGGCTTCGTGCTCATCACGCTCGTGGCGATGGCGCTCGCGATCTTCGGGGACTCGCTCGGGCTCTGGCCGACGGCGACGACGTTCTCGGACGAAGGGATCGCGATCGGACCCGGTATGGTGCATCTCCCGGCAGACGGGACCTGGATGTTGCTCGTGGTCGGTCACCTGCTCGCGGTGGTGGTCCCCGCGCTCGCGGTGGGCGGGACACGCGACGCGCACGTCGCGGCCGAGCGACGGATCATCGCGCACGCGTGGACGGTGCAGCAGCTCGTGCCCGAGCCGGTGCGCCGCAAGTACGGCGGAGCGGACGGAGTGATCTCGGACGTGGAGAAGTCCGACCCATCCGACTGAGATACCGTGACTTCGTGCAACCGAAAAAGTCGGATCTTGGCTTTCTCG
>CALJLK010000493.1 GCA_937982655.1 uncultured Sandaracinus sp.
GGTGAGCTTCGAGCGCGGCACTGCGCGCGCTCGAAGCTCACCTCACCCATGGCGAGACCTACGGAGAAGGGCCCGACGCCGACGTCATCGGCGCCGTGGTGCGTGCGGCGGTCGCCCCGGGGGACGGCGTGGCGGTCAAGGTCGTGCCGGGGAACCCGCGGCACGTGACGGTGTTGGTCCGCTACCGGCCGACGGGCGGGTACGAGAACCTTCGCGACATCAGCCAACGCGAACGCAACGTCGAGCTCGATCAGATCCTCGACGCCATCGATCTCGGTTACGAGGCCGGGGACGACGTGCTCGGCGTCGCGCTTCGTGGTCCCATCGCGTACGGAGCGATCGCGGTTCGACGGCCCGGCTCGCCCGTCGAGTATCACACCGGCCGAGTCATCGCGACGGCACCGCTCGACGTCGTGTTGACGGCGACCCCCGGCGACGAGCCCTCGCGGGTGATCACCCCCGGCCACCCTCCCATCACGGGGCGTCTGGCGCCGCATCCGAGGCCACAGCCCTTCCATCACCTCACGCTCACCGAGCCGCGCGCGATCCGCGTGCAGCTCCGTTCGAGCCGCCCCGAGGGGGAGGCCCCCTTCATCGTGCTGTGCAGGGGCACCATCCGAGCTGCGCAGTGCGACGAGCTCTCCGAGGTGGAGCCGACCGAGAACATCCCGGATGACGTGTTCGATCAGCAGGAGCGCTGGTTGGCGCAAGCGGAGGCTCGCGGAGGCTTCTTCGACGAGAAGATCTACCGCTTGCCGGCGGGGCCCTACACCCTCGCGGTCTTCCGCGACGAGTGTGCGGAGGGGCAGGACGAGTGCCCCGCCGCGACGGCCGACTACGACCTGAGACTGTTCTGAACCCTTCGCACGAAGAGCTCAGCCGTCGGACGGCGCGTGGAGGCGTACCGGCGTCACCACCCAGGTCCCCGGATCGACGCCGAGCTCACCGTCGTGTGCGTGGCCCCAACACCGCACCGCGCCTTCCTCGACGATCGCACACGTGTGCTGTCGACCGACCGCGAGCGCGCTCGCGACGCCGAGCTCGGTCACCCGCAGCGGCGTCTCGGAGCTCACCATCCCACCGCGCCCGAGCTGCCCGAGGTGGTTGCTGCCCCAGCACCACACCTCGCCTTCCGCGGAGCGCCCGCAGGCGTGGCTGGACCCCGCGCGCACTTCGACCAGCGCGGGCGTCGCGAGATCGCGCCACGCCTCGCGACCACGACAGGAGACCAGCCCACTCGCGCGTCGCACACACACCTCGCTCCCGACGCCGAAGACGTCGACCGCATCATCCGGCACCGTCTCGATCGGCTCCTTCTCGGTGAAGGTTCCTTCCACGCTCGAGAAGCGAAACCGACGCAGGCGGCCCGGCGCACCCACGCCACCTGACGCACCCACCAGGACGTCGCCACCGACCGAGGCGATCCACTGCAGGCCCGTCACGTCCTCCGGCGCACGAACCCACTCCTCGCGCTTCTTGCACTCGAGCGCGCCCTCGGCCGTGAGTCGACACGGCGGCCCGCCGAGGAGCAGGCGCCCTTCGTACGTCGCGCTGGAGCACCGAACGCTCTCCCCGAATCGCGCGCAGCTCGCACCCGCGAAGCTCACGGGCTCGGAGTCGCGCGGGAAGTCGCCCGTGATCGCGCGCCACGGCTCCGCGCGACGATCGGTCGAGCTGACGGGCCCCCAACATCGCCACGCTTCGGAGGTGCGTGCGCACGTGCGGCCACCGAGCACCGCGAGCGCTTCCGCGCGCACACCGGGAACGGTGACCGGTGCGAAGTTGCTGCGCTTGCGCGTCGATCCCAGCGCGCCTTCGTCCGCGGAGCCCCAACAATGGAGCGCGTCGCTCGCGTCGAGCGCGCAGGCGTGGCTCGAGCCCACGACGATGCGACGCGGATCCGCCACGGTGGGTCGTCCCGGCTCCGTCGCCCCGTAGCTTCGTTCGTCGCCGGGCGCGCCGCGGCGGCCGAGGCGCCCGTACCGCGGATCGCCGACACACTCGACGTGTCCGTCGCGCAACCCACAGCCGAAGGGCTCGGTCGGCGAGAACGCGAATGCCGCGACACCGTCGAGCCCGCGCACGCGCGCGGAGCCTCGCTCCGGCAGCTCGCGATCGAAGGCCCAGTCGAAACCCCAACAGCGCGCCTCGCTCGCCTCGTTCCAAGCGCAGGCGAGGTCGGCCCCGACCGCCATGCGGACCGCACCTTCGACCCCACGCACGGCTCGAGCACGCACGCGCTCCTCCGGATCGCCCCACTCCTCCCAGCACTGCACGGTGCCGTCCGCGAGGCGTACGCAGGCCGTGCCGTCCGCGAGCGCGAGATCGACCGCGCCCTCGATCGTGAGTCGCCGAAGCGGTCGGCTCGTCTCGCCCATGAGGTCCCAGCACGTGACGCGTCCTTCGGCGCCGAGCGCACAGACCAACGTCGTTGCCCCGGCGATGGCGACCACTCCGTCGACCGCGAGGACGAGCCCCTCGCGCCGACGTGCCTGCAAGAACTCGCTCTCGCGGGTCTCCTCGCATTCGGGATCGCCCGCACAGCTCGCCGTCCAACGCTCGCTCGCCGCGTCGTAGCCGAGCATCTCGGCGTCGCCGCCGAAGCACCGCACGCCGTCGCCACCGCGCGTCGCCACGCAGACCGAATCGGAGAGCGCGACGAGAAGATCGTGCTCGCCGTCCGGCAGAGGATCGGGCGGCTCGCCGAAGCACCGCACGCGGCGACGATCGAGCAGGCACGTGTAGCTGTCGGACGCACTCATCGCGCCGACCGGAGGAGCCAGCTCGGGCGTCGGCTCGACCGCCGTCGCGCCCGGTGCGCTCTCCTCCGCGGGACGTTCGGCCGAAGGCGCGGCCTCGTCCCCGGCAGGTGCGATCGGACATGGCGCGCTTGGAGAGGCCCCGCTCGGCGCGTTCGGACTCGCAGCGGGCGCGTCGTCCCCGCACGCGAGCAAGAAGAGGAGGAGCGCCGAGACCGTCGAGCGTCGCATGGACGAGAGGAAAGCCCGTCCGTGCGCTTCTCACAACTCCGCTCGGGGTTCCGCCGGACGATCGACTCCAAAGGCGGCACGAGGTACGAGCTCAACGCTGCACGGGACGCTCGGGGTTCCGCCGGACGACCGACTCCAAAGGCCGCACGAGGTACGAGCTCAACGCTGCACGGGACGCCCGAGTGCCACGTCGATCCACGCCACGATCGCACGCCGCACCACGCGCGGCGGGGGATCGAAGCGGAGTGTCGCGAGCGCGTCGGCGTCGTCGATCGGAAGCACGTAGAGGAGCGCATCGTCCGCCGGTGGCGCCATCGGCATCGCCGCCACGATCGTGTCCGCCGAAGCCGTCGCAGGAGCGGGCGAGATCGTGGTGACGCTCGCCGTGATCACGCCGAAGAGCTCGACGTCCCAGGCGCGCGAGAAGGCCCGCGTCTCGGCGTCGGTGAGCCCCGCCGACCGAAGCGAGTCCGCGAGCGCGCGCGCGCCTTCTCCGTTCGGGGTGCTCGGTGGCGGCAAGGTCGCCGACGCGCCGGGCGATGGAGCCTCGATCACACTCACCGCCGCACCGCTGCGCCGTACACGCACCAGCTTGCCCGGGATCGGCGACCGGCCGCGGTGAGTCACCCGGAGAGTGTCGCCTTCGAGCGCGAGCTCGAGCGGAAAGGTCGGTGGGGTCGTGACCTCGCCCCGGTAGAAGAGATGATCGAAGGGCTGACCCGCCACGTGGACGCAATCTCCGTCCTCCGCCTCGACCGTCGCGAGCTCCGCCGCCTCACAGAAGTCGGGCACGGCGTTGCACGGTGGCTCGGTCGAGCGCGGGTAGTGCGAGCCACGACAGTCACCTTCGAGCAGCGCGACGTCGGCCCAACGGATCCGTCGGCGGCTGACCCCGCCGACTCCACGGATCGCGCTCGGAGTCGGGGTCGTCGTGGTGAGCGGCCAATGCTCGACCACGTGCCCCGACGGCATCGCCACCTCGACGTCGATCGCGAGCGCGCCCTCGCCATCGCGGTGGAAGTACAGCACTGGCTTGGCGACCGGCATCGCTTCCATGCGCGAGGTGCCGGGCGGCCCCGAGACGACGATCCGATCCGGAAACGCACGGCGCACGAGGCCCCACTCGTGGACCTCGGAGCTCGGCGCGCTCGACGTCGGC
>CALJLK010000494.1 GCA_937982655.1 uncultured Sandaracinus sp.
GGGTCAGCCGCGGACGTCGGTTCCCGGAGGGGCGTTCCGGCGCCCCTCCCCCCATCGGGCGAAGCCTTCCCCGCGCGCGTCCGCCGCGGAGGGAGCCGAGGTGGGCGAGCTCTTGCGCGCCCTGCGCGGGCTTCACTCGAAGCGGAGGGCGAAGTGGGCTCCGAAGCTCAGCGCGGTGACGCGTGCGCTCTCGTCGCCCGCGAGGCCGCGGTGGATGCGGGTGTCGAGGCCGAGCGAGAGCGCGCCGAAGCTGGTGGGGACGTCGAGGTCGATGCCCACCTCACCCGTGGCGGCGAAGGCGCGTGCGGTCTCGGCGCCTTCCGGGTTTCGGAACAGACTCTCGAGGCCCACGCCCATGCGCGGATGCACACGCGCGTCGGGGAGGAAGCGGTAGCGGAACGCGGCACCGACCGTGTAGAGCGCGTCCGACTCGGTGAACGACGGTGCGAGATCCGCGTGCAGCGCGAGCTCGACCGAGTCGACCGCGAGGCCGAGCTCGAGCGTGTAGGCTGGCACCGCGCTGCGATCGCCGTCGAGGAGCGCGAGGCCACCGAAGCCCGCGCCGAGGAACCAACGCGTCTGGAGCGAAGGCGTCGGCGGCTCCACCACGACGGGCGTCGGCGTGTGTACGGTGTGGTGCTGCACGACCACGACCTGACGTGGGGGCGGCGGAGTGTGGGTCTGCACGACCACCACCGGCCGAACGGGCGGCGGCGGGTCGACGTAGAGATAACGCGTCGGATGCCGCGCCGGGCCGTAGGTCTGCGCGAGGGCAGGCAGCGCGGCGAACGAGAGCGCGAGCACGACGAGGGCGCGAAGCGCGGGACGAAACGACGAACGAGCCACGAGGACCTCCCGTCGGCGAGCCGCACCAACCGCGGTTCTCCGCGCCGACGGGTGGACAACGCGGTCCCGCATACCCACTTACACGCGCTCGCGTCTTTTCGTTCGGGCTGCTATCTGCGCGACCCGACCAAGACGCGCGCGCTCCCGAGCGCCACGAAGGGAACCCGATGTCGAAGCTCCGATCCGTCAAAGGCATGAACGACCTCCTCCCGTCGGAGATCGGCCGCTGGCATCGGCTGGAGCGGGCGTTCCGAGAGGCGGTCGAGCGCTACGGCTTCGCGGAGGTGCGCACCCCGATCGTGGAGCCCACCGCGCTCTTCGTGCGCTCGATCGGCGAGGCGACCGACATCGTCGAGAAGGAGATGTACACCTTCGAAGACAAGGCGGACAAATCGCTCACGCTGCGTCCGGAGGGCACCGCCGGCTGCGTGCGCGCGTACCTCGAGCACTCGATCGGCAACGTCGAGCCGGTGTCCAAGTGGTACTACCTCGGCCCGATGTACCGCCGCGAGCGCCCCGCCAAGGGTCGCTACCGGCAGTTCTACCAAGCGGGCTGCGAGGTCTACGGCGACCCGGGTCCGTACGTCGACGCGGAGCTGATCGATCTCGTGGTGTCGTACCTGAGCTCGCTCGGGATCACGGAGCTCGAGGTGCAGATCAACAGCCTCGGCTCGGGCGACACGCGCGAGCGCTACCGCGACTCGCTGCTCGCGTACCTGCGGCCGCTCGCGAGCAAGCTCAGCGAGGACAGCCAGCGCCGGCTCGAGCGCAACCCGCTGCGCGTGCTCGACTCGAAGGCGCCGGAGGATCAGGCCATCGCGGCGGAGGCACCGAGCTTGCTCGATCACCTGAGCGAGGACGACCGCGCGCACTTCGCGGATCTCTGTGCGGCCCTCGACGCGTTCGGGACGCCGTACCGCGTGGAGCCGAAGCTCGTGCGCGGGCTCGACTACTACACGCGCACGCTCTTCGAGGTGAAGGGGCTCGGCGGCGACCTCGGCGCGCAGAACACGCTCTGCGGCGGGGGTCGCTACGACGGCATGATCCGCGAGCTCGGCGGCGCCGACACCCCGGCCATCGGGTTCGCGATGGGGCTCGAGCGATTGTTGCTCTGCCTGCCGGACGCGGAGACCGCAGACACGCTCGACGTGTTCGTGATCGTGCAGAAGCCGGAGCTGCGGCTCGAGGCGGCGAAGATCGCGCGGGCGCTGCGAGCGGAGGGCCTCGCGGTGGACGCCGATCTGCGCGGCACCTCGATGAAGAGCCAGCTTCGGCGCGCGGACCGGAGTCGTGCGCGCTTCGCGGCGGTCATCGGGGAAGCGGAGCTCGCGGCCGGCAAGGTGCAGCTCAAGGATCTTCGCGCGGGCACGCAAGAAGACGTGGAGCGCTCGAGCCTCGTGGCGCGCCTCTCTCGTTGAAGATCGCGCGACGACGACGAACATCACGAAGTCGTGAAGCGCTCAAACGAAGAAAGAGCACCTCATGCCGGGGTGCTCTTTCTTCGTTTGAGGGCGTTCAGTCGCCAGCGACGCGCGTGTGCCGTCGCTCGCCCGACCTCCACCCAACATCACTCCATCGGCGGGACTTCGTCGTCCTCGGCTTGCACGGGAGGCGGCGCGGGGGTCGGCGCCGGCTCGGGTGTGGCCCAGTTGCCGGGCGGGAAGTCGACGTAGACGAAGTGGAAGCCGCCCTCGCCTACCCCTTGGGTCACGTTCGGCGTGGACGCGCCGCGGAGCTGGAAGACGACCGCGAGATCGCGACGGCGTCGCTCGACCTTCGCGGTGTTCACGGGCGTCTGGAAGAAGCGCGTGTCGAGCGGGCGGAAGGTGTTGCGGAGGTGCGCGCGGGTGTTCTTCAGCACGAGCTCGAAGCGACCTTCGGAGCTGCGCGACTCGAAGACCACCGGACCGCTGACCTGCAAGAAGAACCGGCTCCCTCCGCCGGCCGTCGCTTGAAAGCCCGGCCACGTCAGCAGCTTCGCGGGCCGTGCGCGCTCCACGGCGCCGACGCGTGGCGGAGGGTTCGCGGTCCCGGGCGTGACGCCAGCGTACTGGCCGACGTCGCGCGTGGGGGAGACCTCCGCCTGCTGCGCGAGGACGGACGCCGAGGCGATGGCGACGAGCGCGCCGCCCCCGAGGACATGGAGGATTCGAGTCCGCATCGGCGCGATCGTACGCCTGCCGACGCCGAGGGATCAAAAGAGCGGCGCACGGTCCGCGCCCTCGGGGCCATCGGCGTCAGCTCTCACGTCGGCGGCCCGGGCAGCACCGACACGCGGCCCTGCGGCAGCACCAGGATCACGTCGGAGCCCCCGTCGCTCCCCTTCTTCAGCTCCAGCTCGCCCCCGTGGGCCTTCACGATGCGCCCCACGATCGCGAGGCCGAGCCCGGTCCCGCGCGCCTTCGTGGTGAAGAAGGGATCGAGCGCGCGCGCACGCACGAGGGTGTCCATCCCCTCGCCGGTGTCGAGGAAGTGAACCGCGACGCCGGGCTCGCCCTCCACGGCCCGTGCCTCCGTGCGCACGAGCAAGCGCCCCCCGTGCGGCATCGCTTGCAGCGCGTTCTGCACGAGATGCCCGAACACCCGCTCGAGCAGATCGCGGTCGCCCTCGATCACCTCGCCGCCGTCCGACTGCACCACCACGTCGACGTCGACGCCGACGAGCGAGCTCTGGTCGCGCCGTGCCAGATCCACCGCGCGCTCGACCAGCTCGCGCACCGGCAGGCGCGACCACTGAGGCTCCACCGGTCGCGCGTACGCGAGCAGATCGCGCACCAGCCGGTTCAGACGATCCGTCTCTTCGTCGAGGATGCCGAGGAGCTGCTCGCGGTCCTCGCGGTCGAGCGCCTCGCGTCGGAGCCCCGCCACCGC
Source organism: uncultured Sandaracinus sp. (assembly GCA_937982655.1). Taxonomy (GTDB): domain Bacteria; phylum Myxococcota_A; class Polyangia; order Polyangiales; family Houyiibacteriaceae; genus JACKEH01. Next base: position 3,718 of record CALJLK010000494.1, read on the forward strand.
GGTCTTGAGCACCGCGAGCGGGTTGCGCACCTCGTGCGCGATCACCGCCGAGAGCTCACCGACCGCCGCGAGCTGCTCCTTCTTCACGAGCGCCTCCTGCACGTGACGCAGCTCTTCGGTGCTGTGGCTGAGCTCGATCGTCCGACGCGAGAGCGCGTTGGCGGTCTGCACGAAGCGATCGAGCAGCAGGTAGCTCGCGACGATGGCGCCACAGGAAGCGAAGTGCGCGCTGAGCAGCGCGCGGTCCATGCCCGTCACGCGAACGACGATGTCATGGGTCCAACCGACGAGCGTGATCGCCACCGCGAGCACGAAGAGCCGCGCCTCGGTGCGCGCGGCGTGACGTCCGACCGCCACGAGGAAGGCGAACGCGAAGACGATGCCGAGCACGATGACCACGTAGGTCGGACCGAGCAGACGCGCGTCGGTGTGACCGCCGAGCTCACGGGCATGGCCGGGGTCGGCGAAGAGCCCGGTGGCGGCGAGCACCGCGAAGATCAGCGTGAGCCACGCGATCGTGCGCACGAAGCTGGCGCGCGGGCGCTCGAGGACGAAGCTCGAGAAGAGCACGTAGCTCGTCAGTACGCAGCCGCCGGACACGTACGCGAGGCTCTGCAGCCACGCGCTCGCGTTCTCGTCCGGCGCTTCGAGCAAGAGCGCGTTGGACGCACACTCGAGCGCGACCGAGCACGCGAGCGCGACGTGCGCGACGTACTCGCGGCCACGCTCGCGCAGGTAGAGGAAGAACGCGATGAGCCCGCTGAAGACGTGGACCGCGACCCACGCCCAGAGCACGCTCGCGCCGAAGCTCACGACGAGACCTCACGAATCGCGGAGAGCCGCCCTTCCCCACTCTCGCCCACCGGGATCGGCACCAAGCTCGTGCGCTCGCGTGGGAGCACGAGCCGGATCGTGGTGCCCGCCCCGTGCTTGCTGTCGATCTCCACGCGACCGCCGTGGTTGCGGACGACGCGATCGACGATCGCGAGCCCGAGGCCGGTGCCGGAGGGGCGCGTGGTGAAGAAGGGGTTGCGAGCTTTCGCGCGGACGATCGTGTCCATGCCTTCGCCGGTGTCGGCGAACGAGAGCGCGACCGCGGACTTCCCGTCGAGATCGGCGGCCTCCGATCGCACGGTCAAGGTTCCGCCGCTCGGCATCGCCTGCAGCGCGTTCTCCACCACGTTGACGAGCGCGTGGCGCAAGAGCTCGGGATCGCCGTGCACCGTCTCCGGGCCGTCGAGGTGCCACTCGATGTGCACGAGCTCCGCGTGGGCGATCCCGCTGAGCGCACGATCCAACACGCGACGCGTGAGATCGCGGACCACGAGCTCGCGACCTTTCGGGACCACGGGCTGGGCGTACGCGAGCAGGTCGTGCACCAAGCGGTTCAGGCGATCGGTCTCTTCGTCGAGGATGTCGAGCAACGTCGCGCGATCGGCGTCCGACACCACGCGGCGACGCAGGCCGGAGACGGAGTTCTTGATCACCGCGAGCGGGTTGCGGACCTCGTGCGCGATCACCGCCGAGAGCTCACCGACCGCCGCGAGCTGCTCCTTGCGCACGAGCCGCTCCTGGGTCTGACGCAGCTCTTCGTAGGCCTGCGCGAGCTCGGCGGTCTTCCCACGCAGCTCCTCGCTCGCGCGCACGAACCGATCGAGCAACGCGTAGCTCATCGCGAACACGAAGAGGATGCCCGCGTGATCGAGCAGGGTCGGGGCACGCAAGACGCCGAGCCGGATCGCGAGATCGTGGAGCGCGGCGACGATGCCGACGAGCGCGCTCGCGACGAGAAGACGCGCGGGCGCGGGCGAGAGCTCCGAGAGGAGCGCGGGGGCCCGGAGCTGCCGCACCAGCGGGTACGTCGCGATCGACGTGGTGGCCCACAGGACCGTCACGTGGATTTGGCCGAAGATCGTGGCGCGCGGAGACGGCGCGTGGAGGCCGCCCCACCGCCACGTCGGCGCCTCGGGCGTGGTGTCGATGCCGAGCCCGGCGACCTCGAGCGCGAGACCGACGACCGCCCACGCGTACGCGAAGCCGCGCAACTTGGATCGTCGCCCCGTGAGCTCCCCCGCGAAGTCCACGTAGAACGCAGCCGCGACCGAGAGGCCGACGGACCCGATCCGAAGGGCGAACGAAGACTCCGCGAAGCTGGTCGCGTCGACGTGCAGCGCGTTGGAGACCGCGATGATCGCGAAGCCGCCCGTGAGCAGACCGAAGGCGAGGTACTCACGCTCGCTCCGACGACGCCAATAGAGCGTGACGTGGTAGGCGCAGAGGTACGCATAGACGGCTGCCCAAGCGAGCAGGACCGTCGCCAGCGTGCTCATCGCCCCCTCTCCCGCCTCATCGTTCGCATCGCTCCGACGTCACGTCCGCGTTCTGTCGCTCATCGCCCGACCTTCATCGCCTTCGTCACGAGGCGTTCATCGCTCGGGCCGCACGATGCGCGTCTGCCCAGCGCGCACGAAGAGGAAACGCACGCTCTCCCCCGCCTCGCTGCGGAACACGAGCTCGTATTGCCCTTCCTCGAGCGCGAGGGTCACCGGCGGCGCCCCGAGCTCGCGGGGACGCTCTTCGTCGCGACGCCGCAGCGCGATCTGCACGGCTTGCTCGGAGGCTTCGATCACCAACAAGCCCTGGCCCTCCGCGACCGCGACCTGAGGATCGACGAGCGTGGGCACGGTGCGACCGAACGAGAGCTCCGAGGCCTCGTTCGATGCCGGTTCGGCGGTCGACGGATCGGCAGGCTCCGGCGGCGGCGCCGCGGGGTCGGCTGGCTCGGCTGGCTCGGAGGGTTCGTTCGTGGCGGTCTCCGAGCGACTCGCGCTCGCCGAGTCGGACTGCGCCTCGCTGGCGTCGCCGCGGGTCGAGTCGCCGCGGAGCGTGCGCCACCCGAAATAGCCCGCGACCCCGAAGAGCAACACGAGCACGATCCACCCGCCGACTCCGAGCCCCGAGCTCTCTTCCGGCTCGGGCGGACGTGGCGTCGGCACGCTCTTCGCGCTCGCCGAGACCGATGGCTTCGTCGCTGCGCTCTCGTTCGGCGTCGTCTTCGCGGGCTCGCTCTTCGGCTCGCTCTTTCCGGCATCGCGCTGCGTGAGCTCGTCCTTCGCAGGTTCGATCTCGGCGACCGCCGGCTCCGCGACCGCGTCGCGCTCCGTGTCCTTCGCACGCGCCCGCAGCTCGAGCGGCGCGGGCTCGGCAGCCTCGGCCGCCTTCGGGTCCGGCTCCTTCGGGTCCGGCGCCTCGGGCACGAAGCTACGCCGCGGGGGCGACGGCGGCGCGGGAGGCGGGTTGGTCGGCGCGTGAAGGAGCTCGGAGACCTCGTCGACGGCGTCGGCCGCCGTCATCGTGCTCGCATCGGTCGGCGCGACGGGAGCGGCCTCGATCTCGGGCTCCGAAAGGCTCTCTTCCGTCGCCTCGCGGGGTCTCGGCGGCAACGACGGCTTCGCGGCGTGGGTCTTCCGGTCCTCCAGCGCGGCCGCCACGAGATCCTCGCCGTCCTCGTCGCGCACCGAGGTCACCGCGCCACGCCGCGCGAGATCGACCAACGCGGTCTCGAGCGCGACCGGCGACACGCGCCCATCGACCCACAACGCGCGCGGGCTCTCGCCGCCGGCGACGCGTTCGACGAGCTGCCGCGTCTCGCCGATCGAGGTGCGCAAGAACGCCTGCAAGAGCAGCTCGTCGAAGCGCACGAGCGCGACGCGAGAGAGATTCGCGCCCGAGACCGCGTCGACGTGGGCCCCGAGCCGCTCCGCCGCTTCCGTGAGCAACGACTCGGTGTCCCCACGCAACGAAGGCCGCGCGCTCCCTTCGGCGTCGTCCACGGTGAAGCGGCCCGAGCTCACGCCGAGCAGCGCCGGCAGCGTTCGCTCGCCCCGCGCGAACGAGCCGTCCGTCGCGGTCCGCGTCACGTCCACGACCTGGCCGCCGCGCACGTCGACCTCGAAGAGGCTCCACGCATCGCGCAGGGTCACGCGCGCGTCGCCCCGCAGATCCGCGGTGGCCCGCAGGAGCGCGCGCACCCCGACCACCTCGATGCGCCCCCGCACCTCGCCGCCCGCGCGCAGCCGCGCCTCGAGCCGCGCGCGTGGACGCAGCACCTCGCGCACCTTCGAGAGGATCTGCCCGCTGCCCGCTTCCTTGC
>CALJLK010000495.1 GCA_937982655.1 uncultured Sandaracinus sp.
TCGCAGAACGCCGTCCTCGGTTTCAACGACTGCATCAGCGGCTACGTGTTCCGCGCGTACCACGGGCTGCCGCCGATGAGCACGAGCCGCGGCGAGCCGACGCACGCGGTGCGCGGCGTGACGAGCATGATCCTGAAGCTGCTCGAGGAGCGGAAGCCGAAGCTCCTCTGCGTCGCGAAGGACAGCAAGGAGTCGTTCCGCAAGGAGCGCTACCCGAAGTACAAGGCGAACCGCGAGGCGCCTCCGCCCGATCTGCAGCAGCAGATCCGTCGCATCGAAGAGGTCGTCGAGGCGTTCCGTTTTCCGCAGCTCGGGCAAAGCGGCATGGAGGCCGACGACGTGATCGCGTCGCTCGTCCGCTGGGCGCGCGGGAAGGGCAAGCGCGTCGTCATCGTGAGCGCGGACAAGGATCTGCTGCAGCTCGTGGGCGAAGGCGTCGTGATGTACGACACGATGCGCGATCGTGTGTTCGGCGTCGCGGAGACGATCGAGCGCATGGGCGTACCGCCGCATCAGGTGCGCGACCTGCTCGCGCTCACCGGCGACAGCTCCGACAACGTGCCCGGTGTGCCGAGCGTGGGGCCGAAGACGGCCGCGAAGTTCCTCGCCGACTACGGGGATCTCGACGGCATCTACGCGAACGTCGCGAGCATCAAGGGCAAGGTGAAGGAGAAGCTGGAGGCGCATCGCGACGACGCGTACCTCTCGCGCGAGCTCGTGACCTTGCGTGACGATCTCGATCTCGGCGCGGACGGTGCGGACCTGACGGTGGACGGCGGCGACGAGCGCGCGCTGCGGGCGCTCTTCACCGAGCTCGAGTTCACGCGCCTCATCGCGCAGCTCTCGCCGGCGCCGCAGGTCGAGGGGCGCACGAGCGTGGTGACGGAGCTCGAGACGCTGGAGCGCCACGCGGCCGCGATCCGCGACGCGGGGGAGCTCGCGATCGCGTCGGTGCTCTCGGGCGACGATCCGCTGCGCGCCGATTTGGTCGGCGTCGCGCTCGCGTGGGTGGAGGGGCTCAGCGTGTACGTGCCGCTCGGACACCGCTACATCGGCGCGCCCACGCAGATCGCGCGGCAGGACGCGCTCGCGGTGCTGCGGCCGCTGATCGAGAACTCGCTCTTTCCGAAGCTCGCTTCGGATCTGAAGCGCGAGGAGCACGCGTGGCGCCGGGTCGGCGTGACCTTCCGCGGCGGTCGCTTCGACACCTCGCTCGCGAGCTACCTCTACGATCCGGGTCGCCACGGGCACTCGCTGACCGAGGTCGCGCGCGCGGAGCTCGACGCGGAGCTGCCGTCGATCGAGCCGCTGCTCAAGCCCAAGCGTGGCGAGAAGCGGCACGTGGACGAGCTGGAGGTGGAGCCGGTCGGAGAGGTCGCGGGCACCGAAGCGGACTACGTGCTCCGCGTCGCGCACGCGTTCGCGCCGCGCATGGAGAGCGGCGATCTGCACGAGCTCTTCGTCGATCTGGAGCTGCCGCTCGCGCACGTGCTCGCGGACGTGGAGCGCGCCGGCGTGCGCATCGACACCGCGCTGCTGCGATCGATGAGCGAGGACGCCGCGAAGGATCTCGAGCGGCTGGAGGCGAAGGCGCGCACGATCGTCGGCCACGACCTGAACCTCGGCTCGCCCAAGCAGCTCGAGGCGGTGCTCTTCGACGAGCTCGGTCTGCGGGTGGTGAAGAAGACGAAGACGGGGCGCAGCACGGACGCGAGCGTGCTCGAAGAGCTCGCGCTGGAGCACCCGCTGCCGGACGTGATCCTCGAGCACCGGACGATCTCGAAGCTCAAGGGCACCTACCTCGATGCGTTGCCGGCCGCGATCGATCCCGCGACCGGGCGCGTGCACACCCGCTACAACCAATACGTCGCGGCGACGGGGCGCTTGAGCTCGTCGGAGCCGAACCTGCAGAACATCCCGATCCGCACCGAGCTCGGGCGCCGCATCCGCGACGCGTTCGTGCCTGCGGACGGCTGTCTGCTGCTCTCCGCGGACTACTCGCAGATCGAGCTGCGCGTGCTCGCGCACCTCAGCCACGACGCGGAGCTGGTCGACGCCTACACGCGCGGCGAGGACGTGCACGTGCGCACCGCGACCGCGCTCTTCGGCGTGAAGGCGGAGGACGTGACGCGCGAGATGCGTGGACAGGCCAAGACGGTGAACTTCGCCGTGATCTACGGGCAGACGCAGTGGGCGCTCGCGCAGAACCTGCGCATCACGAAGACGGAAGCGAAGCGTTACATCGACGCGTTCTTCGAGCGCTACCAGGGCATCGCGAAGTTCATGGAGACGGTGGTGGAGCAGGCGCGCACGACGGGCTTCGTGACGACGCTCCTCGGACGTCGGCGCGCGGTCAACGACATCCGCAGCCGCAACCCGGCGCTGCGGCACGCGGCGGAGCGCATCGCGCAGAACACGCCGATCCAAGGCACGGCGGCGGACATCATCAAACGCGCGATGGTGCGCATCCACCGCGCGCTGCGGCCCTACGAGGCGCGCATGATCCTGAGCGTGCACGACGAGCTCGTGCTCGAGGTGCCGATCGCGGAGAAGGACGCGGTGGGCGAGCTCGTGAAGCGCGAGATGGAAGGCGCGATGCAGCTCGACGTGCCGCTCGTCGCGGAGGTCGGCTGGGGCACGAGCTGGGGTGCGGCGCACTGAGGTCCGCGCGGACGTCGCGCACGTTCTGCGCTCGACGCGGAGCCGTGGAGCATCGGTTCCCGATGCGGAGCCGTGGAGCATCGGTTCCCGATGCGGAGCCGTGGAGCATCGGTTCCCGATGCGGAGCCGTGGAACATCGGTTCGCTCTCGCGGTCCTGCGCTCGACGCGATAGCGTCCGCACGGAGGATTCGATGAAGCGCCTGAGCTCCGTCCTACTCGCGATCACCCTCGGTCTCTTCGCCGCCTGCGGGCCGGACGGCGCGCCCGAGTCGCAGCGCGCGATCCTGCGCGAGCACGTGCCGTCGATGAAGCGGCACCTTCAACAGGATCGCGAGCGGCACTACGCGGGCATCGTCGAGGCTGCGCGCCTCGTCGCGCCCGGCTTCCTCGTCGAAGATCCCGCGGCGCGGGAGCGGCAGATGCGAACCGCGCTCCGTCGCATCCAGGAGCCCTCGGCGCGCGGGAACGTCCCGCACTTCGTCGCGTCGCCGATGTCGTTCCTCGCCGCGGTCGGCAGCGACGGCATCGTGATCGCGCGCGACAGCGACGACGATCGGATGAAGGGGCAAGACTTCGCGGCGCGCTACGCGAGCGTGCGTGCGGCGCTCGAGTCGGGCGCGCACGGCTACGAGCTGGCGGAGTTCGCGGCGGACGAAGAGGGCGCGCCGCCGGGCTATTCGATGATCTTCGTCGCGCCCGCGCGTCGCTCGGGCGAGATCGTCGGCGCGGTGGTGGCAGGCATCCCGCTCTGGCGCGAGGCGGAGCGCCTGTCGCGTCAGATGCGGGTCGATCATGCGCCGCAGATCGAGCAGGGGCTCACGCTCTGGGCCTACCTCTACAAGGGCGACCGTGTCTTCTACGGTCCCGAGGCGCCGCCCGAGCTCAACGACGCGCTCCCCGACGCGGCCGCGCGCGCGGCGGGTCTGCAGCGCAGCCCGGGTGGGTTCACGGGTCAGTTCCAGGCGTTCCGGCGCTGGTACGGCTTCGCGGTGGTTCCGACCCCCGGCATCGCCGAAGATGTCGGTTTGATCGTGCTGCGCGCCGAGGCCCCGAAATGACGTTTTGGAGCCGGCCGCCAGGCCGAGCGACCCGACGTCACGTGAGCGTCGC
>CALJLK010000496.1 GCA_937982655.1 uncultured Sandaracinus sp.
TGCTCGAGCTGGATGCCGTGGAAGTACGCCTCCGAGCCCCAGCCGTTGTCGTCCGACCACGCGGGGCCGTCGATCACGTCGAAGCCTTCGCCGTTCCACACGTTGCAGCGCATCGACGCGTTGCTGCGCAGGCAGAGGTCGTCCGCGCCGTCGCCGTTCACGTCGCCCACCCGCAAGGTCGCGTAGTTCGACACGTCGTTCCAGCCGCTCTCGTCCGAGTAGTTGCCGACGATCAGCGTCTCGCCGAACGCGGTTCCGTCGAAGAGCACGCAGCGCAGATCCGACGCGCTGCGCGCGCAGAGATCCGCGTTGCCGTCGCCGTTCACGTCCGCGAGGCGCATCGTCGCCCAGTACTGCATCGCGCCCCAGCCGGTCTCGTCGCTCCAGCGCGGACCTTCGACGCGGGTGGGGAAACCCGCGCCGTCCGAGAGGTAACAAGACACGCCCGCGATCGCGCGCGCGCACACGTCCGCGCGACCGTCGCCGTTCAGATCGCCGAAGCGGATCGTGCCGTAGTGTTTGGCCACGCCCCAACCGCTCTCGTCGCTCCAACGCGGGCCTTCAATCGGCGTCGCGAAGCTCGCGCCGTCGGAGAGCCAACACTGGAGGCCGCTCGCGCTGCGCGCGCAGAGATCGTCGCGCCCGTCGCCGTCGACGTCGGCCAGACGAAGCGTCAGGTAGAAGCGCGGCGCGTCCCAGCCGCTCTCGTCGGAGAGCGGGTACCAGACGCCGCCCGTCTCCGCGAAGCCGGTCTCGTTTCCGAGGTGGCAGACCACACCCGAGTTCGCGCGCGCGCACAGATCCGCGTGTCCGTCGCCGTTCAGATCGCCCATGCGGAACGTCGCGTAGTTGTCGACGTCGTTCCATCCGTTCGGGTCGCTCCACGCGGGCTGGGTGGGCGTCTTCTCGCTCCACCCTTCTTCGGTGGAGAAGTGACACCACACCCCGCCGAAGCCACGACCACACACGTCCGCGCGCCCGTCGCCGTTCACGTCGGTGGTGGTGGGCGGCGCGTACGAAGACACCGACTGTTCGAGCAGCGCGATCTCGCAGACGTCGCCTTCGTCCGTGCGTCCGTCGCAGTCGTCGTCGCCGCCCCCGCAACGCTCGGTGGTCGCGTGCTCGTCGACGCGTCCGTCGCAGTCGTCGTCGCGTCCGTTGCAGGTCTCCGCGCTCGCGACGCACGTGCTGCACGAGGTGCTCACCGGCTCGCGGTAGCCGTTCTGTCCGACCCACGCGCTCGTGCTCGCGCCGCAGCGCCCCTGGAAGGGATCGCGCGACGCGCCGCCGCCCGGACGCCAGCCGAGGTGCAGGTGCGGCCCCGTGCTGTTGCCGCTCGACGCGCTCTGCCCGATCGCCTGCCCACACGACACGCTCTGTCCGTTGCTCACGCGCAGCGAGTTGAGCTGCATGTGGCAGTAGATCGTGGTGCTGCCGTCCGCGTGGCGGAGCTGCACGTAGTTGCCGCAGCGACCGCCGCAGGTGTTCCCGAGGCCGCCGTAGTTCGCGCAGCCGTTGTTGGTCGCGATCACGGTGCCCGCTTGAGCGGCGACGATCACGGTGCCGATCGGGTTGCCGAAGTCCGAGCCGGTGTGCCCGTTGTAACAAGCGCCCGCGCACGTGTAGTCGGAGCAGCCGGCCGCGCTGCCGTTGTTGTCGAAGCCGTAGTTGAGCCGATGCGCTTCGTTGTAGGGGCGACGCAGGCGCGTCTGCGCGTCGGCACCGGTGGGCTCGAGCACGACCGCGAGCGAGACGAGCGACGTGCTCGCGAAGAGCACGCGCAGGAAAGACAGCGAGCTCATCGCGACACCTCCGCCACGTCGAGCGGACGCAGCGTTCCGTCCACGCCCGTCACCACGAGCCCCCCGTTCACCTCGAACACCGCGCCCGCTTCCTCGTCGACGGCGAGCAGCGCACCCGTGCGCGCGTCGACCACCACCGCGCCCGCTTCGTCGCCGAACGCGAGCCGCGCGCCGTCGAAGCGCGGCGCGACCGGGCTCGTCGGGAAACGTTCGGTCGGCAGCGCGCGCTCCCCCTGTGCTCCCGTGGCCTGTCCGTCGCGCACGAAGAGCGTCGGCCGCCCCTGGTTCGTCGCGTCGGCCTGCGTGCACACGTACGCCAGCGATCCGTCCGCCGCGATCGCGGGCGACCAGCACGAGCGCGCCTCGTCCGTGATCGCCTCCGGCGTCCCCACCGTCACGTCGAGCCGCACGATCGCGTAGAACGGCATCTCGCCGCGCGCGTACGCGAGGCGCGTGCCCTCGCTCGACAGCGGCGGCTCCACGCGCTCGTCGAGCTCCACCGGCGCCGCGCCGGGCTGCGCGTACCAACGCAGTCGATGATCGGTCGTCACCACCGCGACGCCGTCCCCCACGAACGCCGCGTCGAGCGCCTCCACTCCGTCGAGCTCGGGGAAGCCGTCGACCCGCAGCGTCACCACCCGGTCCGGATCCGCGTCGACCGGCGCGGGCAACACCCGCACGTGGATCGCGCGCCCCTCGTCGAGCGACCCGAGCGTTTCCCCTGGCGCACGCGTCGGCGTCGAGGGAACGGTGAGCGGAGCAGTCGAGGCCTCGGGCGCGGGCTCACGTCCGCACGCCACGAGGAGACAGAAGGTCAGCAGAGATCGGTGCACGCAGGCGCATTTCGCAACCCGCGTGCCCCGGAAGGACGTTTGCGCCAAATCGAAAAACCCAACGATCACCAATCGTTGCAGATCGGGCGGGTCGTCCCCGAACCCAAACGCGACACCCGTTCGCGCCGAAGCGTCACGTCACCGACCAACGACTGAACGCCTCGGGACCCAGAGTCCGCGCCCCACGACTCGCCGCGTGCCCTCCGAGCCCGTCGATTCGCGCCGTTGGACGCACGGACGACGACGCTCGCGCGCACCGCGAAACTTGATCGTTTCGCCACCCGTTACGTACCCTCGAACGCTGCCGGTTTCGCGCACCTCGGCAGTGGTCTGCGCGATCGGTGACTTCGAAGGGAACCCATGTTCGACCGGATTTCGCAGAGCAGCAGCTTCTGGCCGGGGGTCCTCGTGGGGCTCGTCGCCACCGCGGTGGGGACTTGGCTCGCGGGCAACGTGCACGAGCTCGGCGGCGCGCTCGTCGCGGGCGTCGGTGGGCTGCTCGGCGGCTTGGTGATCGCGTCGGGCATCCGCGCGACGAGCTTCGCGCCCTTCGCGCAGGTCGCGCGCGACGTCGCGGCGGGCAAGCGCCCCAAGCGCCCCGCGCTCTTGAAGGAAGGCGCGGCCCCCGAAGGCGCGGAGGATCTCTTCGAGGCGCTCGAAGAGACGGCCGAGCAGCTCGCGGAGCGCAAGAGCAGCGTGGACGGCGAGGGCAAGGCGCTGCGCGAAGAGGCGAAGGCGCTGCGCGAGGAGATCGCGAAGCTCGAGCGCGCGGTGCAGGAAGAGCAGCAGAAGGCGCGGCGAAACGAGGCACGCCTCGAAGAGCAGCGCCGCGAGGCGACGGAGGCCGAGGGCACCATCCGCACGACCCTCGACGATCTCTCGGGCGGGCTCGGCGAGCAGATGGCGGCGGTCGAGCAGACGGCGAGCTCGATGCGCGAGATGAGCGCGGCGCTCCAAGAGATCGCGCACCACGTCGAGGCGCTCGCGTCGAGCGCGGAGGAGTCGAGCTCCTCGATCCTCGAGATGACCGCCACCAACGACGAGGTCGCGGAGAACATGGCCAACCTCGCGTCGAGCGTGCGCGAGACGGTGAGCTCGATCGAGGAGATGGCCTACTCGATCAAGGAGGTCGCGCGGAACGTCGACGCTCTGAGCCTCACCGCGGAGGAGACCTCGTCGTCGATGAACCAGATGGACGTGTCCATCGATCAGGTGCAGTCGAACGCGAACGAGACCGCGCGCCTGTCGGAGGACGTCGCGATGGACGCCGAGCGCGGCGCGGAGTCGATTCAGTCGATCACGCGCGAGATCAACCGCATCAAGGAGACCTCCAGCGAGGCCGTCTCCGTGATCTCGAACCTCGGCAGCCGCATCGAGGCGATCGGCGACATCCTCAACGTCATCGACGACGTCGCCGAGCAGACGAATCTCTTGGCGCTCAACGCCGCCATCATCGCCGCGCAGGCGGGCGAGCACGGCAAGGGCTTCGCGGTCGTGGCGGACGAGATCAAGGATCTCGCGGAGCGCGCGGGCGCGAGCACCAAGGAGATCGCCGAGCTCATCAAGACGATCCAGCTCGAGTCGCGCAACGCGATCGCGGCGGTGGAGAAGGGCGCGAACACCGTCGACAACGGCGTGAAGGTCAGCCAGGAGGCGGACCGCGCGCTGAAGAAGATCCTCGAGAGCTCGCAGAAGTCGACCACGATGGTGCGGGCGATCGCGCGCGCGACGGTGGAGCAGGCCAAGGGCAGCAAGCAGGTCACGGACGCGATCGGGCGCATCGCCGAGACGGTGCAGCAGATCGCGGCGGCGACGGCGGAGCAGGCGCGTGGCTCGGAGCTCATCATGAAGAGCGCCGAGAAGATGCGGCTCATCACGCAGCACGTGGAGCGCAGCAGCCAGGAGCAGGCGAAGGGTGGTCGTCAGATCAGCCAGGCCATCGAGAACATCTCGAACATGGTCAACCACCTGCACCAGTCGCAGCGCGCGCAGGCCCGGGGCTCCGAGCAGACGCTGCAAGCCGCGCAGCGGATGCACGAGCTGACGAAGCGCTCGGAGCAGCGCGTGCGCGCGATCGGGCTCGTGGCGGACAAGCTGCGACGCCTCGGGACGTGAGCGTTCCGCCCGACATGACGTCGATCACATCCGGGGCAGGCGCGTGCTGGCGCGCGTGGAGCCCGCGAGACATGACGCGGCCATGATCCTGCGCAGCATCGCGTTCCTCGCCCTCTTCTCCCTCGCCTGCGGCGGCTCCTCCGAGTCGACCGAGGGCTCCTCGTCGGAGTCGACGTCGGGCGGCGAGCATCACCACGGGCACGGCCACCACGACGGCCACGGTCACGGTCACCACGACGGCCACGGTCACCACGACCACGGCAGCCTCCCGCCCGCGGTCGACGCGTTCCACGACGCGTTCGCGGCGCAGTGGCACGGCGACCGCACCGCGGCGTCGGTCTGCCCGAACGCGGCGGACCTGCAGGACGCGGCGGAGGCGGCGGTCGAGGAGCAGCAGGCGGCGCACCCCGAGGTGAGCGCGCGCGTGAGCCAGACGGCGGACGCGTTCGTGGCGGCCTGCCAAGCGGAGCCCGAGGGCGGCGCGGCGTTCGACGCGGCGTTCAGCACGTTCCACGACGCGCTCCACGCGATGATGGACGCGACGCGCGCGCCCGAGTGAAGACTGCACGGAGGGACGTCGACGCCACACGCGGCTTCGTCCTCACCACCCACGTCGGCCTCGAAGCCCGAGCCCGCGCGGACCTTCGCGCGCTCGGTCTCGACGCCGCGACCTTCGAGGGACACGAGGACGAGCCCGGTCGCGTGTACGTGCGCGTCGACGAGCGGCACCTGCCCGCGCTGCTCGCGCTGCGCAGCGTGCACCACGTCGGCCGTCCCTGCGGCGCACGGCGCTTCGAGCCGATCGCGCTCGACACGATCGGCGCGTGGGCGGCGTCGCTCACGATCCCGGAGTTGGAAGCCTCGAGCGCTGCGGGAGAAGGCTCGTTCGTCGTGCGCTGCGAGCGCGAAGGCACGCACGACTTCACGAGCCCCGACGTCGAGCGTGCGGTCGGCGCCGCGCTCGCGACGCGCCACGGGCGACCGGTGAGCCTGAAGACCCCCGACGTCCGCATCGCGGTCGACGTGGTGGGATCGCTCGTCACCCTCGACGTGCGCCTCACCGAGCCGGCCCTCTCGCACCGCGGCTACCCGCGCCCCTACCAACAGCGCACCGCGCTCAAGGCGGACGTCGCGTACGCGTGCCTACGCGCGGCCGAGGAAGCGCTCGCTCGTCCGCCGACGCGCGTGATCGATCCCTTCTGCGGCTCGGGCACGATCCTCCTCGAAGCAGCCGAGCTCTTCCCCGACGCGCAGCTCTTCGGCAGCGACAAGAAGCCGACCGCCGCCGAGGGCGCACGCGCGAACCTCGCCGCGTTCGGCCACGCCGCCCGCGCCACGATCGTCACCGCGGAGCTCGACCTCGCGGCGCGTCGCCTCGGCCTCGCTTCCTTCGGAGACAGAGTCCGCGACGGAGACCGTGGCCGAGACGAAGACCGTGGCCGAGACGAAGACGGTGGCCGAAGCAGTGCCCGAATCGTGGTCGTCGACGTGGACGTGGCCGGCGACGTGGTCGGCGACGAAGACGGAACCGACCTGAGCCGAGCCGGTGGCCGAGATCGAGACCGTGCGCCTCACGCGCTCGTGACCAACCCACCCTACGGGGTCCGCATGGGCGCGCGGCTCGACTTCCGGCAGCTCTACGCGCGCCTCTTCCAGGCCTTCGACGTCCCCGTCCGCGTGGTGCTCGCGACCGAAGAGGACGCGCTGCAGCAGGCCGCCACGTCTCTCGGTCTCCGCGCCGAGCTCGTCGCCCGACCCCGCACCGGCTCGGTGAGCCCCGCAATCTTCGTGGTCACGTCCTGACGGCCCTTCGTCCTGCGAGATCGTCCACGATTTCCGACACTTGGACGAGCGCGCGTGGATTCGTCGGTGGCTCCGAGCGTCGCCCCGGCGTTCGGCCGTCCCTCCCCCGTGACGCTCGGGCGTGACGATCGGGCGTGACGATCGCTCGCCTCCGACCTGTGAGATCCCTTACCCTTCTGGTCGGGATTGGATGGTGGGCCGTTTCGCGTACGCGAGGGGCCGTCGGAAACGAGGTGAGATGTGCGGACCTCTTCACGTTGGCTTCTCGGTGTCTCGGTCGCGGTGTGCCTGGGCGTGATCGGCGGGGCGGCGCCCGCCAGCGCGGCGCCCCTGATCAACGGGTTCGGCGGGCCCGCCGGCTACGGCAGCAGCTCCCTCCCCTCGAACGACGACGGCTCGTCGTCCGCGATCGATCTGACGACCGCGTTCCCGGGTGGGCTCACCTTCTTCGGTGGCCCCTACAACCAGACCTGGGTGAACACGAACGGGAACATCACCTTCGCGGGCGCGCTCCCGACCTTCACGCCCAACCCGTTCCCCGTCGCGTCGCGTCCGATGATCGCGCCCTATTGGGGTGACGTCGACATCCGAGGAACTCCGCGCACCGCGACCAGCAACCAGGTTTATTGGCACCTCCAACCGGGAATGATGGTCGTCACCTGGCACAACGTCGGGTACTACAATTCCCAGACTGACAAGCGCATGGATTTCCAGATGATCCTGCGCAACGCCCTCGGCTGCGGCATGGGCGATTTCGACGTGGAGTTCCGCTACAACCGCTGTGAGTGGACCACCGGCAGCGCGAGCGGCGGAAGTGGCGGCTTCGGCGGAACGCCCGCGCAGGCCGGCTTCGACGCCGGCAACGGCATGGACTTCGTGGAGATCCCCGGCTCGCGCACCATGGCGATCCTCGACCTCTGCACCACCTCGAACGTCGGTGAGCCCGGCATCTGGCGCTTCTCGGTGCGCAGCGGCGCGGTGAGCTGCCCCGACGCAGGCGAGAGCTGCACCATCGACGGCGCGCTCGGCGCGTGCAGCCTCGGCGTCACGCAGTGCGTGGGCCGCGAGATCGAGTGCTCGCCGATCGGCACCAGCACGGCCGAGCGCTGCGACGGCGTCGACAACGACTGCGACGGCGAGATCGACGACGGTGAGCTCTGCGCGAGCCCGAACGTCTGCGTGCGCGGCGCCTGCGTGCCGCCCTGCTTCGAAGGCGGCTGCGCGGAAGGCGAGACCTGCACCGAGGAAGGCATCTGCGTCGAGACCGCGTGCGGCGACGTCGAGTGCCCGGCCGGACAGCGCTGCGTCGGTGGCGCGTGCGTCGGCGCATGCGACGGCGTGACGTGCCCGCATGATCGCCAGTGCGTGGCGGGGCGCTGCATCGATCTCTGCTCGGTGCTCACCTGCAACGCGGGCGAGATCTGCGTCGACGGCGCGTGTCAGCCCCAATGCCCGTGCACCCGCTGCGCGGAGGGCGAGACCTGCCTCGCGGACGGAAGCTGCGAGCAACCCGGCTGCGACATCACGATCTGCGAGGCGGGCTTCCACTGCGTCGCGGGCTCCTGCATGGACTCGTGCGCGGGCGCGGTCTGCCCGGCCGGCCAGCGCTGCGAGGTCGGCGAGTGCGTCGACATCCCGCCGATGGAGCGCCCGGACGCCGGCCCGATCGGCCCGGGTCCAGGCACGGACGCCGGCACCGTCGGCCCCGGCCCCGGCACCGACGCGGGCACGGGCGAGCCGGAGATGGACGCGGGCCGCACACCGATGGGTACGGGCGGTGACGCGGGCTGTGGCTGCCGCACGATGGCGACCGGCCGTGACGCGGGCGGCTTCGCGGCGTTGCTCGGGGTGTTCGTGCTGAGCACGCGCCGTCGTCGGCGCTGAGCGCGTGCGAGGCGGAGGGCGCGTCGGTGACGGCGCGTCCTCTTCGTCTCCTCACGCGTTCTCACGCGTTTCTCTTCGCCGTTTCCAGGATCTCGTCACCGTTTCCCGAGGTTTCGTCGCCGGCCACGTCGCCGTTCACGACCACGTCAACGTCAACGTCAACGTCAACGTCCCAGCACCGACTCCGTCTCCGACACTGTCTCCGTCTCCGACACTGTCTCCGTCTCCGACACTGTCTCTGTCTCCGACACCGTCTCCGTCTCCGACACCGTCTCCGTCTCTGAATCCGTCTCCGCCCCAATCTCGCCGCCCATCACCCGAGGTTCTCCGCGATGACTCTCCGCCTCGTCTCCACCCTTCTCTTCGCGCTCCTCCTCGTCTCGCCCGCGTGCGGTGGAGACGACGACGCTCCGGGCGTCGACGGCGGCGGTACTCCGGGGGTCGACGGTGGCGGTCCGGGCGTCGACGGCGGCGGAACCCCGGGCGTCGACGGCGGCCCGCGCCCCGACGGCGGCGGCTGCGTGCCCACGGTCGAGATCTGCGGCGACCGCATCGATCAGAACTGCGACGGTCGCGACACCTCCTGCGGCGACACCGACGGCGACGGAATCGACGCCTGCCGCGCGGGCGACGACCTCACCCGCTGCGACTGCGACGACTCCCGCACCGACGTCCGCCCGCCCTTCGGCGGCGTCCCCGGCGCCCCCGAGCTCTGTGACGAGCGCGACAACGACTGCGACGGACGCGTCGACGAGGCCGCCGAGTGCTGTGCCGGCTGCGCCGCGGTCGAGCCGCGCAACCGCGCCGACGTCTGCCTCGAGACGGGCGAGTGCGACTGCTCCACCGAAGCCGGCGTGGGCCCGTGCGCGGCGGGGGAGACGTGTTGCTCGGGCGGGTGCGTGGACACGCAGACCGACTTCGACAATTGCGGGGGCTGCCAGACCATGTGCACCCCGCAGGCCGATCGCTGCGTCGCCGGCAACTGCCAGTGCGGAAGCAACCCCGTCTGCGACTTCATCACGATGTGTGTCGGCGGAAGCTGCGGCGGCTGAACGCGCCGCGCCGGGACCTCAACCCGAGGAACCCGACGACACCGGATCCACCAGAAGAGTCGACACCGGATCCACCGAGAGTCCGGCGGCACGAAGCTTCGCCGCGGACTCGTGATCGAGCACGGTCAGGACCAGCACCGACGGAAACTCCGGGTCGTCTTCGGGCAACCCGATCGAGAACCAACAGAACTCGCGTCCGGACGGAAGCTCGTCCGAGAGGCGAACAAGAAGCCTGAGAACGACGTCCAGGTCGTACCACGTGTTGCCGACGTACTCGGGCTTGGCTTGCTCGACGAGCTCCCGTCCGTCGCTGGCTCGAAGGACCACGCGCCCGGTGGGTGACACCCACGCTTCACCGACGAGCCAATCCGGATCGTCGGGATCGATCCGCTCGAGCCTCCCCGGCTCGCCGTAGCCGTCGCTGACGACGGCCCAACAATCGTCCAAGCCACCGAGACGAAGCATGGGAGTCAGGATCGTGGCGTACGTGGCCTCTTCCGGAAGCTCCGGAGACAAGAGGACGCCACGTAGCGTCCCCTGTCGATGTTCACGAACGACGCTCTCGGCGAAAGACTCTCCGGGCACCGTCTGCCGCACCAGTCCCATTTCGCGAAACACTTCGACGCTCGATCCCATACATGCCTCCGAGCAGCACAGCGACGTGGCGCCTACATCGCTGCATCGCTCAATTGCGTCACTTCGTCGCGTCTTCGAGGCCCGTCCCTCCACGTACTCTTCGAGTGCCTTCAGCGAGCCCGCTTCCCGATGAAGCTCTGCGAGCTCGCTCGTCTGCGGATCCAGCACCCGCCGAGCCACCGTCTTCGGTCGATCCACGGCAGCCTTCATGGTCTTCGTGGTCGACCGAAACGCCCGCGCGAGCTCCGCATCGCGCGTCGAGCACGCGGCCGCCAGCGCAGGCCCGCCGATCTCCGCGTCCAAGTAGCCCGCCGTCTCGAGCGCGAGGCGGGCCGCCATCGCGAGCCGTCGTCGAGCCCACCGCGGACCCCGTTGCTCGGCGTCGTCGCACACCTGTGCCACCGAAGACGAGGCCAACAGGTCATCCCGAGCACTCACGACTTGGGCGGCCTTCACACCGGCGACGCGGCGCGACGTCGAATCCGAAATGCCCCATCGTTCTCGAAGACTTCGCTCCAACAGTTGAGGAATCTCGACTGCGTCATAGTGATGCGCTTCGGTCATGTAAGCTGGGATCTCACGAACTTCGGTCCAGACTTCGTAGTCGTCGTCGACGGGATCCTTTTCTACGAGAAAGTATCCGACCTTCGACTCCTGTGCATCGGAGATTCTCGTCAGACCAACACGAGTACCGCGCACGAACTTCGTCCAAGAGTGGCAACACGATTCCGAGATCAAGCCATTCTGGGCGCGACCGCGTGTACGCGAAACAGAACCTCTTCACGCCCCTCAGCTTGGCAGAGTCCAGTCCTCGGCATTCCTCGTCCGAGAACAACCGATCCAGGATGCCGAACCCAGCACTCGTGCCGTGCGACTGCGTCACATGCCCCACCACACGAGCGTTGGCCGAGAGTGGGATGCTGAACAACGAAACGACGGAACCAAAACTACGCGTCTCGTGACCCATGATCCTACGAGGGCGCCGAAGACTGCCATCACACGCCGAGACGAAGCATGGGGGCACCAGGAGCGACCCGTCCATCATCGGCGACGATCGTCGTACGCTCGGCCGCAGGAACGTCATGCGAATCGCTCTCGTCGCATTCGTGCTCGTTGGCTGCGCGGGCACCGTGAAGGTCCCGGCCTCGAGCGAGAGGCCCGGCGCGAGCGCCGAGAACGCCGTCGAGGTCGAGCGCCCCGCGGTGTCCATCGCGAGTGAGTCGACGTACCCCGACGACTTCGAAACGCGCGACGACGCTGCGACGGAGTCCGCACGAACCGTCGCGGTCGATGCGGCACCGCCGGAGGTACCTCCCACCGAGGAGGAGATTCGGCAGGCGATGCAAGGCTCGATCTACTGGCTCGTCGGCGAAGGCGCGCAGAGCCGATGCCACGAATACCGTTGGACGCCGGCAAGGCAACCGCCGCATTCGGCCGAACTGGAGCGATCGATCCCTCGAGGAACCGAGTCGTTCGCAGTGCTGGTTCGGCAGAATCGGCTCACGCTCTTCGGCCCGACCCGTCGCTTCGGACGAAGGATTCAAGTGGCAGGTTGCTTCCGAGAGCTGGAGGTCACGCGGATCGACGAGACGACGTGGCGAACCACAGCCTCCCCGTGCACGGAACCGCGACCGACGTGGTACCGAACGGCCGAGGCCTGCGAGGCCGCTCGCGCCGCAGAGTGACGAAGGTGCCTTCGTCGTTGGTGTCTTTTGGGTCACAGACGACGGCGTTGTAGGTGGAATCTTGTCGTCCGCGGGTGCGCGCCCGCTCTCCAAACCATCCGCTTCCTCGTTCGGTGTTGCGCGCGCGCAACCGAACGAGCGGTCCCGTCGTTTCCGTTGCGCTGGTGCAACTCGATCGAGCGCGTTCGTCGTCGTGCGAGCGCGCGGGCAGCTCGACCGGTCGAGGCCTTCGATCTCGGTTGCGGCGGCGCAACGAGAACGACCGCGGACGTCGAGCGCGTTGCGCGACGGCAACTCGGAGGAGCGAGCGCGCACTTTCGGGTGCCGTCGCGCAGCTTCGAACGGAGAGGAGATCGTCCAGGGGTGGCGGCGCGCACCGGGGTCGAGCTCAGCGGTGCGTTCGGCGGCGCGGAAGCAGTACGGACGAGCTCGCGGCGGTCGTGAGGTTGGCGGCGCGCACCTGCGCCGAGCTGGGCGGCGTGTTCGGCCGTGCGAGCGCGGTGCGGACGACCGGGCGGCTCGAGCTCCACGTGTGCGTCGGCACGCAACTGGGCGCGCGGTGCTCCGAAGAGCGCGCCGTCGCCGGGGTCCTCGGGCTCCGCGACTCGACCTCTCGTTTCGGAGATCCGTCATGTTCGATCAGATGCACGCGGCTGCGACGACGCTCGCGGCGTACATGAGCCCGGTTCGGTTCAGCAGCCGTCACTGCGCGTTGGTGGCGCGGCTGCTCGCGGCGCACGCGCCCTCGGGGCTCACCGACGATCAGAGGCGCGCGCTCGATCGGGTGCTGGCGCGCGCGGACGCGGTCGACGAGGTGCGCAAGGAGCGGCAGCGGGTGTCGGCGCCTGCGCTGCGGGAGCCGCACAACGCGATGATCACGGCGTGGTCAGCGCTGTACGGCGCGCTGCAAGCGGTGGCGGCGGTTCCGCGGGAGCTGTCGCCCGCGCCTGCGGAAGCGGAGGCGCTCGCGTGGACGCTCTTCCCAAACGGGATTGGGCTCGCTTCGGTGGACGCGGCGGGGTTGTGGAGCTTGTCGCGGATGTTGCTGGAGCGGATCGAGGAAGAGGGGCTGCGTCCGCGGCTCGCCGCGATCGTGAATCCGGTGAACCTGCTCGCGGTCGAGGCCGCGTTCGCGACGCTCGGGATCGCGGTCGGCGCGGAGGGTCCGCTGGTGCGGCTGCCGGCGAAGCGGGCGCTCTTCGAGGCGACGGCGGCGTTCTCCTTCGCGGTGGCGGCGTATGCGCGGACGCTCGCGATCGGGGTGGACGAGACCGAGCGGGAAGATCTCGAGCGCTTCCGCGCCGCGCTCGCGTCGGTCGACACCTACAAGATCGTCGGGCGTTCGCGGGCGGGGCTCTCGGACGAGGAGCTGGAGGAACGCGACGAGCAGGACTCCGAGCCCGAGACGCCGGAGCCGGACGCGCCTTACGTGCCCGCGTCGGACGATCCGATCGACAACCCGTTCGTGACGACGTGAGCGACGCGCGACTCCGAGCCCGAGACGCCGGATCCGGACGCGCCTTACGTGCCCGCGTCGGACGATCCGATCGACAACCCGTTCGTGACGACGTGAGCGGCGACGCGCACGAGGCGGGCCGTCACACCGCGCGATCGAGGTGCTCATGGGCTTGGTTCGGTCGCCGGACGGCGACGCTCACGTGACGTCGGGTCGCTCGGCCGGCTCCAAAAGACGTCGACGCTTGCGTCTCGTCCGTGCGTCCCCACCTTCGCGCGCCTTCGAGGTGCCCGATGCTCACACCCGACGAACGCGCCCGCGCGCTCCGCTTCCTCCACGCCCACGCGCCGCCCGGCGCGCTGCTCCAATGCGGCGTCACGGGCGCGCACGCGTACGGCTTCCTCTCCCCCGACAGCGACGTCGATCTCAAGGGGCTGCACCTCGCGCCCACGGAGCAGGTGCTCGGCCTCGACGTGCCGCGTGAGACCCACGACGTGCTGGTCGACTTCGAAGGCGTCGAGCACGACCTGACGACGCACGAAGCGGGCAAGGCGCTCGGGCTGCTCGCGCGCGGCAACGGCAACGTGCTCGAGCGGTTGCTCTCGCCGCTGCAGCTCGTGGAGTCCGACGACGTCGAGGCCCTGCGTGAGCTCGCGCGTGGGGCCGCGAGCACGCGCTTCGTCGCGCACTACCGCGGCTTCTTCGGCGGCGTGCAGCGCGAGCACGTGCGCGCCCCGAAGGTGAAGTCGATGCTGTACGCGTACCGCGTCGCGCTCACGGGGGTGCACCTGCTGACGACGGGCGAGCTCGAGATGGACCTGCCCGCGCTCGCCGATCGTCACGGCTTCCCCGAGCTGCACGAGCTCGTCGCGCGCAAACGAAGCGGCGAAGAGAAAGGTGCGCTCGATCCCGAGAGCGACGAACGCTTCCGCGCCCGCTGGCCCGAGCTCGAAGCGGCGCTCGACCGGGCGCTCTCGGAGTCGACGTTGCCACCCGAGGTTCCGAACCGCGACGCGATGAGCGCCTGGCTCGTCGCGCGTCGCATGCGTTGAGAGGGGCTCGAGCCGTCGATCGTTTGGGGGCCGAGCGGACGGAACGGGTCGCCGATCGATTCGCGAACCCGAGGGCGGCGCGTGGCCACCGAGCCGAATAAGCTCGGATAAGTCCCCGCGGCTGAACACGAATTCGTTCGGCTTCGTACCAGCCTCCGCGGCGCACCTCTGCGCCCGAGGAGGACCCCATGGAAGCCACGACTCGCGGAGCGTTCACGCTCCCGACCCGTCGACACGCATCGTTCGTTTTGCTCGCCGTCTCGATCTCGCTCTCGGCGAGCGGCTGCGGATCTGGCGCGGACGAGCCCGATCCCACGCCCACACCGACCGGCTGCACGTCGGACGCGCACTGCAGCGCGACCGAGTACTGCGAGCTCGCGGGCTCGTCGAGCGCGGCGCTGCTCGATCCGCCGTGCTTCTTCGCCTGCCTCGACGCCGAGATGTGCATGACGCCGTCGTGCGAGAACGCGTGCGCGGAGTCGTGCGGCGCGACGTGTCCGGAGTTCTGCGACTTCGTGTGTGGGGGAGGCGCGGGCGCGCCGCCGGATGCGCTCTGCGTCGCGGATTGTGTGCCGAGCTGCGAAGCGGATCGCATGTCGACGCCACCGCCTCCGCCGCCTCCGCCGCCGCCGGCCGACGCGGGCACCAGCACGCCGCCTCCGCCGCAGGACGCGGGGACGAGCGCGCCGCCGGCGCGAGAAGGGGTCTGCCGCGCACGACCGACGCCGCCACCGCCGAGCGACGCGGGCACGCCGGTGCCCGCCGACTCCGGTCCGCCTCCGGCGGAGGACGCGGGCACGACGCCGACACCGATCGCGTGGGCGGGGACCTGGAACGTGCGCGCAGTGTTCACCGCCCGCTGCATGTGGAGCTCGGCCGGTGCGCCGCGTGACACGGCGCTCGACTACACGGTGACGGCCCGGCTCTCGGGTGCGAACGACGATCTCACTGCGGTGATCAGCACCGACTACGAGATGACGGGGACCGGCTCGGACAGCGGGCTCACCCTCTCCGGGCAGTTTCCGGGGCGCGATCACAACGACAACGCGGCGACCACCGTGCGGCGTGACAATCAGGTTTCGATCCGCGTTCGCGAGGTGATCGGGACGAACGAAGCGCGCGGTTCGATCGAAGGGCAGTACGAGACCAGCGGCGGCATCTCGTGTGTCATCCAAGACGGCGGAACCGTCACCTTCGAGCGGTGAAGCTCCGCGCGATCCGCACGTCCACCCTCCACCATGACGCCTGCGCCCGCGCTCGACGCCGAACGCGACCTCCACGAGGCGGCGGCCGAGCTCGTGCGTCGGCGTCTTCGGGAGGGCGCGCGGCGGATCGTGGTGTGGGGACCGCCGGGAGTCGGGCGGACGCGGCTGATGGAGCGGCTGCGTGGCGACGCGACCGCGTGGGCGCTCGCGTCGGAGCTCGAACCGTCGGTCGAGACCGAGGCGTCGACACTGGAAGCCTCGCGGCTCGAAGCCTCGAGGCTCGTGGCGGCGGGACCCACGCGAGGGACCGAGGCGGTGACCTTCGTGGACGCCCCGACGCTCGCGCATGCGCGCGCCGCGCTGCGAGCGGCGACCGGACCGATCGTGGTGGCGTGCGTGGAGCGCACCGACCTCGACGCGGACGCGTTCGTGGAGCTCGCTCCGCTGACCCTCGCGCGGAGCGAAGCCTTCCTCGCGGCGCTCGTGCGGCGCGACGGGGTCGAGGTCGACGAGGCCTCGCTCCGCGCGCTCGCGGCGCACGCGGAGGGAGCTCCGGCGGCGCTCGTCCGGGCGGCGGCGTTGTGTCGACTGCTCGCGCCGCCCGTGTGGGTCGCGCGTTGCGAAACGGCGCGCGCGGCGCTGGTGACGTTCGGACGGGCGGTCGAACATCCGCTGCTCGTCTCGGATCGCCCGCTCACGCTGGGAGAAACGACGCGCGGCGTGGCGGTGCTCCTGCTCGCGGCGGGGGAGCCGGTGTCGGCGAACGCGCTCGAGGCGTGGTCGCCCGGATCGCTGGACGCGCTGATCGAGCTGCGAGATCGCGCGTTGCTCGTCGGTGGGGACGCGCTCGCGCTGCGTCACGCCGCCGCGCGCGGGTTGTCGCTCGACGATTCGTTCGTGAACGACTTCCGTGCCGCGACGACGCGGATCGACGCGAGCACGATCGAACGAGCGCGCGCGGCGCGGGAGCGTTGGGTGAGCGCGGGAGACGAGGCCGCGCTGCACGAGCTCGCGCGCGACGAGGGCCGCATGCGGCGGGCGATGGAGCGTCTGCTCGTCGGGCGCGAGCCGCACGTGCGCGGCGTCGGTGCAGGTCGCGATTCGAGCTCGAACCTCGACGGCTCGAACCTCGATGGCCCGAAGCTCGACGGCTCGAACCTCGACGGCCCGAACCTCGACGGCCCGAACCTCGACGGCTCGAACCTCGACGGCTCGAACCTCGACGGCCGCGAGCTGAAGGATGCCGACGTGGACGCGCTCGTCGAGCTCGCGCTCGCGCTGCAGACACGCGCGGAGGTGCACGTCGGGCCGAAACCCTGCCCGGAGCTCGAGCGGGCCCACGCGATCGTGGGGTCACGTTCGTCGGAGCTCGCGATCGGATACGCCAGGGCGCACCGAATGGCGGGCGACGTGGAGACCTTCGAGCGCACGCTCCAGGCGATCGATCCGAACGTGCTCTGCCCGCGGCTCGCCGCGCGCTGGTGGTCCGAGCACGCGGCGGGGCTGCGCTTCCACCGCCGGCTCGACGATGCCGCCGAAGCGCTGGAGCGCGCGATCGAGCTCGCGGGTCGCGAAGGTCCGGAGCTCGAGGGCGCGCGCTACGTGATCGATCTCGGGAGCGTTCGTTATTGGCAGCAGCGCTTCGACGAGGCGGTCGCGCTCTACGCGCGCGGGCGATCCATCGCGGCGCGGCTGCGGGCCGAGCGCACCGAAGCGATCGCGCTCGCGAACCTCTGCCTCTGCCACTCGTTCGCGGGCGACGACGCGGCGGCGGAGCGGGCAGGACGCGCGGCCGTCGCGCTCTTCGAAGCGATCGACGACTCGGGCGCGCTCGGCACGAGCCTCGGGCACCTCGGGATCCTCGCGTACCAATACGGACGGCTCGACGACGCGGAGCGGTACTTCGGCGCAGCGGCGGAGCGCGTCGCGCAGGCGGGCTACTTCGAGCAGCAGACCTTCGTGAGCTTCAACCTGGTGTGCGTCTCGATCGCGCGCGGGCGGCTCGACGAAGCGGAGGCGCGGCTCGACGCGCTGCCCGCGCTGCTCGCGCGGAGCCCGAGCCCGCTCGTGGCGATGCACCTCGAGCGAGTGTCGTCGGATCTCTTCGAAGCGCGCGGGCGCTTCGCGGACGCGCTCGCGGCGCTCGAGCGCGGGCTCGCGATCGCGCGTGTCAACACGGCGCCGGACGTGGAGGCGCAGCTCGAGGCACAGCGGAGTCGGGTGCTCGCGCGGCTCGGCGCGCACGACGAGAGCGCGGCGGCCGACGTGCGGGCGCACGAGGCGCTCACGAAGGTCGCGCGCCCGCCGCTTCGTGCGGCGTCGGAGCTCGTGTTGGAGCACGCGGCGTGGCTTCGCGCGCGGACGCGGGGCGAGAGCTCGACCACGGAACGGCTCGTCGCGGCGCTGCGCCCGACCTGGGAGGGGCTCGGAGCGCGCGCGCAGATCGGGGTGAGCGCGGCCGACGCGGGCGGCGTGCGCGAGGCGGCGTTGGCGTTCTTCGCCGACCTCGACCCGCACGCGCGCGTGGAGGTCGAGCAGTGCGCGCGCGATCCGGATCGGACGGCGATCTGCGTCGATCGCGTGGGCGAGCGCGCGCGGCTGCCGGGTGGCGCCGAGCTCGACGCGACGACTCGCCGCAACGCGTTTCGTGTGTTGCGCGTGCTCGCGGAGGCCGGCGAGGAAGGCGTCGAGCGCGACGCGATCGTGGAGGGCGTCTGGCCGGGCGAGCGCATGCGCGACGACGCCGCGAGCAACCGCCTGCACAACGCGCTCGCGCAGCTCCGCGGCGCCGGTCTGGCGGAGCACCTGATGCGCGACGGCACGCGCTATCGGCTGGTGGGCGTCGCGGTGAAGCTCGTGCGGGGGCTGACCTGATCCAGGCGCCACCGTGACTCCCATGGAGAGGCTCGGGCGCCCGAGCCTCGGGTCGGTCCGCCGATCGAGCTCACTCCACGCGCAGGAACCGCCCCATCCAATACGCGAGGCGGAAGTCGACTCCCGGGTAGAGCGCGTTCGGATCGCCCGCGCCGTTCACGCGGTAGGGGTCGCTGCGCCAGAAGTAGTTGCTGGACGGGCGGATGCGCATCGGAACGGGCGTCGTCGCGACGACCTCGTCGCCGCGGCCGCGCATCGGATCGATCGTCAGCTCGGTGCCGTCCTCGGCGATGCAGGCGCGGCTCGCGATCTCGTCCGCGTCGCAGTTCTCGCGGGCGATCGCCCAGTAGGGCGGCGCGGGGAACTCGTCGAGCGTCTGCACACCCCGCGCGAGGGCGGCCGCGTCGAGCTCGTCGGCGTCGAGCGCGCGATCGGCGTGCGCTCGTCCGCGCGCGGCGAGGTAGACGAGGTCGAAGAAGGTCTGCCCCATGGCGTCGACGCGGCGCGACGATCCCTCGCGCGCGTAGAGCTCGACCATCGTGCCTTCGCGGACCTGCTCACGCGCGTCGTCGTCGCAGAGGTAGCGGTTCGCGAGCCAGAGCCCCGTCCACGTCATGTTGTGGTTCGAGAAGTTCGTCATCGCGCCGAAGTCGATGACGCCCACGTGCTCGCGCACGATGCCCGGCAGATCGCGGCGGAACACGAGCTCTTCGTGAAGCCAACGGTCGACCTCCGGGTCGTCGCCGATGCGCGCGAGGGCGGCGACGATGCCGAGGGCCATGGCGGCGTGTTGGCCGTTGCCGGCGAAGCGATCGAGGTAGGTGCGATCGACGGCGGACTCGTGGAGGTACGCGTGGAAGGTGAGGCGGCCGTCCGCGTCGTGGATCTCGAGATCGCGTCCGCGCTCTCCGACGCGGGCGAGCGAGGTCGCGAGGGCGTCGGCGTCGTCGGCGAGCGTGCGGAGGCGCGCAGCGTCGATCGTCGGATCGCCGCGCGTGACCTCCCAGGCGGCGGCCATGCCGAGCACCCAGCCGATCAACATGTCGCGGCTGCAACTGTCCTCCCAGACGTAGTCCGGGTAGGCGCCGCTCTGGTCTTCGCGCCACGTGCCGTTGTTCTTCTCTTCGGGCAGCGGGGCGCCCATCGCGTCGAAGAGCGGGGTCGTCTCGTGCGCGCCGCCCGGCAGATCCGCGCGCTGGTAGCCGCGCGCGACGACACCCTCGACGCCCGTGATCGCGAACGCGCGGTGCATCGCGTCGAGCCCGCGGTGCAGGTGCTCGCGCGCGCGCTCGATCTCGTCGCACGCCGCGCCTTCGTCGCGCAGGACCGCGTAGCGGTACGCGTCGGCCGCCACGCCCGCGCCCGCGTACGCGCCCGCGACCTTCGCCCAGCTCACGGTCTCGGGCAGCGTGCGCGCGTCGCCGACGGACGCCGCGAAGGCCTCGAAGTCCCACCCGTCGTGCTCGACGAAGAAACGTTCGATCGTGGCGCGCGCCTCGTCGTCGTTCGCGCGCACCTCGGTGTTCACGCCGGTCGGCCAGGCGTGGAGCGCGTGGAAGCCGCGATCGAGGTCGTGGGCTTTGTCGTCGAGGGTGGGGCGCGCGTCGAAGAGTCCGAGCCGTGCGCCGCCCGAGCCGCACGCGGGGAAGGTGCGCGCGGGAGGTTCCTCGCAGGTCGGCATCGGTGGAACGGGAGGACCCGCGTCGCGGACGTCGGGAGCAGCGCCGTCGGGAGCAGCGCCGTCGGTTGCACCGTCGAACGCGCCGTCGAGCGCGCCGCCGTCTCGGGGCGAGTCGTCGTCGCCACAAGCCAGCGAGAGAGAGACGACGAGAGCCAGGCACACGTCGAAGCGAGTCACCGGCTCAGCGTACTGCGGAACACCGCAACTCGGACTTCTCGCGAGGGTCGGTCGCCATCCCGCCCGCGGGGCATGGTTCTCAGGTCGCGCCGAAGGGCACCCCGAAGCCGAACGCCACGCCGACGCTCGGGCCGGTGATGCCGGAGAACGCGACCCCCGCGGCGCGGGCCCGTAGACCGTGCAGCGGGTAGGTCGTCACGAGCGCGCAGAAGAGCTCGAAGCGTTCGCGCAACGCGACGACCGCGTCGAGCTCGAGCTTCGCGGACGCGAGCCAGGTGGCACCGTCGTCGACGTCCACGTCGGGGCGCGTGGTGCTCCCGGTCGCGCGGCCCCAGCCGAGCTCGAGCGCGGGCGCGATCCCGAGGCGGAGCGGGCCGAGGCGTGCCGCGACGAAGACGCCGACGTGCCCCGCGAGCTCGAGCAGCGCGACCTCGCCGAGCGGATGGGTCGCGCGGGCATGGAGCGCGACGCCGCCGAGCCGCAGCGCGACGCGAGGGGCGAGCGTGGCGTCGACGTGAACGAATCCCCCCGCGAGCGCGACATTTCCGGAGGCGTGGGCGCGGACCTCCGCGCCGGCTCGCGCATGCGCCCGTGGAAGGGGCACGATCGGAGCGCGCTCGGAGCGCGGCGCCTCGGAGGGCGGACGCGAGGCCACCGGCTCGGCGAGCTGCGACGCACGCGGCGCATCGAGCGCGCTGCGCGGGACCACGCGGATCGCGCGTCGAAGGTCTGGCGGCACCGCGACCTCCGCGGCGGGCACCGTCGGCAACGCGAGCTCGGCCCAGCTCGCGCGGAGGAGCTCGGCCGCGCCGAGCGCGAGCGCGCGAGGCCGTGAGCGTTCGGGCAGGCTGGAGAGATCGAAGTCACGCGTGAGGCGCTTGCGGGTGACGTGATCGTCGATCTCGACGCGGACCGCGTGGGGTGTCCGCGGGTCACCGCAGACGAACTGAATCGATGCGAGCGTGGCACCCAAGGCGGTCGTCGGGTCGTTCGGGTCGGTCGTGCGCTCGCCCTCCACGCGAGACTCGACCGTGCTCGCGACTCCGTCGTCCGAGAGCTCGAGCGCGAGCAGCGAGGTCACGGACTCCCACGCGAACGGCGCGTCGCAGCGCGGTGCACGCAGCACGACGCGGCCGTCTTGCGCGTGCGCGAGCGAAGCGGCCGAGAGCAGCACGAGGAGAACGCAGGCTCTCATCGAGCGTCCACGATCGCGCGCATCTCGGCCGCGCGCGGGCCGCTCGGGAAACGTTCGAGGTAGCGCGAAGCGTCGGCGCGCGCGCGCTCGTGCTGACCCGCATCGCGACGCGCGAGCGCGAGCCGAGCGAGCGCGTCGGGTACCAAGGTCGAGGGAAGCGACGAGCGCAGCGCGCGCTCGAAGGCCTCGGCGGCGTCCGCCGGGCGACCGAGCTGGTCCGCGCGCAGGCGTCCGAGCGTGAAGGCGCCGAGCGCGGCGGCCGGATCGTCGGGGAACCGTCGGAGGAGCTCCGTCAGGGGCTCTTCGGCGCGCGCAGCGTGGCCGCTCCGTCGCGCGACGTCGGCAAGCGAGAGGAGCTCTTCGGGATCGGCGGCGCGCACCTCGCGCGACATACCGACCTCGTCGAGCGCGCGCCACGCCTCGCGGTACTCGCCCGCGTCCGCGAGCTCGCGCCAGCGACGAGACGCGTCGGCGCGCGCGGGCACGCGCGGTCGCACGACCTCTTCCTCGGTGGGCGCTTCGCTCGGCCGCGCCGCGGGAGTCGAGGAGCTCGGTCTCGCAGGCACTCGGACCACGATCGACTCGCCCGCCGCGAGCATGCGCGCGCGCTCCGGCACATGCTCACCCCGCGCGAGCACGCGGCCTTCGTGCACCACCACGCGGACGGTGTCGATCTGCGCGGTGTCGCCCTGCACGGTGTCGCCCTGCACGGTGTCGCCGTCGCCCCGCACGGTGTCGCCCCGCACGGCATCGTCGCGCGCGGTGTCGCCCTGCACGGCATCGTCGCGCGCGGTGTCGCCCCGCACGGTGTCGCCCCGCACGACCGTCAGGTGCGCGCCGATCGCGGAGAGGTGGACGAGCCCCGCGTCGAGATCCACGCGGCGTTCTTCGGCGCGCACGTCGAGCTCGACCTCGCCGCGCGTGAGCACGATCTCGAGCGCGTCGCGGGTCTCGAGCAGGGTCGCGTCGGTATCGGCCCCGACCTCGGTCCACGAGCGCGGCCCGAACGATCGACGGCCGGCGGTGAGCGTGGTGGAGCTGCGACCGACGACGGGGGACTCCACGGTCTCGGGCGGCTCCGGCGCGCGCCACGTGCGGTACGCGAGCGCGGAGACCGTGACGAGCGACGCGGCGGCCACCGCGATCGCGCCGAGCGGTGCCTTTCGACGCCGGGCGCGCCGCGTGCGCCGCACGATCGCGTGCGCGCGCGTCTCGGCGTCGCGATCGTCGAGCACGTCGGCCACACGACGCGGCAAGGTACGAAACTTCACGACGCACCTCCTTCGCGCGAGGTATCGCGGGCATCGTCGGCGGCGTCGGAGCCGTCGGCATCGTCGAGCGTGACGGGTGCCTCTTCGCGCGCGGCGTGCACCCGCACCTCGGCGTCCGCGGCCTGCAGTCGACGCTTCACCGTCGTGATCGAGCAGTCGAGCGCGGTCGCGATCTCGGAGAGCTCGAGCCCCTCGATCCAGCGCAGCGTCCATGCGATGCGCTCCGCGGGAGCCAGACGCGCGAGCGCACGATCGAGCAGCGCCAGCTCGGCCCGCTGCTCCGCGGTCGCGAAAGGCGCGCACTGCTCCTCGAGCGGCTCGACGCCTTCGGCGCTCGTGAGGAAACCGAAGGCGAGCGCGAGGCGCCGTCGACGGAGCCGACGGTGGACGTGCCGCACCGCGATCGACAAGAGCCAACCGCCGAACGCCTCGGGCCCGCGCAGGGACCCGAGCTTGCCGAGCGCCGTCTCGAGCGTGTCCTGCACCACGTCGTCGGTCTCGTCGCGATCGCCGAGCATGCGATCGACCACGCGGGCCAGCCGCGGGGTGTGGCGCAGGAGCAGCTCGGTCTCCGCCTCGCGATCGCCGCCGCGTGCCCGCGCCACGAGCGACGCATCGCTCGCGGGGGTGGGCGCCTCGCGAGGGCTGGGAGGCGAAGAGACGAGACGCAGTCGTCGGTCGGGACGCAGGGGCACTCCTCGGTAGAGCCACGAGCGGCGTGCGACGGACCATCTTTTCGAATCATGGTCCGTCGTCGCGGCCTCGTGGCTCGAATGGACATGAACGGCAAGTTGGGTCTCGGGAATCGTCGTCCTCTTCCGGGCGTGGGCGTGGTCGCGGGTCGATGGCGCTACGCGAGGCATGCTCACGTCGTCCGCCTCGTGCTCTTCGCGCTCGCGGGGGGAGCCTTCACGTTCGGCTGCGACACCCCCGTCGACGTGCTCGAACCGAAGGAGGACGCATCCGTCGACGCGAGCGCGCGGCTCGAGGAGCGGGACGCGGGTCTCGACTCGGGCACCGTCGCGATGGACGCCGGGACGGACGCGCGAACCGGAGTGGAGGTTCCCGAAGCGATCTTGGCGCAGACGCGTCCGGTGGCGCGCGCGCACTGCGAGTGGATGCAGTCGTGCGGACCCGGCCTCTTCCGGTCGATGTTCTCGTACGGGTTCGATCACTGCGTCGAGGTCGTCGGGTCCGTCCTCGGCCAGACGCACGTGCTCGGCCACACGCCCCCTCCCTCGCAGTGGTGTCTGCCGACGCTCGACAACGACGCGGACTGCGACGAGCTCTTCGAGTGCGAGATCCCTCCCGGAACGCTGCGCGAAGGCGACACTTGTCTCTCGGGGCTCGAGTGCGGCCGGACCGCGGACGACGCGCCGATGCAGTGCTTCGAGTGCCGCTGCGCGCGGTACCCGACCGAAGGCGAGCTCTGCGCGTACGGCGCGTGCGCCCCGGACTCCGACTTGGTTTGCACCGCCGACCCAGAGGCCGACCGGTGTTCGTCCGCCGACTTCGTGCCCGACGGCGAGGCCTGCGATCCGGAAGCGTTGGTGCTCTGTGTGGAAGGCTCGTGGTGCGTCGACGGGACATGTGTGACGCGGCCGCGGCTCGGTGATGCCTGCGATCCCGAGGGCGCGCCGTGCCTCGTCGCGATGATCGACCACCCCGGTGGGTTCGCGTGCATCGAAGGCGACGACGGCTTCCGCTGCGGAGATCCCTACGCCGACCTCGTCGCGGCGGGAGACTCGTGCTCGGCGGGAGACTTCTGCGCGACCGGGTCTCCGTGCCCGGCGTCGGGGGTGTGTCCGACCGCGTGTGGAGGGCCCGACCGCTGCGGCCCGTCGCAGGCCTGCGTGGACGGCGTGTGCGTCACCGCGCGGCTCGAGTGCGGGGCGCCCTGATCGGCGTCGTACCGTCCGCGCGGCGTCGCGACGAGAAACGGTGGCGCGTCACGCGTCGCCGTTCTCCCAGAACGCCTTCGCCTCCGCGAGCGAGTAGAGCCGGCTCGCGTCCGGGAGGCTGCGCAGGAACACCTTGCCGTAGCCCTTCTTCACCAGGCGCGAGTCGAGGATCGCGACCACGCCGCGGTCCTTTCGCGTGCGGACGAGACGCCCGAAACCTTGTTTGAGCGCGAGGGCGGCGGCGGGCACGAGCAAGTCCATGAAGGGTTTGCCGCCCTCCTCTTCGAGGCGCTCGCAGCGGGCGCGCACCAGCGGATCGCTCGGGACCTCGAAGGGGAGCTTGTCGATCACCACGAGGCGCAGCGCGTGGCCGGGCACGTCGACGCCCTCCCAGAAGCTCGAGGTCGCGAAGAGGACGGCGTCGCCGCTGCTGCGGAAACGTTCGAGCAACGAGGGCTTCGGCAGCTCGCCTTGGACGAGCACGGGATAGCCGCGAGCGACCAGGGTCGGGCGGCACGCCTGCGCGAGCGCGTGCATGTTGCGGTGGCTCGTGCAGAGCACGAACGCGCCGCCGTCCGTCACCGCGATCAAACCGAGGATCTCGCGGGTCGCGGCGTCGAGGAAACGAGGATCCCGCGGATCGGGCATCTTCTCGGGCACGTAGAGACCGGCCTGAGAAGGAAAGTCGAAGGGCGAAGGCAGCGCGAGCTCGTCGACCTCGAAGTCGATGCCGAGGCGCTGCTTGAAGTAGCGGAAGTCCGAGCTGAGCTCGTCGTTCGCGAAGCCCGTGGGGATCCCGCTCGGCGTGCTCGGCGCGCTCGGCTCGTCGTCCACGACGATCCGCGAGCCCACCCGCTCGCGACCGCTCGACGACGAGCGCCCAGTGGTCAGCGTCGCGCTCGTCAAGACCACCGACGCCGCACGCCCGAAGAGCTCCTTGCGGAGGATCGAGCTCACGTCGATGGGGCTGATGCCGAGCGCGAGGCCGTTCCCGCGCCGGCTCACCCAGGCCACGCTGTGGCCGATCGCGGCCTCCGTGATGCGCCCGAGGTCGTCTCGTATCTGCCCGCAACGTTTGCTGATTTGAGCGAGCGACTCGTCCTCGCCGCGCACGACGCGGCAGTGGGCGCCGAGGGCTTCGAGCGCGTCGTCGAGGGCGAAGAAGCGCTGCTCCAGATCGGGCGCCGGGCGCGGGGCCTTCGTCGCGCCGTCCCAGTCGCGCTCGACCACCGGCTCGGCCCGCGTGAAGTGCGAGGCTTCGAGCGGCACGCGGTCGTTGCCCTCGCGCAGTCGCGGCAGCGCGAGGAAGAACGCGTCGGCGGCCGCCCGGAGCACCTCGGGCAGCGGCGAGCCGTCCTTGGCGGCGACGAGCGCACGGGTCGCGTCGCGGGCGAGGCGTTCGAGCTGCCCGGTGCTGACGGAAGCGCCGAAGAAGAGCGTCGCCGTCTCCTCGAGTTGGTGCGCTTCGTCGAAGATCACCGCGTCGTAATCGGGAATGACCGCGCCACCCGCGGTGCGATCTCCGCGCAACGCGAGGTCCGCGAAGAACAAATGATGATTGACCACCACGATGCGCGCGTTCTCGGCCGCGCGGCGCATCTTCGTGACGAAACACTTCTCGAAGAAAGAGCAGCGCGCGCCGATGCGGGTGTCGGGTCCGCTCTGCACGTGGGCCCACACGCTCGCGTCCTCCGGCAGCGGCAGATCCGCGCGGTCGCCCGTCTCGGTGTACGCGCGCCAGTCCTCGATCACGCGGAGCTGGCGGCCCACCTCGGCGGTCGCGGCCTCCGGCGCGTGTCGGTAGAGCTCGTAGCGGCGCAGGCAGAGGTAGTTCGAGAGCCCCTTCATGCAGACCGCCTCGACCGCGAGGCCGAGGTGATCGCGGAGTGCGGGCAGATCGCGCTCCATGATCTGATCTTGGAGCGCGCGCGTGCCGGTCGAGATCACCACGCGTTTGCCGCTGAGGATCGCGGGCACGAGGTACGCCCAGGTCTTGCCGGTGCCGGTGCCCGCTTCGACGATCGCGACTCCTTCGTGCTCTAGCGTGCGCTCCACGAGGTCGGCCATGCGCATCTGGCTCGGTCGATGCTCGTAGCCCTCGATCGAGCGCGCGAGCGGGCCCTGGGGGCCGAGCAGATCGGAGGCGCGCATGGGAGGCGGAGCCTACTCGCGCCGGCGGATCTGGCGAGCGGTTCTCGCGTGGGTCGGCTCTCCGAGGCTCGACGCCGAGGAGCGGCTCCGATCAGCGCGCGCGCACCTCTGCCAACACCGCGAGCGCTTCGTCGTGCACGAGCCCGTTCGTCGCCACGAGCTCGCCGTGCCGCGGATCGGCGGGCTCGCCCGCGTAGCTCGTCGCGCGTCCACCGGCGGCGAGGATCAGCGCGATGCCCGCGCACACGTCCCACGGCTTGAGGTGTCGCTCCCAGTACACGTCGTACGTTCCGTCCGCGACGAAGCAGCAATCGAGGGCGGCGGAGCCGCACCGTCGAACGCCCTGAACACGCTTGAGGAACGCGCGGTGCTCGCGGGTGTTGTCGTCGTCGTTCGTCCACCGGTCGTACGGAAAGCCCGTCGCGCACAGGGAATCCGCGAGGGTCGCGACGCTCGACACCCGGCACGCTTCCACCCGCTCGAGCGGCGGTGCAGCTACACCGAGCGGCGGCTGACCCCGCTGCGTAGATACGCCGCCTGCGTGCCGCCAGCACCGCGTCGCGCCGAGCCCGATCGCGCCGCTCCACGTCACGCCGAGCGCGGGCGCGGCGACGACGCCGAGGGTCGGCACGCCGTCGACCAGCAGCCCGAGCGCGATCGAGAAGTGTGGGTGCCCGTGCGCGAAGTTCGTGGTGCCGTCGATCGGATCGACGAACCAGATCGGGCGTTCGCCCGTCGCGTGATCGTCACCCTCTTCGCCGATCACGTCGTGGTCGGGGAACGCCTCCGCGAGCCGCGCGCGCACCAGCGCTTCGACGCGCAGGTCGGTCTCGGTGAGCAGATCGACGGCACCCTTCTTCTGGACCGCGCCGCCGCGCCGGAACGCGTCGACCGCGAGCAGGGAGGCTTCGTCGGCGAGGGCGCGCACGACGTCGAGGGCGCGCGAAAGCTCTTCGGGGCTCATGGCGCCGGGTGTGCTCCGCCGGACGACCCCGCGCCAGCGCAGGGTTTGGCACGTCGTAGAACTCTCGGCGCGCTCGCGCGTCCAAGCTTCGTGCGCGTCTGGCTCGTGCGCGTTCCGTCCGTCCTCGCGATCGTGTCCGCGTTCGCGGCGTCGTGTGCGCGCGTCTGGATCGTCTCGTCCGTCCTCGCGATCGCGTCTGCGTTCGCGACGTCGTCCGCGCGCGCGGATGATCCGTGCGCGAACGTGAGCTGCTCGGGCCGAGGCGCGTGCTTCGCGGAGTCCGACGACGCGTACTGCCTCTGCGACGAGGGCTTCGCGGCCGTAGGGACGCGCTGCGTCCGTACCGAGTCCCCCAAGCGCGCCGATCGCGCGGGTCTGCAGATCGTGCGGGTCGCGCGCGGCGAGGTCGATCGCTCGCTGCCGTTCGTGGGAGTCGAGCGCCGCCTCGCCCCCGGACCGCTCGCCCCACACGTGCCCTCGAACGATCTCTGGTGCACCGACTTCGTCGCGTGGGTGTACGCGGTGGCGGGCGCGCCGCTCTCGGGAGGCGACGCGGGCGGCTGGCTCGTGCGCACCAACGGCGCGATGCGGCGCTGGTTCGAGCAGCGTGGGCTCTTCGTCGCGGGAGACGCGCTCGATCGCTTCGAGCCGCGGCCGGGCGACTACGTCCGCATCCGCAACGACACCTGGGGGCACAGCGCGATCGTCGATCACGTCGAGGGCGAGACGCTCTTCCTCGTGGAGGGCAACGCGGGCGGCAAGGTGCGCGCGACGCGTTACCCACGCTGGCGCGAGAACCCGCGCATCGACGGCTTTGGCATCGCGAGCTTCACGCGCGCTCGTCGACGGCGGCTGGGCGCCCCGCTCGAGTGGATGCTCCCGCTCGTTCGGCGTTGAGCTCACCCCGCACGAATCGCCCGCTCAACCGGGCTGATTGCGCATGTGCAACGCGAGCTGCTCGAACCGCGAGTCGAGGAAGTCGCGCAACGCCGCGTCGCTCACCGTCTCCGCCATCGCGCGCCGCATGCAGAGCATCCACTGCTCGGCCGACGCGGTGTCGATCGCGAAGGGGAAGTGCCGCATGCGAAGCCGCGGATGCCCGAAGCGCTCCACGTAGAGCTGCGGGCCACCGAGCCAGCCGGAGAGGAACCAGAAGAGCTTGTCGCGCGAGACCTTCAGGCTCTTGGCGTGCATCGCACGCACCGTCCCGGCTTCCGGCAACGTGTCCATGAGGTCGTAGAAACGGTCGACGAGCGCGCGGACCCCCGCCTCACCGCCGATCTGCTCGTAGGGGCTCTGCACGTCGCGCGGATCCGTCGGCGGCTGACCCCGCCGACTGGGAGGATCCGTCGGCGGCTGACCCCGACGACCGGGCGGATTCGAATCCGTCATCGGCGGGCAGCCTACGCTCGCGCTCGCGGTCGTCCAGGCTCGATGCGTCGTCGTGGATCCCGGTCGTCGCCTCCAGCGGGCTCGCTCCGTCGAGCGAGGCGCTCTCGAGCGTGCGGCGTGCGCGCACCCTCGGCACCATCGGCAGCTCGAGCCTCGGGGCGGACGAGGCGACGTCTTCGAGCGGCCAATGAAGTCGCAGCAGCGTGCGGGCGGGACACTCGAGCAGGCGCACCACGAGCGCGTCGTCCTCGCGCACGATCGGCACGACGGATTGTTGGCCGCTGCCCGCGTCGGTCGCGCTCGCGAAGGCCTCGACGAAGGGCAGCCCCGTCACGCGAAGCTCGGCGCGCGCGCACCGATAGCGCACCAGCAGCTCGACGTGGCCGTAGGGTGCCGCGCTGCCGCGTTGGGTGCGGAGCGCTTCGGCGTGCGTGCGGTACGCGCCGGCCTCGACGAGGTAGCGGGAGGGCTCGAAGTCGAGCGGCAGATCGTGCGGGACGTCGACCTGCACGCCACGCACGAAGACCGCGGCCTCCGGCAGCGGCGCGAGCGTCTCGACGTAGTGCGGCACGCGCGCGTCGAGGTCGGGTGCGAGGCGTCGTTCGATCGCGAGGTCGTAGCGACCGGGCTTTCGCGAGGCGAGAAGCCGAACGCGCATCGTGTCTTCCGCGAGCCGCGGGCCGCGATCGCGCGCGCCTCGTGGGGTCGGCACCACGCGCCACTGACTGCCGCGTCGGGACGCGCACACGAGCGGCGTGACCTCGACCTCGCCGCGCGAGCGTCCTTTCCAACCGAACGCCGCGGTGTCGATCGCGACGCTCTCCGGATCGAGCTCCACCACGTTGAAGCTCGGCCACACCCGCGCCGAGCGCTGCGTCACCGCCTGACGCACGCTGCCCGCGGTGCCCGCGCTTCCGGCCGACGCGATGAGCACGTCGCCTTGGCCCGCCACCGTGGCGTCGAGCGAGCGCGCGGTCGCGTTGTGCTTGTGCCCGTGCAGCACCAGCACCGCGCGCCCGAGATCGTGCAGCGCGCTCAGCGCCGAGCCCGCGCCGAGCGCGGTCATCATCCACTCCTCGCGATCGGCGTGCGCGAGCAGGCGCGGCAAGAGCTCCGTCACGCCCCAGCGCACGAACGACGAACGTTCGTCGGCGTCGATCGGATCCACGTCGGTGACCGGCGTGGGCACGAGGTGGTGGTGCAGGAGCACGACGATCGGCCACTCCGGTCGGTGCGCGCCGATCTGCGAGGCGACGTGGAGGAGATCCTCGCGCCGCATCGTGCCGCCCGCGCCGAGCAAGCCGCGCGGCAGGAAGGTCGAGTCGTAGGCGACGAGCCAGAGCGGCAAGCGGTGCCAGCGATGCGGCACCACCTGCGCGAGGAAGGGGGACTCGCCCGCGAGCGCGCCTTGGAGCGAGACGCCGTGCACGAAGACGTCGCGCGGGGCGCTCGCCGCGAAGGCGCTCCAGAGCTCGCTGCGGTGCGGTCCGAGCAGTCCGGCGATGCGACGATCGTGGTTGCCGGGCACGACCACGAACGGTGTCGGGCGGCCGAGCGCTTCGACGAGCGATGCGTGGAGCTGCGAAAACGCCCGCGTCGCGCGAGGGATCTCGAGGCTCGCGCTCTCGAACACGTCACCCGAGATCACGACGAGATCGACGTCGCGCCCGCGCTGTCGGTGCTCGCTGGCGACGGCCGACGCGAGGGCGTCGAGGATCTCCGATTGTTCGGCGCGCTCGGAGCCGAGGTGGAGATCGCTCAAGTGGAGGAGGACGGACACGCCGGAGGGTGGCGAGGCCGCGGATCGGGAGCGTGACGGGCAGAGGACGAAGCGGTGACGGGGCGAGCGAATCTCGCGGAAGACCGAGAACCGAAACCGGAATCGAGAACGAGACCCGAGACCTGAATCGAGAACGAGACCCGAGACCTGAGAACGGGACCCGAGAACGGGACCCGAGACGTCAGCGATCGCGAAGCCGCGCCACGATCGCGCCGCGTCCACCGAAGCGCGTCGGCGCCGTCGCGAAGGCCTCGACGTAGGGTGCGGCGCCGCCCTTCGTCAGCGCCTCCACGCACGCCTCTTCGAGCACGCCGATGCCGCCTTCGCTGTGCGCGCCTTTGCCGTGGATGATCAGCACCGTGAGGCGCGACTTCATGCGCGCGTCTTTGACGAAACGACCGACCACCCGCATCGCTTCGTCGCGCCCGAGCCCGTGCAGATCCACCCGCGCCTCCGGGGTGAGCTCCCCGCGCAAGAGCAGCAGCAGCGTGCGCTCCGCCGCGCCTTTGCGTTTCGCCTCCACGCCGTGCTCGTCGCGTCGGATCTGGAAGGACACGCCTTCGACCACGAGGCGCTCGAGGCGCGCGCGTGCGGCCTCTTCCGCAGCGTCGCGATGCGTCCGCTCCGCCACCGCACGCGGGCCACGCACGCCGGAGGCCTTGGGCTTCTTCGCTTTGCCGCCGGGAGCCGGCGCGCCGAGCGGTCGAACGTCGCCGAACGCGTCGTGGAAGGCCACACGGTCGTCGTAGGGATACGACGCGAGCGGTCCGCTCTTCGCCGGATCGAGCGTCAGCAAGTCGGCGACTGACCCCGCCGACTCGGTAGAGAAGTCGCGGGTGAGCTCGGGCGTCGCGTTCGTTCCTGCGCGCTCGGTCGGCGCCGCGCTGCGCTCGGTCGAACGCTCCGTCGAGGCACGCGCAGTCGAAGCACCGCGAGGTTCCTGCGCGGTCTTCCCCGCGCTCTTCGAGGCGTCGGCCTTCGCGCTCGTGGGGATCGCGCTCGCCTTCGCAGCCTCGCTCTTCGCCTTCGCGGCCTCCGCGACCTTCGTCGACGCCTTCACCTTCGCGGCCACGAGCGCGCGCGTCGCTTCGAGCTTCTTCTGCTTCACCGTCTCGGCGAGCGCGGCGAACGGCGAGCCCTTCGACGGCTCCTTCGCGCCTTTCGAGCGCGCGTCGGTCGCGAGCTTGCCGTCCGGCGTCGACGCCTTCGTCGAGCTGCCCTGCTTCGAACCGCCGCCGTCCTTCTTGGCCATTGCGCAACCGTGCCGTCCGCCCCCGACCCCGGCAAGCGACCTTGACTTGTCGACCCCCGGGGTCTAACTAGCGCGTCCCACGCGGAAGTGGCGGAACTGGCAGACGCGCAGGATTCAGGTTCCTGTGCCGGCAACGGCGTGGAGGTTCGAGTCCTCTCTTCCGCACCGAATCCCGAGACCCCGGTCTCGGGATTCTGCTTTTGGGGCCCCGCGATCGCCGTCACGCGCCGCCGTCACGCGAGGTGCTCGCGCCTGCGCGCGCGTCCTACCTCGCCCGCCACGAACGTGTTCGAGTCGGCGGGGTCAGCCGCCGACATGGTGATCGAGTCGGCGGGGTCAGCCGCCGACATGTGTCGGGAGCAGTTAGTCAAGTCCGGGTCATGAGCACTTAGAGATGTCCGCCCGC
>CALJLK010000497.1 GCA_937982655.1 uncultured Sandaracinus sp.
GAGAGACACGAAGACGACGCCTGCGCCTGGATCGACGACGTGCGCACCGACGACGTGCGCACCGACGAGAGCACGCGCGGCGCGAAGCGCGAGAGCGAAAGAAGCAAGCGGCGCATCACTCGACCTCCGCGCGCGAGAGCGGGAAGAGCTGGAAGTTGATCTGAACCACCTGGCGAGGATCGTCCTCCAACGCCGAAAGCTCCAACAATTCGCGACGAAAACGCTGAATCCGTTCCTTGATGGTGCGCAGCCCGTCCTCGCTCAGGCAGAGCGTCAGCGAGGAGATGTCGCGATCGGCGGCGGGCACGAGATCGATCGCGCTCGCGGCGCGCTGCATCATCGTGCGGTGGTAGTTGCCGATGTGGAGCCCGCGCGTCTGCGGCCCCGTCGTCACGAGGTTCTCGGTCTGGCGGAGCGACCCGTCCTCCGCGCGCTCGAGCAGCCCGAGCTCGAGCAGCAAGTCGAGCGCCTCACGCGCCTCCGCGCGCGAGATCGCCGGCACCAGCGCCTTGGCGACCCACTCCGGATCGTCGCGAAAGTCGGGGCGCGCCGCGAGCTCGCGAATGGCCGGTAGGTACCAGGTCGAGTGGTACGCGGCGTGGTGCAGGTCGAGCTGGTGCGCCTGCCGGTAACGACGAAACCCCGTGAGCCGCCCGTAGGCCGCGTTCCGATCGGTCGCCGTCCGCGCCTGGTTGAACGCCACCAGCGCGGTGAAGAAGTCCGCCCCTTCGTCGTCGAGCCCACACGCCCGCGCGAACCGATCCGCCATCGCGGCGGTGAGGTTGCGGTCGCCGTCCATGACCAGCTTCAGGTAGTTCGGCGACTTCAGGCCCGCGCGCTTCGAGAACCCGCGGAACGAGAACCCTCGCGGGCTCGCCTTCTTCGCCTCGTAGAAGTCGCGGAGATACGCCCGGTAGTCCAGGTATCCGTAGACGTCGAGCTCTCGGGGGGCGCGCGGCATGTCGCCCTCCCATCGTGCGCCAACGAGGGCCTCGATCAAGGGCTGTGGACGGCTTTTCGTATACGCACAGAATACGTCGACACCCACCAAACATCCGCAATCCATACAGTTTCACGCCGAGACATCCGAATCTCACGCGTCCATAGTATTCAACCCCGGTCTGCAGATCGCGGGAACGCCGCCTTCACGTCCGGCTCTGATACCCTCGCGACCGTGCTTCGTGTCCTCGTCGCGGCCTCGTGCCTGATCGCCTGTGGCGACGCACCGGCGCCGACCTCGGAGCCCCACCGCCCGCGCATCGTCGAGCCGGCCGCACGCGTGGGCGACGTGGGCGACGTCCAGGAGCCCCGCGAGCCCGGGCCTCGCCTCCACGCGTCCGACGAACGTTCGGCGTTGCCCGAGGTCGCGCGTTGGTTGCCGGAGGCGCGTCGTTGCGGACGCTTCGGCGCGCGTCGTTACTGCAACGGTCCTCGTCGCGCGCCGGAGCCCGAAGGTGCGAGCGCGGAGCTCGCGTCGCAGCTCGGGCTCGGCACGCACCGCGCGGCGGCGGAGCTGATCCGCGCGAACCCGCGGCCGGAGTGGATCGCGGCGGTGCGTGGTCTCGTGGCGGCGCCGCGCTTCCCGATGACGTGGCCGGTCGACGAAGGGCGCTTCGGGCGCGGGGTGCAGCGACGGGGCCGCAAGGTCGTGCACCGCGGCGTCGACGTGACGGCCGAGGTCGGCACCCCGGTGCGCGCCGTCGCCGCCGCCCTCGTGGGCTACGCGGACAACACGGTCGACGGCTACGGCAACCTGCTCGTGCTCTTGCACGGCGGAGGCGAGGTCAGCGCGTACGCGCACCTCGACGCGATCCACGTGCACGCCGGTCAGCTCGTGGACGAAGGCCAGCTCGTCGCGCGCGCCGGCAACACCGGTCTGTCGCGCGGCCCACACCTCCACTTCGAGTGGCGCGAGGACGGCGAGCTCGCCGACCCGATGCGCCGCTTCGAAGAGGCGCACGTCCCGGCGTGGATGCGCCCGCTCCTCTTCGCCGCGCGCTGAAGGCGGATGGCCGGTTGCCGCAGGCCGCCCCACCGGACGGCGCGCAGCGGTTCCCGTGGGCGAGCGGCGCGTCCCCTCGAGGAAGCGGCGGGGATCGGTCACTCGCAGACGAGCGGGAGCGCTTCGAAGCCGGCGACCAAGTCGCGGTAGTCGTCGAAGACCACGCCGCCCATCGCGTCGCCTTCGAGGCGGTAGAGCAGCCGGTGCTCCGGCACGATGTCCGCCTCCACGTAGGCCGCGGCGTCCGACTCGCGGTTGCCGATGCCGAAGTCGATCGTCCGTCCGAGCGTCGCGCCCAGCGCGGCGAGCTCTTCGCGCTTGAAGGTCGCCGCCGCCTCGTTGAGCGCGCCGGTGAACGTGAAGGTCGTGTGCACGAGCCCGGGCGGTAGGCCGCGCTCGTCGAGCCATTCGTGGGTGCGCGTGGTGAGCCAGCCCGGTCGCGCGGTGAGGTAGAGGATGCGGTAGCCCCGCGAGGCCAGCGCGGAGAGCGCTTCCGGCGCGCCCGGCTGCACCGCGGGCGAAGGCCCGTTCAGCAGCGTGAGCACCTCCGCGTTCTCGCTCTCGGTGAGGGTTCCGTCGACGTCGCTGACCACGAAGCGCGAGCTCGGGCTCACGATCTCCACGAGCTGGTCGGCGGTCGTCCGATCGCCCTTCACCACGAAGTGGAAGCGATGCCGGCCGATCCCGAGCCGCGCGCTCTCGGGCACCTCGAAGAACACCCAGCCGCCCGTGTCCTCCACGCCGTAGACCGTCGGGTTGTCGCCGTCCTCGCTCGTCCGCACCGTGCCGAGCATCTCCCACGCGCCCACGCAGTCGCGCTGGAGCCACACGTCGACGTCTTCGTCTTGCAGATCGTCGTCGTTCACGCCGTAGGCGAACTTCGCGAGCGCGAGCTGCGTGTCGGTGGGCGCCAAGATCAGATCGCGACCACGGTGGCGCGCGCTTCCGAGGGTGGTGGTCGCGCCCGATTGAATCGGGTGCACCCAGTCCGTGCTCTCCCCCGGATCCGGTGGCGCGTCGTCGCAGCTCGGCGTCGGCGGACAGCTCGTGGGCCCCGCGTCGGGATCCTCGCCCGCGTCGCCCCGATCCGCCGCATCGACCGCCCCGTCGACGAGGTCACCGTCGACCGCCCCATCGAGCGAGCCCCCGTCCAGACCCACGCCGCCACCCGACCCCCCGCCGCACGCGAGGAGCCAAACCAAGCCACACACCCGTCCACGCATGGGCGGAGCAATAGCAGACACGGGTCGTGACGACGAGACGTCAGGCTACGCAATTTCCCACGTTCCACGGGCGATCACGGGTCGCTCGACGCACCCCGGCGACCCACTCGGCACGCCCGTCGCTCTCTCGGGCACGCACACTGCAGAGCGGCACGAACATGCGCACGTGGCACACCTTCGCACTGTCCGCCGCCCTCGCGGTGGGCTGCAGCAACTCGTACACCCCGGAAGACGAACCGATCGGCGGCGAGGGCGTGTGTTGCCCCATCGCGGACTTCTCGGGCTGCTCTCCCGGCTTCGATTCCCTACCCGCCGGGGGATGGGCTCCGCGCCGATCCGAGTGCGTCGCCACGATTCAGGGCTTCGACGGCCTGCCCTACGTGCGCAGGACCGACGCCCGAGGCTGCCCGACGCTGGTCGAGGACCGGACCGCGCCCAGGTGCGGGCCTTGGGACGCAGGTCCCTTCCCCGTCGACGGCGCCCCCTTCTTCCCCGACGCGGGTCCGCCGATCGACGCCGGCACGCCCTGCGACGGGCTCGGCCTGACCGCCTGCCTCGGCACGCCCGGCTGCACGCCCCGCTGGGACGACGCGTGTTGTCCTTCGTGCTTCGAGCCAGGAGAGCCGGTCGCGTGTGCCGATTGTTTTCGACCGACCTTCCACGATTGTGAGAGCACGGACATCGCGTGCTCACTCGTCGGAATCTCGTGTGGCATCGTGCCTTCCGAGTATTGTACGGGAGGTACCGTCGACTGCGCGGGCGCGAACCCGACCTCGCTCGACGCGTGCGATCGCTACGGCTGCATCCCGGCCTTCCCGAGCGGCGAGGGCGAGCCGCGCTTCGATGAAGCCGTCTGCGTGCCGGTGGTGGCCGGCACCTGCACCGCGTGGTGCCGGCGCCTGCCTCCGACCTGCCCGAGCGGCACGGTCCCGGAAGGCAACGGCTCCTGCTACACGGACCGCTGCGTGGCGACCGAGATCTGCGCGCCCTGAGCGCCCCCGCTCGCATGACGTGAAAGATCCACGCAACGCTTCGGAACGAATCGCGATTCGATGGAGTGAAGAAGACTCGCCTTTCGGAGCGTGACGCGCATCACGTCCGCCCGGCCGTGGGCGCAGCGACGCTCGCGCCATGCGTCGCTCCTCGCTCCTCCTCTTGCTTGCCGCGTGCTCGGGCGGAGGCTCCTCGCCCGTCGCCCCCAACGAGAGCCGTCCTCGATCGGAGCCGATCGAGAGCGTCGGGCTCGCCGTCACCCTGCCCTTCGCCGAGAC
Organism: uncultured Sandaracinus sp.; assembly: GCA_937982655.1. Taxonomy (GTDB): domain Bacteria; phylum Myxococcota_A; class Polyangia; order Polyangiales; family Houyiibacteriaceae; genus JACKEH01. Next base: position 4,497 of record CALJLK010000497.1, read on the forward strand.
CGCGGACGCGGTCCGCTTCCTCGATCGGCTCTTCGGCGATCTCGCTCAATCCGGCGATCGACACTCCGACACCGAGCTTCAATCTGGGTTGCGGCTCACGTCGTACCCCGACGAACGCACCCCCGAACAAGCCGTCATCGTGCTCGAGATGGACACGATGGCGCGCGATCCGCGGACCATCCTGCAGGTCCCGGCTAGCTACGCCTACGGGCGCGTGCTCGTCGACGCGTCCGAGGTCGCGTTCGCGCGCGCCGACGCGGTCGAGGCGGAGTCTCCGGGGAGCATGGAGCCCTTCGTCCTCGAATACCGCGCGTGGAGCCCGAACGGCGGCGTGCTCACGGTGCGCGCGCGCTTCGAGGCGAGCCGCAAGACCGTCGAGCTCGACACCACCACCCCCGAGACCTCGCTGCGCCCGAGCACGCTGAACACCCCCGCGTTCGTCGGCGAGCCGTGGGAGACCCTCGGCGGCACCGTCTGGTTCACGCTCAGCCGCGACGAGTTCGACTTCTTCTCCACCCGCGCCTACGGCCTCTCCGCCGGCGCGGAGCAGAACTTCTCCGACTTCCGTCTGCTACCGCACGACTGGCTGCGCCTCACCGTCACGCCGCAGCTCGAAGAGGAGCGCGTCGACGTCGCGTTCGAGGTGCTCACCACCGACGGCCGCCGCGTGCCCTTCGCGCGCGCCCCCGCGTCGCTCGTGGCGGGCGAACAGTTCCGCGAGAACGTCTTCCGCATGGTCGCGAACATGAACGCGACCGAGCGCGACACTCCAGGCGCCAGCGCGTCGTGGCGCGTGCCCTTCTACTACGACGACCCCGAAGGCGGCGGCGTGGTCAGCGTGATCGCGCAAGGTCAGGGCGGCGTGTTCCGCATCGCCTACGCGGTCGAAGCGCCGCGCAAGCGCCTGCGCGACGTGAGCTTCTTGCCCTACCAAGGCGTGGTCGAGGTGCCCGACACCCTCGAGCCGCCGCGCCGCTCCTGCGCGGACGTCGGCAGCGAGCCCGCGCTGCGCGGTCGGTTCCGCGTGCGCTTCGACGCCTCGACCACGGTGCGCGCGAGCGACGCGCTCACACACCCGCTGCGCGGTCCGATCTGGGGTGACGTCTTCCGCGCGGAGGACGTGACGCTCGGGGGACCGCGCGAGGGCGCGGAGCCGCTCGGCAGCTTCCAGTTCCCGGACGTCGACGCGACGGTGGCCGGCGAAGGGGTGGTCTATCCGATCGACCTGGATCTACCGGTCGGGGAGTACCAGTTGCTCGGCTTCATGGACGTCGACGGCAACGCCGATCCCGCGTCGCCGCGACCCGACGAGGGTGACCCCGTGACCTTGCCGATCGGCAGCTATCCGCTCGAGTGCGCGGAGCAGCCGATCGTGGTGGAGTTCGCGCTCCTGCTCCCGCCCGGGCGTTGAGCGCGTGCGCACGCGGCACGGAGTCGTCTCGAGGCCCGCGGGCTGCGTGACGTGCGCGCGGACGGTGTCGCGCACGCGGCCCACGGCCGTCGTTGCTTTCGTACGCACAGCGCCGCGCACGCGAGTCGCGGCCTTCGTCGCTCTCGCGTGCCCCACGCCGCGCACGAGACTCGCGGCCTTCGTCGCTCTCGCGTGCCCCACGCCGCGCACGCGACTCGCGGCCTTCGTCGCTCTCGTGCGCACGGCCCTCGGAACCTTCGCGCCCCTCGCTCGGCCGACGAGAGTCGCGGCGTTCGCCCGCACGGTCGTCGCGTGTGCCGCGCTCGCGACCACGCTCGGGGCGTGCGCGGACGAAGCGCCTTCGCGCGGCGAACATGCGAGCACGATCCTCGTCGACGGTGACACGGTGCTCGTCGCCTCGCCCGACGACGACGCGGTGGTGGCGCTGGACGCGGCGACGCTGGTGGAGCGCGCGCGGCTGACCATCGCCGGCGCACCGACGAAGCTCGGCCGCCTCGACGACTCACCCGCGGGCCCAGGCGCGCTCGTGGTCTCGCTCGCACAGGCCGCGGAGGTCGCGTGGATCGACCGGGGCCGCACCCTCGAGCACGCGCGGGTCGTACGAGCACCGGTCCCCTGCGGCGGCACCGGCGCCGTGCTCGCGCTCTCGACGAGCGACGCGCTCGTGGCGTGTCCGCACGACGACCGCCTCGTCCATCTCCGCGACGCCGCCGTGCTCACGACGTACGCGAGCCCCGGCCGACCGACCTCGCTCGCGCGGCTCGGCGATCGCATCTACGTCGGGCTCTCGCGCATCGGCCGCGTGCGTGTCCTCGACGCGATCACCTTCGCGACGGTCGAGGAGCACTCGCTCGAGTCGACGCCGGGGGTCGCGGCGGTGCAGCTCGACGCCTTCGCCACCGACGGCGCCGCGCTCATCGCGAGCTACCAACGCGTCGACTTCGATCGCGATCGCAGCCGCGATCCGCGCCTCGGCGGCTACGGCGCGGTCCTCGACGGAACGCCGCGCCTCGAGCCGCGCCTGCTCGCATCCTGCGGCGGGCGCTACGCGCGCTTCGACGGGAGCGAGCGCGTCGCGAGCGGCCCCTCCGCGCTGGCGTTCGACGCGGCGAGGAGGCGCCTCTGGATCGCGCATCGACAGACCGGCAACGTCGTGCTCGTCGCGTGCGACGGAGGGAGCTCCGGCCGAGGGCTCGCGGCGCCGAGCGAGCGAGAAGCGCGTGTGCTCGGCGCGGTGTACGTCGGTCGTGGCCTCGAGGGGCTCGCGCTCTCGGACGACGGCGCGGTCTTCGTCGACGTCGCGTTCGACCACGCGATCGCGAAGGTGCGCGAGGTCGAGGGCACGCCGTCGATCGTCGCGCAGCGCACGCGATCGCTCGGGTCGACCGCGATGAGCGCCGCCGCGTTGCGCGGGCGCGCGCTCTTCCACGACGCGCGCGACACCCAGCTCACGCCGAGCGGTGTCGTCGCTTGCGCGAGCTGTCACCCCGGCGGCGGCGAGGATGGGCTCGCCTGGTTCCTCCACACCTCGAGCGTGGGGCCCAAGCTGCGTCGCACTCCCCCCGCGTGGGGCGCGCGACGCGCGCTGGCGCCATACCACTGGGACGGCGAGCACGAGAGCGCGCAGGAGCTCACGCTCGGCACGATCCGCGCGCTGCTCGAAGGCGACGGCCTGCTCGTCGAGCTCGACGCGATCGCGGCCTACATGGAGGAGCTCGCGCCGCCGCCCCCACGCCCCGCCGACGAACCCGTCGCGGCCGCGCGCGGCGAGGCGCTCTTCGACGCACGCTGCGCGAGCTGCCATCCGGGCGGCGGCAGCGACGGCCTCGCGCACCCGATCGTGCCCCCGAGCGACGACGACGCCGCCTCGCTCGAGCGCGCCTTCACGCCGACGTTGCAGGCCGTACGCGCGCGGCCGCCCTACCTGCACGACGGACGCGCGGCGACGCTGCGCGACGTCCTGACCACCGCCGATCCGAACGCTCGCCACGGCGCAGCGGACCTGCCCGAAGACGAGCTCGACGACCTCGTCGCCTACCTGGAGACGCTCTGATGAATCTGCCTCGGCGCCACCCAATCGGACGAAGCGCGGACGAACGAAGCGCGGACGAACGACGCGCGAGCCCACGACGCGCGAGCCCACGACGCGCGAGCACGAACGGAGCTGCGATCCGACGAGCCGGTGCGTTGCTCGCGTCGCTCGCGCTCTTCGCGTGCGGCGACGACGACGCCATGGTCGACGCGCACGTCCCCGCGCTCGACGCGGGCTCGGACGCTGGAGCCGACGGCGGCCCGACGCGAGACGCAGGTCCCCCGCTCGAGCCCCTCGATCGCCCCGCGCTGCCCGCCGCCAACGCGGTCGGCCCGGAAGACCCACGCCATCCGGGGATGATCCGATTTCTCTGGGACACGTGGGACGTCGAGGTTCGTGACGCCTGGCCCCCAGCGGAGTTCATGCTCGCGCTGATGGCCGACGACGAGTTCGGCGATCAGTTCGCTCGTTTCGGATTCCTCCACGACCCGAACGACGAGTTTCCGGTCGGCTTCAAACGCGGCACCTCCGACGCCACGCGTGTCCACGAGACCTGCGCGCTCTGTCACGTCGGCGAGCTCCCCGACGGGCGCGTCTGGCTCGGCGCCCCCAATCGCCGCCTCGATTTCGGTGGATTTCGGGTCGCCGTACACCGACGGTGGGTCGCCGCAGGAAACCCGCCGCTCCTGACGGAGCTCGAAATCGAAAAGTCTGAGCGGCTTGGTCCGGGTCGAACCGGCGCAGAGACCGGCTCGTTTCCCGAGGTGATTCCGGTCGACTTTCCGACCTACTTTTCGCTCGGAACACGCGGTCGCCTCAACTACCTCGGCACCAGTCGGGACGTGCGCTCGGAGGCGTATCTCGGGATCTACGTCTTCGGAGCCGGTTACCCGAACGACGACGAGGCTCTCGTTCCTTTCCCGACCGAGGCGCGCACGGCCGAGTTCTTGGCGTTCTTCTCCGAGATGTCCGCTCCCACCGGGCCTCCGCAGGAACCGACGCGCGTGGCACGCGGAAGGGCACTCTTCGTGAGCGAGGGCTGCGAGAGCTGCCACCGCGACGACTCGACCCAGCTCGGGGTCACGCCGTACGCGAGCGACGGCGTCGAGAGACGGCCGAGCGAGGCGCACCCACGCGGCGCGATCGCCACGAGCCGCGGGCACCGGATCTTGATCGACGGGGACGGAGAAGGCGGCATGGAGGACGACCGCTCGGACATCATCACCTTCGTTTTCCGGCGACGCCTCGCGGTGGGGCCATCGGACGGCTACCGCACAGCCGACCTCCGGGGGATCTGGTCGAGCCCTCCGTACTTGCACAACGGCAGTGTGCCGACGCTCGAAGACTTGCTCCGACCTCCGGCCGAGCGTCCCACCACGTTCGAGCGCGAAGGCTTCCTCGTCGACACGTCGCGCCTCCACGAGGGCAACGAAGGCCACGACTTCGGCACCGATCTGTCCGAAGAAGATCGCGACGCGTTGGTCGCCTACCTGCGCACGCTCTGAGCGAGTCGCGCGCGAACGCATCGGATGGCGTGCACGCTTCGATCGCAGGATGCGCTCCGCGCGCGACGCGTTCGTGGATGCGCTCCGCTGCGCGACCACCCGACGCGATCGCAGGATGCACTCCTCCGCACGATCACTGCACGCGGAGGCTCGCGATCAATCCGTGAATCTCCCCTGACGGCCCGCCCGTACCGACCACGAAGCGATCGAACGTCTCCACCGCATCGAGCCCGGCCGGGACGTCCTCCGTGTCGACCGTCTCGCGCGCTCGGAGCGTCACGCCCTCCGCCGACCAGCTCGCTTCGACGTCGATCACGCGACCATCACGGACGCTCGCGCCGTGCAGATTCCATACGAAGGGTCCTCCGGTCGCGGCGAAGGTCACGCGAGTGTCGAGGCTGTAGTAGAGGTTGACGATCTGCGGGTCGCTCGCGAAGAGCACGATCGTTCCGTCGTGCAGCCGCGTCCACGCGTCGACGAGAACGCGCGCGGAGATCGAGGCCCGGTCGCGCGGCACGTTGCCCGCGGTGGCGTAGGCCAAGACGTCACCCTCGCGTGGACCGAGCGAGCTCGGATCGCGTCGGTTGCTCTCCGCGCGCGCCCCCGCGACGAAGAGCAACGGCCCGCTCGCGGCGAACGTGCGCGCACCACCGCGGAGGACCCGCACCACGGCGTCGGGGTCGCCCGCCTCCTCGGTCACGATCCACACGCGGTGCCACCCGTCGCCCCAGCGCTCGTCGTGCGCGCGGAGCCCGCCTTCGGCGAGCGCTGCGCCGTCGAACGAGAACGTCGCGCGTCCGCGAAGCCCCAGGTCGAGCTCGAGCGACACGTCGGCCACCGCCGGCCGCACGAAGAACGAGAGCACCTGATCGTCGTCGGCCCCGAGAGGCAGCGTGACGTGATGCTCACCTTCCCCGATTCCGTCGAGGCGCTCGACCTCGATCGCATCACCCGGCCCCGGCTCGGTCGCGCGCGAAACCGAGAGCCCGAGGACCGGTCGGTCGACCAGGGCGATCGTCGTGGCGCTCGACTCCGTCTCCGCGAGGTAGCCACACACCGCCGCGGACGCGAGCGCATCGGGCGCGTCCGCGGGTGCGTTCGGTCGACACGCGATGCGGGGCCACCGTGGGCCCACGCGATGAAGGCGTCGCGCTCCTTCCTGCACGAGGTCGACGTACGCATCGCTCTCGCGCGCGAGCGGGAGTGGCACCGCGCTGCCCCCCACGCGCGCGAGCGTCCCGGTGAGCGCCGCGAAGCGCGCGGGCACGTCGAGCTCCGCGGGCAGCTCCGACACCGAGAGCCACGCGATCGCAGCGGAGTCGTCCACGGCGCCCACCACGAGCGCGCCCTCGTACGTCGCGTCGTTCCCGGCGAACGTCGCGAGCTCGCGCGCGTTCACGAAGACACGCGTCGCGTCGAGGGAGCGCGCGATCACGACGTGCTGCCACGCACCAGGCGAGAACGCCGCGTCGACTCGACCCTCCCCCACGATCAGCGACCCCTCGGGGTCGAGCGCCACGCGGAGCGGCGCGGAGACCAGCTCCGCGTCGGCGGCACCGACGGGCGCCGCGAGCACGAGCTCGATCACGACCGACGTGGGGGTCGCGATCGCGCCGACGTAGCGTCCACGCGCGGCACGCGTGCCGTCGACGAACGGCCCTCGGATCCCCACCTCACCGCCCTCGCTCGACAAGCTCGCTCCGACTCGCGCCGGCCACGCCTCGCTCCGTGCGTCCTCCCCTCGCAGCAGCAAGAGCGGCGCGACGTCGCCGAGCACGCGATCTCCGAACGCCGACGTGCCCGACGTGTCGAGCGGTGCCTCGAAGCGACCTCGGTCGGCGTCGACGCCCGCGTCATCGCGTGACCCGCCGATCACGTACTCGTCGGCGCAGCCCAAGACGCCGAGGAAGAGCACGACGGCGAGGGCGCGTCCGCGACGCATCGCGCTCAGGATGCACGACCCGCGGCTCGACGTCGACGCGTCGGCCGGAGGCTCGCCACGAAGAAGCCGCGCAATCGAAAAAAAGCCCGGCCGAAGCCGGGCTTTCTTTCGAAGTTTCGAGCGACCTCAGATGCCGAGGCTGTTCGAGATGCCGTACTCACCCTGAAGCTGGATCAGGTACTCGAGGAACGACTCCTGCGACTCGATCGAGCGACGCAGCGCGAGGATCTGGGCCGGATCCGTCTCGGCCTCGAGCTCGTTCTGCAGATCCACGAGGCGACGCAGGATCTGGAAGCCCAGCTGCTCCTCCTCGAGGTTGTAGGTGAAGCGGGGGCGCACCTTCACCGCCACGTAGGGCGTGTGCAGGCGGTCCGAGCTGTAGATGACGTACGTCGCGTCCTCCGACGTCGCGCAGTCCGCGTCCCCCCCACCGACGATCGGGTGAGTGGTGCCGGGGATGCGGTCGCCGTAGGCGCAGGCCGGGGATCCGTCCGGCTGCACGTCCGGGATGTCGTGGCCCGTTCCGTCGCCGAGGCGGAAGATGATCAGGCGCTGCTCGAACGACGAGTCGTAGAAGACCGGGAACTGAGCGAGCGCGAGGATCGTCGCCCACGAGCGGAGCACGACGTTGGTCGTGCCGCCGAGCGCCGGCTCCGGGTACTCCTCGTCGTGGTTGCCACCGCAGGGCACCGCCTCGGCACCGATGCGGCAGTTTCCACCGAAGAGACCGAAGCCACGGTCCCAGTTCATGTGGACGATGTCCACGTCTCCACCCCCGGCGTCGACGACGCGCGGCGCGAACCAGCGCGGCTCGTCGAGCACGATACCCCCGAAGAACTCGGTGATCTCGGTCGGGAAGAGGTCGTAGTAGTTGAGGTAGAAGCGCTCGTCGATCGTGAAGCTCAGGCCCCAGTCACGAATCGCCAGCGCGAGGAGCGCGTAGAACTTGTCGTAGAAGACACCGCCCTGCTCCGCGCGGAAGAAGCCCTGGTGGCCTTCCTGGAACTTCGTCCACATCCCGAAGCCGTCACCGGCCTCGAGCGTGAAGTCTGCCCCCGCGATCTCACCCTCGCCCATGAAGCGGTAGGTGCCGTCGTCGCCCTGCACGTACGAGCCAGCGTCGGGCAAGTTCACGAGCTCCATCATCCAGTTCATGCCGATGATGGACGCCTCGTACTGATCCTCGAGACCCATCGGGCCGCTCTGGTTGCCCACGTTCGACTGGAACCCGGGCTCGTAGAACACGCGGAAGAAGAGGTGCTGGTACATCTTCGCGACGTCGATGACCGACCCGAAGCTGCTCGCCACGCGCGGACCGGCGCTGAAGAAGCGACGGTTGTAGCTGGTGGCGTAGCCCTCGTACCAGCGACGGCGGTAGTGATCGACTGCCTCGGTGAAGGACTCGCCAGCGTCGCCGGTCGAGCACCAGCTGAGGTCGACGCTGCGCTCGTCGTTGCAGAAGAGGTAGCGCACGGGGAAGAAGTCGGTGACCCCGTCGCCGTCCGCGTCGGAGACGTACGGACGCGCTCCGAAGTAGTAGTCCTCGACGTCGCGATCGTAGTTCGAGCAGATGCAGTTGCGGTCACCGCCGCACTCGGTCTGCAGACGCGCGTAACGCGGGTGCTTCACGCAGCGCTGGTAGATCGCCTGGTCCCCCGGGCCGGGGCCCGGGCAGTCGGTGTCGACCGTGCAGGATTCGCCACCCTGGTACGACTCGACCCAGCGACGCGGCGTGGTGTGCGACGCGAGGAGCGGGTTGTACAAGCGCGACACGCGAGGGTTCACCCGCGGCTCGCCCTCGTACACCTCGACGAGGTCGAAGTAGTTCCACACCGTCGCCGCCACGTCGTACCGGCCGAGGCCGGAGGTGTCCGACTGGTCGCCGTTGTAGTCCATGATGGAGCCGGTCATGTAGTTGTGGGCGCCACGCGCCGCGCGCTCGTTGCGCACGTTGCGAAGGGCCTCGCCGTACGCGCCCAGCTCCTGGTTGCCGAGGTAGCCGTCGCCATTGGCGTCGAACGCCTCGTAGCGCGGGAGCTCGAGGCCCTCGCCGACCACCAGGTTGAAGTAGCCGTCCGCGTAGTTGTTGCGGTCGAAGCTCGCGCCGAAGTTGTGACGCAGACCCACGCTGTGGCCGATCTCGTGGTGCTGCACGGCGCGCATGTTCATCTGCTGGATGCGGATGGACGCCTCGCCGAGCGGGCGATCACGGAACGCCTCGGCCCAGTACTCCCAGTAGCGGGCGCGGAGGAAGTTCCGCGGGTCCGTCATCTCGGAGAAGTCGTAGCCGACGATGCCCGCGCGGTGCGCGATCTCGCGGTGGCGGTTGATCGTGCGGACGTGATCCATGCCGCGGAAGGGCGACATCTGATCGAGAATGTCGGGGTTCGTCAGGTTCGACGCCGTGTCGTTCGGGTTCAGCGACGCCGCCACGTAGGACTGCGCGCCGTTCGCGAAGTGCGCGTTGAGCGACTGACGGCCGATCGACTCCATCAGCTGCGTCTCGATGGAGGTGCCCGCGAGGTTGCGCATCCGATCCTGGAAGATGTTGAATCGCGCGCCGTCGCCGTGGAGCGTCTCCGCCTTCGGCATGAGGTCCGCGAGACGCTCCATCAGGATCTCCCGGCGGACGTCGCCGACCGGGAGCGCCGGACGACCACCGCCGACCTCGTTGCTGAAGCCGTCGCTGCCCGAGGGCGCGATGCCGACCGGGAGCTCCGTGCGGCCCGTGACGCGACCGAAGTAGTCGCGCATCGAGTCGCCGGCGACCCAGCCCTCCGCCATCGACGGATCGTCCGTGGAGCCACAGCCTTCGTCGCTGATGCAGCGGAGGACCTGGAACCACTGGGTCGCCACCATCGTGAGGTTCTGGCTCACGATGCTCGCGTAGTTTGCGTCGGCGGTGATGAGCTCACCGCTGATCGGATCGGCGCGGATCTCGGAGACTCCACCGAAGTAGGTCCCGACCTGGTCGATGTAGTTGAAGAACTGGTAGCGGATGTCGCCCTGCTGCTCGTAGCGGACGCGCGCTCCCTGGTCGTCGACCACCTCGCCGCACGCCTGTTCGGCGTCCGTACGCCACCAGTCGCAGGCGTTCGTCTTGAGGAGGAACATGCACTCCTCGCCCACGAACTCCCAACGGTACGCGCCCGGGATGGTGTACTCGTCGTAGCTCTGCGGACGCGCCGGCTCGTCGAAGCCGTCCACGTTGCGGATGTGGCACTGGTACGGGTTGGCGAGCCCGAGCGCCGTCCACTCCTCGGGGGTGACGAACGGGTTGTACTCGGCGGGACAGCTGCCGTCGCCGTCCGCGTCGTCCGCGGAGCCCGCGAAGCAGTACGCCGTCGGATCGTCGTTCTGGACGGGGATGGTCACGCTTCCGAAGTTCGGGAGGTCGAGACCGCGCGCCGCGCGCCAGCCGCGCATGAAGACCTCGTTCCAGTTGCCCACCGTCTCGAAGGCGGCCTTGACGAGGTGCGTCGGGAAGCCGTCGTTGAGGTGGTAGACGACCGGGCGGATCTCACGCTGCTCGAGCGGGATCGTGCAGCGACGCGCCGAGCGGTCGCAGATCGAGCCGGCGACGCCACCCTCGGTGCCGTAGCGACCGTCGCACTGCCAGTCGCTCACACACGCGGTGTCGGTGAGCGAACGCTGGAAGAGGTTGTGCTGCGGACGGTAGAACGTGAGGAGATCGGTCTCGCCGAAGTCACCCGTGAGGCCGCCCTCGCAGATGTTCTGCTCGGTGTTGCAGGAACGACCGCGCGTGGTGTCGTAGCAGCGGCTCTGACCCTCGGCGCAGACCTGGCCGGGGGGGCAAGCGCAGACCGCGCCGCCCGGGCACTCCGCGTCGGTGGTGCAGAACGCGCCCGCGACGAGGTCCCCGCAGTGCGCGTCGCCCGCGCAGAACTCGCCGAGCTCGCCCGGGTTCTGGCCGCCGCGCACGTAGGTGCGCTGGTAGGTGCGGAAGGTGCCGAAGCGGTCGAACTGCGAGTGCGACTGCTGCGCCGACGCGAACGTGTGGTTCGGCGGGACGCGGAGGAACGCGGTGCGCACGGGGACGGAGACCGTCTGGCAGGGCCCACCGCCGACGAAGAGACAGCTCCCGCCGGGCGAGAACATCGTCATCGTGGTGAACGACATGTAGTGGACGGTGTCCGCCATGTCGGCCGGCCACTCGTCCGCGAGGCGGTAGTCCGGATCCTCCGCGACGCGCACGAACTGCGGGGCCCACTCGGCCGGGAAGTCCGGGTTGGAGCCGGGCTCCTGGATGAAGGCCGCCGACTCGCGCTGCCACGTGCCCTCGAGGTCGACCCAGTCCGTGAGGAAGGCGAACGACTGCGCGTGGTTGATCGACCAGTCGACGCGCATGAACTGCCGCTCGTACCAGCGGCGGTCGGACGTGTTCTCTTCGATCACGTTCGCCACTTCACCGGTGACGGGGTTGTACTCGCGACGGATGTCGACGTGGTTCTCGATGGCGAAGGCCGCGAGCGGCTGACCACGGAACTCCGGCGCACGACCGTCGTCGTTGCCGCCGTCGATGAGCTCGTAGCTGCGGTAGGCGTAGAGGAAGTCCTCGTCGATCACCCAGCGGATGCGACCGATCGCGGCCGACTGGCCGCTGTCGAGCGCGAGGTCGGTGAAGGCCGACCCGCCCGGGAACATGTAGAGGGAGGCGCCGGCGCCCACGAGGGTGGCGTCGCCGTCGGCCTCGACGACCGACTGCAGGGTCCACCACTCGCCTTCGAAGATGCCCTTGTCGACGAGGTTGGCTTGCGTTCGGTCGATGATGCCGAGCGTGTCGCCGCAGCCGAGCGCGAAGAGCGCGGCGACGAGCGTGAAGGAGAGGGAGCGGATGCTCATGGACGAGACCTTCATCTGAGGAAAGCGATTGGATTCGTGGCTCATCGTCGTCTCCATCAGAAGCGAAGGTAGCTGCCGATCCCGAACTGGGACTGGAGCTGGATGAGCTGGAAGAAGAACGACTCTTGTTCGCGGAGCCAGCCGTCGATGCGGTCGACCTCCTCGCCCAAGCGCGCGCTGTCGGTCGGGATCGTGTATCCGAGCGCCGCGAGGCGCGCGCGTTCGTCCGCCGTGAGGTTGTTGATGTTGTTCGGCGTGCCGCCGAACTCACCGAGGTACGTGCGCAGCATCCGGAAGATGAAGGCCGTCTCGCGTGCGCGGCGCACCATCTCGAAGCCGAGCGAGCGCTGGTTGGGAACGCCCACGCTGGCCTCGACCTGACGCGCGACGAACGTCTTGCCGTAGCGCTCGCTGAAGTACTCGACGTAGTCGGCGTCGTTCTCGTCCATGCCCTCTTCGTAGGCCACGTCACCCGAGTCGGGCAGGAAGCAGTTCCCGTTGCCCGCGATGCACACGTACATCTGGTTCTGGAACGACGTGTCGAAGAAGACGGGGAAGTCGCTGAGCGCGAACACCGCCGCGAGGAACTGGAGGGTCGAGATGCTGCCGGGGTCGAGGACCTCGAGCGACTCGTAGTTCTCGACCGGATCCGGACGGCAGGTCGCCGCGTCGGAGCAGTCGCCGCGGTAGAAGTCCATGTAGACGATCCGCGGGTCGTTGCAGCGCGGGAAGGTGCCGCTTCCGCACGTGACGCGGGGCGCGACCGCCTCGGGCTGGTCGAGGATCAGACCCTGGAAGATCTGCTGCATCTCGACCGGGAAGAGGTCGTAGAAGTTCGTCCAGAAGGGCACGTCGCGGGTGTAGCTGCTCGCGAAGCCGCGGCTCGTGAGCAGCTGCATCACGAACCACTTCTCGTAGAACGTACCGATGACCTCGATGCGCTGGATGCCCGAGAGGCCCGACTGGTACTCGGAGAACTGGTAGCGCGCCATGCCGAGGGGCAGGGAGAGCTGCGCACCCGAGACGCCCGCGTCGAGGCTGGTCAGGCGGTAGCGCTGCCAACCCTCGTCGAACGAGTACGAGCCGATCGAGGGCTGCGCCATGATGCGCGCGTAGAAGTTCATGGTGTCCGCCGTGGCCATGAACTGGTCCTCGAAGCCGAAGGCGCCGGTGCTGTTCCGGAACTCGGGATCGATCTGGTAGTTGTAGAGGAGGTTCTGGAAGATCGACTGCAGGATGTTGAGCTGCCGATCGATCAGGCGACCGAAGAGGTAGGTACCGAGGTCGAAGTTCCGGCGGTAGCGGCGGAAGTTCGTGAAGAGGTACTGACGGTCGTACGCCTCGCTGATGTTGCGGACGATCTCGCGGTAGCTGTCGCCCTCGTCGAAGCGGTGGCAGTCCGCGCGGGTTCCGACGCGGTCGTCCGTGCAGAACTTGTAGGGGACCACCGCGAAGTCCGGCGTGCCGGTCGTCGGGAGGGCCGCCGCGTCCGCGTCGAAGTTCGAGCAGATGTTGCCGACCGCCGCACCACCGCGCGGGTTCGGAACGCACGTCTGCGTGAGACCCGACGCCGCGTTGCCCGCGAGCAGATCCGGCGAGCCGGCCGCGAAGGGGCAGTCGTTGTCGACGTTGCAGCTCTCGCCGCCCTGGTAGTACTTGACCCAGAGGCGCGTGCCGGTGAGCGGGTTGAGCTGCTCGACCGGGAGACGCGTCTCGCGGTTGTCGTAGATCTCGACCACGTCGGCGTACGCGAAGCTGACCGCCGCATCGTCGTAGAGGCCGATGCCCTGCGCACCGCCGCCGACGCGCTGGTACCACTGCGCCGTGTACTCCATCGTCGAGGAGTCCATGTAGCGGTCGATGCCGGCGAGCTCGCGGAGCTCCTTGGTCTCGTTGTACGCGTCTTCCCAGTCCTGCTGCTCGACCGGGCTGAGGCCGACCGTTCCGTCGACGTCGAAGTCGGCCGGATCGGGGAGCGGGAACGCCTCGTTGATGACGTAGTAGGGACGGCCGTAGTTCCCGGTGTCCGCGCTCGCCGCGAAGCTGTGGCGCAGACCGAGGCAGTGGCCCATCTCGTGGAGCTGCGTCTGGTAGTAGAGCAGCTGGTTGAGCACGATCTCGAGGCGCGGACGCGACCAGTCACGGTGGCGGTTCACGAACTCGAGGACCGAGTTGTCGATGAACTCGTTCGGGAGGTGCACGTTCTGGCGACCGATCTTGTTCTCGGTCTCCGTCTGGCGCGCCAGGAGCTCGGTCGCGCTGATGCGGAACGGCGACACGCGGTCGAGGATGTTGTCGTTGATGTCCGCCGGACCGAAGCCGCTCGGGAGCGTACGGATGCCCGCCATCGCGAGCGTCTCGTGGTTCTCCATCAGACGGCGCTCGATGTCGGTCCCCTCGAGCTGCTGGATGCGGTCGCTGAAGATGCGCGCGCGACCCTCGTTGCCCCGGAGGAGCTCGCCACGCGACGCGAAGCGGTCCATCAGGTTGCGCACCTCTTCGCGGCCCGGGATGAGGTTCGGGGCGCGCGTCGCGACCGAGAACTCTTCGCGCGGGGTCGCGGGCGGCTGGATGTTGCCGATGTTCTCGATGTACGAGCGGACGTCCTCACCGACGACGAGGTCGCGCGGCTGAGTGCGGCCGTTGATGAGGTCGTACCACTGCAGCGCCGAGGTGCGGTAGCCGTCGAGCGCGGGGCCACCGATGTTGGCGTCGCCCGTGATGAGCTCGCCGGTGACCGGGTTGCCGCGGAGGGTCGCGACGCCGAGGAAGCCGGTGCCCGGCTGGTCGACGTAGCTGAGGTACTTGAAGCGGAGGTCACCGCGCTCCTGGCACTCGAGGCCCGTCATCGTCCCGCCGTTGGCGGCGATCGAGGCGCGGTTGCAGGTGTTGATGCGGAGCACGTTGACGCACTCGCTGCCGACCATCTGCGCGCCGTACCAGCCGTAGAAGTCTTCGTCGCTGAGGCCGGGCGAGTTCAGGTCGGGCTGCGCGCCCGCCGGGACCTGCACGTAGCAGTCGAAGGGGTTCGTCGCGCCAGTCTCGGCGGGGGGGACGAAGGGATCGTAGCCGCCGGGGCAGGTCGGGTTGATGACGGTGCCGTCACGCGGATCGGTGATGCAGTAGCAGTAGCCGTCCGGGTTCTCGGTCTGGCAGGAGATGTCCGGGTAGCTCGGCTCGGCCTGGCCGCGGAGGTTGCGGACGAGGCGCATGTACGACTCGTTCCAGCGACCGACGAGGTCGAAGCTCGGCTCCACGAGGTGCGCAGGAAGCTCGTGCGTGGTGTACCAGACGATCGGGCGGACGCGGCGCTCGGCGTACGGGACCGGGTTGCCGGCTTCGTCGACCCAGTCGTACCAGATGTTCTGGCGGTTCGCGGAGTAGTTGAGGAAGTCGGTCGAGCCCCAGCTCGGATCGTCCGCCTGGCTGCTGCGGTCGTAGGTGTTGCGCTCGAGGCGGAAGTAGCCGTGGCGGTCGAAGCGCGTGTCGTTCCAGTTCACCGCCTGGTACTGACGGCGCGGGCTGACCTTGAGGAAGCTGTTGCGGATGTAGACCGCGGTGGTCACGCAGTTCGGCGCGTCCGCGTAGGGCGAGATACACCAGTTGACCATGCCGCCCGTGAACGGGTCGGGGACGTTGCCAGGCGAGAGCAGCTCCTGGGTGACGAAGCTGAAGTGGTAGAGCTCGCCCTGCTCGTAGTCGTTGAAGAGGTCGCGGTCGCCCTGATCGCAGGTGGTGTCCGCGGCATCCGCGCAGCGCATGAAGTCGTACTGCGGCTGCCAGGAGTCCGGGAACTCGGACGCGCCCTGGATGAAGAGGTCCGCGGGCTCACGGTTGTAGAAGCCGATGACCTCGTAGAGGTTGGCGATCTGGCCGTAGTAGCCGGGGAGGTGGTTCTTCGACCAGTTCACGCGCATGAACTGGCGCTCGTACCAGCGGCGGTCCGTGTCGTTCTCGACGAGGACGTTCTGCTCTTCGCCGGTGAGCGAGTTGTAGGTGCGGCGGATGTCGAAGTGCGACTCGACGGTGAAGGCCGCGACCGGGTGCGTGATCGCCTCGCCGGGCGTGCCCGCGGCGTCACCGGTCGGGTTGATCCCCTCGATGATCTCGTAGTCGCGGTACGCGTAGATCATGTCCTCGTCGATGACCCAGCGGACGCGAGGCATCGCGCCGAGGTCACTGCCGACGAAGTCGATCGCGGCGTCGCCCGGGTACGTCCCGATACCGGCGGCCTCGTAGTCGACGTCGATGACGACGCGCGAGTAGTACCAAGAGCCCGTGAAGAGCCCCTTGTCCACCACGTTGACGCCGACTTGGTTGACCGGCGCCTGAGCGTCGCCGCAAGCGAGCAGCCCAGCGAGGGCGGCGATCGAAGTCCAGGAAAGGTACGAGCGATTCATCTGTAGAGGCCTCCGGGAAGTTCCACTCCCAAGGTCCGGGGCAGCCCCCCGAGTGCGTCCGACCCCTTCACCCGAGGTCCGCGACGTCCGTTCGGGCGTCAGAGGACGCACGAAAAGAGGCGGAGGGATACCGCCGCCCGGAATAAATCGCAACCTGCGTGCCACCGAAGGTCGATTTCGATTCAAGACATCGAAATCATTGAGAATATTACCTCGTGACGACCTCGATGCCCGGGGGCGTCGATCGTCGGAGCGTGACGGAGGGGGTCGCTCGCACGGGAGATCCCTCGGATCCGCCGGAGAAACGCGGCGTAAGGGATTTGACGTCGGGCGAGGAAGGCTCCGAGGAGGGTCCCAGAAGCGGGAGGTCCGTCACAGTCCCGCGGTTTGGAGCGCGTTTCGGACCTCCGCGAGCACCCGTTCGGCGGATTCGAGGGCGCCTTCGAGGTAGCCGACGTGCTCGCGGGCGGTCTCGGTGCCCGCGAAGTGGAGGCGTCCTTCGGGGGCTCGGAGGGCGCGGCTCGACGAGGTCAGCGCGCCCGGTCCGAAGAGCGACACCGGGCAGCCGCCCACGAAGGGCTCGGCGGCCCAGTCGTGCAGGACGAGCTCGGAGGGTCGACGGGCTTGGGAACCGAAGGCCTGCGCGAGGGTTTCGAGGACCTCCGTGCGTTGGGCTGCCAGTGGGCGCTGCGTGAGCTCGCGGGCGTGGCGACCGACCACGAAGCCGACGAGCGCGGGCTGATCCCCAGAGAAAGAGGTGTTGTCGAAGGTCACGCTGAGGGGTCCGCCCCCGGAGACGAGCTCGCCGCTCAAACCAGCCTCGCGCCAGAAGGGGCGATCGTAGAGCGCCAGGACCTTCACGGTGGAGCCCATGAAGGCGCGGCGATCGAGGTCGGCGCGCGCGGCGGGCGGGTCGAACACGATCGTACGACGCTGGGTCGGAGGGAGGGCGAGCACGGCTCGGTTCGCGCGGACCCGGAGGGTGCGGCTCTGCACCGTGACGCCGTGCGCGTCCTGACGGACCTCGAGGACGGGCTCGCCGACGTGGACGTCGAGGCCGTCGAGCAGGCGACGCGAGAGGTTCTGGGTGCCGCCGACGACACGTTCTTCTTGGGCGCCGCCCCGAGTGCCCGCGAGGCTCATGAACCCGCCGCCCGCGTCGAGGTAGGCGAGGAAGAAGAGGGCCGACAGATCGGCCGCTTCGGCGCCGAAAATGGTGCGGATCGCGGCGTCCATCGCGCCGCGGGTGGCGGGGTCGAGGCGGTAGCGGGCGCGGACGGTCTCGAGGGTCTGGGCGTCGAGGCGCTCGGCGTCGGGAGCGGTCATCGGATCGACGATCGAGACGCGGCGGCGTTGGCGCTCGAGGCCCATCAGCGCGAGCTGCATCCGCAGGAGCTGAGGGATCGAGAGGCTCGGGATGTCGCCGCGGTACGTGCGGCGGCGAGCGCCGTCGAGGAAGACCTTCGTGCCTTCGGTGAAGGTCGGGAAGGTGGCGAGGCCGAGCTCTCGGACGAGGCGCGTGACACGTTTCTGAGCGGGGCCGATCCACTGACCGCCGAGGTCGAAGGTCGAAGCGCCGAGGGGGCGCGTCAGCGTGCGGCCCCCGACCTCGTCGCGCGCTTCGAGGACGGTGACCCGAAGACCTTCGTCGTGCAGGAGCCGCGCGGTCCGTGCGCCCGCGAGCCCTGCCCCCACCACCACGACGTCGACATCCCGAGGTTCGGCTGCCATCGTCGAGACGCTACCAGGGCGCGGCCGCGAGGTGGATCGTCGGGAGGCGGAACGCCGCGAGGTCGAACGTCGCGAGGTCGAACGTGGATCGAGAAGAGCAGGTCGCGGCCGACGTGTCGAACGAGGTGCCAACGCGTGAGGAGCTGGTGCGGGCCCGCGCGCGGGTGGAAGGGATCGTGCGGCGGACGCCGATCGAGACGTGTCGGACCCTGGACGAACGCAGCGGCGCGTCGCTCTTCTTCAAGTGCGAGCACCTGCAGCGGGGCGGCGCGTTCAAGCTGCGCGGGGCGACGAACGCGGTCGCTTCGTTGACGGATGACGAGGCCGCACGGGGCGTGGCGACGCACTCGTCCGGCAACCATGCGGCGGCGCTCGCGATCGCGGCGGGGCGGCGCGGGATCGCAGCGACGATCGTGATGCCGGTCGACGCGCCGGCGATCAAACGCGCGGCGGTCGAGGGCTACGGCGCGCGGATCGTCTCGTGCGGGCCGACGCTCGCGGAGCGGGAGGCGACGCTCGCGCAGGTCGTTGCGGAGACGGGCGCCACGGTGGTGCATCCCTACGACGACGCGCGGGTGATCGCCGGGCAAGCGACCGCAGCGTGCGAGCTGATCGAGGACGTGCCCGACCTCGACGTGATCGTCGCGCCGATCGGGGGCGGCGGGCTGCTCTCGGGGACCGCGCTGGCGGCGCGTCATTTCGCGCCGAACGTGCGGGTCGTGGGCGCGGAGCCGGCGTGGGCGGACGACGCGGCGGAGAGCCTGCGGCTCGGGGTGCGGCAGCCGCAGCGACCGCCGCGCACGATCGCCGACGGGCTGCGCACCGCGATCGGGGTGCTGCCCTTCGCGATCCTGCGTGCGCACGAGGTGGCGATCGAGGTCGTGGACGAGGACACGATCGTGGAGGCCATGCGCACCACGTGGGAGCGGGCGAAGCTGCCGATCGAGGCGTCGGCGGCGGTCGCGGTCGCGGTCGCGTTGCGCGGAGGTTTCGCGGGCAAGCGCGTGGGTGTCGTACTCTCCGGCG
>CALJLK010000498.1 GCA_937982655.1 uncultured Sandaracinus sp.
TTCGCGCGTCTCCACGTTCGCGCGTCTCCACGTTCGCGCGTCTCCACGTTCGCGCCTTCGTTCCCAGCGCGGTCGTTCAACACGCGATCGTCTCGGTCCCCGACCTCGAAGCGTCGCGCTACCCTGCCGCGATGGGCCCCTCGCACGTGAGCTCGCGATGAGCCGCGATCCGGAGCGTGAGCTCGGCGTACGTACCGCGGCGCTGCTGGTCGTCGCGAGCATGATCGGCACCGGCGTGTTCACCACGACCGGCTTCCTCGTGCGCGACGTCGGATCGGCGCCCGCCGTGCTCGTCGCGTGGCTCGTGGGTGGCGTGGCTGCGCTCTGCGGCGCGCTCGCGTACGGCGAGCTCGCGGCGGCGTTGCCCGCGAACGGCGGCGAGTACGCGTTGCTCTCGCGCGTCTATCACCCCGCGCTCGGGCTCGTCGCGGGGCTCGTCTCGTTCGTGGTCGGCTTCGCTGCGCCGGCCGCCGCCTCTGCGATCGCGTTCGGGGTCTACCTGCGCGGCGTGTTCCCCGCGCTCGGTGAGGTGCACGCGACGATCGCGTCGCTCCTGCTCCTCGTCGGTGCAGGCGCGCTCCATCTGTTCACCGCGCGCGGCGGGCGCGGCGTCCAAGACGCGACCACCGCGCTCAAGGTCGTGCTGCTCGTGGTCTTCGTCGCGCTCGGGCTCCCGCGCGGCGACGTCTCACGCCTGTCCGAGAGCACGCAGCCCTTCGGCGACGCGATCTTCGGCGCCCCCTTCGCGGCGGGGCTCGTCTACGTCGCCTACGCCTACACCGGGTGGAACGCCGCCGCGTACGTCGCGGGCGAGACGCGCGATCCGGGGCGCAACGTCCCGCGCGCGCTCGCGCTCGGCACCGCGGTCGTGACGCTGATCTACCTCGCGCTCAACGCGACCTTTCTGGCCGCCGCGCCCGCCGCCGCGCTCTCGGGGCGACTCGAGGTCGGTGAGATCTCCGCGCGCGCCCTCTTCGGCGACGTGGGCGCACGACTCGTGAGCGCCGTGATCGCGTGGGGGCTCGTGAGCAACGTCGGCGCGTTCCTCTTCGCGGGACCACGCATCCTCGAAGCGATCGGCCGCGACGTTCCGCGTCTGAGCGCGCTCTCGAGACGTCGCGTCGGTGGTGGCCCGGTCGCGAGCACGCTGATCCTCCTCGCGCTCGCGCTCGCGATGGCGCTCTCCGCGAGCTTCGACGCGCTCCTGCTCTACGTCGGCGTGCTGCTCTCGCTCTTCGCGGGGCTCACCGCGGCGGGCGTGTTCGTGCTCCGTCGGCGAGAGCCCGAGCTGCCGCGTCCGTACCGCGCGTTCGGCCACCCTGCGACCACCCTGGTCTTCCTCGCGCTGACGACGTGGATGATCGTGCACGCGACGATCGAGCGCCCGACGGTGGCGGCGTGGGCCGCGGCGACCCTCGGGCTCGGCCTCGCGCTCGCGTGGTGGCTGCGCCGGAGCTGATCGAGGTCGTACGACACTCCTCGGATTCTCCGAGGCGCGCCATGCGGTCGGGCTCGCGCTCAGCCCGCGAAGGTCGCGACGAGCCGTTCCTCGAGGTGCGCGAGGCGGTCGTTGCCCCAGAGCGCTTCGTCGCCGAGGTCGAAGCTCGGCACGCCCCAGAGCCCGAGCTCGTCGAGCGCGATCGCGTTCGCTTCGACCTCGTCGCGCCACCTCGTGTCGTCGAGGGCGATCGGCAGGAGCGCCTCGACCCCTGCACGGGTCGCCACGTCGAGCAGTCCTTCTGCCGTGGTGAGGTCGACCGCGCGCGCCCACACCCCTTCGCCGACCACGCGTGCGAGTCGCAGCGCCGCCGCGTCGCCCAGCTCGCGCCGCGTCGTGCACGCGAGCGCGAGCGCGCGCGCGACTCCGTCGCCGAGCGGATCGAGGATTCGCCCGAAGGGAATGCCGAGCCGATCGGCCTCGCGCTTGGCGTCTTTCGCGATGTAGCGGAGCTTCTGCTTCGGCACCGGGATGCCACGCGCGACCATCGGCATCACGAAGCGCAGCCGCACGTCGAGCGGGAAGCGCGCGACGAGGCTCTCCAACTGGTGCAGCGCGAGGTAGCTGTAGGGGCTTCGAAACGAGACGAACGCGTCGACGCGCGCGCGACCGTCCACGACCTGGAGCGGCGCGACGCCGGGGTGCGCCCGCACACCGCTCCCCAGCGACTCCGAAGAAAACGTCTCGCCCGGATGGGGCGACATCTCACGGAGCTCGTCCTCGGTGCGATCGGGGCGCGGCGCGTCGCTCTCGCGTGTTTCGCCCGCTCCTTCCGCGACGAGCCGATCGACGAGGAAGGGCAACCGATCGATGCCCCAGTAGTGCTCACCGTCGTAGCCGAGCACTCCGCCCGTGTAGTGCCCGCTCTTGCGTAGGCGCGCGTACGCGGCCTCCAACGTCGGGCGCATCTGCTGACCCGGCACCGTCCCGAGCTCGCGCGCGAGCGCCGAGAGCGCGTCACCGTCGCCACGGAAGAGCGCGTCGCCGACGCGGGTCGCGGCATCGAGCCATGCGACCGGATCACGCGGCGCGAGCAGGATCGCCTGGGCGCGTCGCACGCGATCGGGCTCGGGGTGGAGCGGCAGGCGCGGGAAGCTGAGGTGGTGAGCACGAGCGAGCCGCGTGGCGTCCACGAGCGCGTACGTCGCGCGCTTCTGCGGTTCGGGATCGACGTCCGCCGCGGGCTCCGGCACCACCACGGGCTCGAGCCGCACGTTCGGAAAACGCGCCGGAAAGTCCGCGAGCGCCTGCAGCAGCAAGTGCGACCAAGGATCGTCGACCTGATGCCAGAAGGTCACGACCCGCTCGGCGCGGAGGGCATGTCGCGTCGCGTGCCACGCGCGGGAGAGCTTCGGGCCCGCGCCGAGATACGCACCGATCGCGACGCCTCTGAGCTTGCTCCCCACCGACACCGCTTCCCACTCTGCAAAAACCTGCCCGTACACGCAACGCACGCGAGGAGTCCCCCGACGCGAGTGAAAGAAGGCGCGCCGAGGTCGGGCGCGTTCGTCTACGCCCGTGGGGCGCGCGTCTTCCTCGCCCACCCATCTTCGTCGACTCGTCGACCGGTCGGCGGGGTCAGCCGCCGACTTCGAGAGCGCCTCTTCCATTTGGCGCCGAGCGATGCACTCTCCCGGCCATGACGCCGCTCGACCTCGACGACGACGCGCGCGTGCTCGTGCTGACTGGCGCGGGCGCGTCCGCCGACAGTGGGATCCCCACCTTCCGCGACGCCCGAGGCCTGTGGCGCACGCATCGCTTCGAAGACGTCGCGTCTCCGGAGGGGTTCCGTCGTGACCCGACGCTGGTCTGGCAGTTCTACTCGGAGCGCCGCGCGGGCGTGCTGAAGGCGCAGCCCAACGCGGGCCATCACGCGCTCGCGAAGCTCGAAGCGCGTCTCGGCGATCGCTTCTTGCTCGCGACGCAAAACGTCGACGGTCTACACGCACGCGCGGGCAGCGAACGTCTCCTCGAGATCCACGGCAACCTGCTGAAGACGCGTTGCGCCGTGTGTCGGCGCGTGCCCTTCGTCGATCACGATCTCTACGAAGAGTCGCCGCCCTTCTGCGGCGAATGCCAAGCGCGTGGGAAGACCGCGTTGCTTCGTCCGCACATCGTCTGGTTCGGCGAGCAGCTCGATCCGGAGCACCTCCGCACGATCGAGCGCTTCATGCTCGACGCGGGAGCGCGCCTACGCTTCGTCGCGATCGGCACGTCGGGCAACGTGTGGCCGGCCGCCGGCCTCGTGGACGTCGCGCGTCGCGTGGGCGGCCACACGTGGCTCGTCAACGCGGAGCCCGCCGCGAACACCGACGCGTTCGAGCACTTCGTGTGCGGCAAGAGCGCAGAGGTCCTGCCGGACTTCCTCGGCGTCGCGTGAGCGGGGCGGGCGCGCGCCGCCTCGCTCGTACTCGACTCCCCCGCGCACACACGCGAGTCCGAGCGAGCCGCGCCCACGCGAGTCCGAGCGAGCCACGCCCACGCGAGTCCGAGCAACCAGCGCGCCGTGCTCAACGCGGCATGTGGACGGTCTTGACGGTCGCGCAGTACCCGCAGGTCGACCGCCCCGCGAAGTCCAGCTCACCGTCGCCGTCGAAGTCGCCCGCCGCCATCAGGTACTCGGCGCGCGCGGGCCCGACGACGGCGGTCAGGCTCGGCTCGGGTGCGACGTCCTCTCCCAGCGTGCACCAACCGTCGTCCCACAGATGCACGATGTGGGCATCGGGCGCGCGCTCGAAGAGCACGAGCTCCGGCTCGTCGTCGCGATCCACGTCCACCACCTCGAGCCCGAACCGGAAGTGCGGGGAGCTCTCGTAGGCCTCGGGAAGCGCGACGCGTTCGCTGGCGACCACGCGTCCTCCCGCGAAACGATGCTCCCAGAGCTCCACCTCGCCCAAGATCCGCAGATCCAAGAGGCGAGCCTGACCGTCTCGGCGAATCACGTGCAGTACTTCGTTGTCCTCGAGCGTCGCGTAGGGCACGACGCACTCGGAAGGACCGAACGTCCCATCGCCGCGCCCGAGGCGCAGCGCGGTGCACCCCGCGCTCATCTGCCGAAAGACGAGATCGAGCACGCCGTCTTCGTTCGTGTCGAGCAGCGCCACGCGGCCTGGGTTTCCGGTTTGAGCGGAGATGACCGAACGCGTGAAGCCGCGCGCGCCATCTCCGAAGAACACGCGGATCTCCGTGGCGGTCGGTGGGCCGGACGCTTGCACCGAAGCCACGAGGTCGAGGTGGCCGTCGCCGTCCACGTCCCCGACGTCGAGCCCCACTCCCACGCGCCCGAAGGGCACGACGGTTCCCGTCTCGAGCGTCCCCGCCGCGTTGCCCCAATGGATCTCCACCTGCTCGTCGAGTTGAACGTTCCAGATCCCGTCGTCGTACCCGTCGCGGTCGAGATCCACGAGGCGCACGCCGATCGCTTCGTCACCGCCCCAGGCCTCGACCCGCCGGTAGCCCGCGGGGAGGCAGGTCTCCCCACACGCCTGCGCGCAGCACGCGCCGTCCTCGCAGCGCCCGCTCGCGCACGGGGAGTCGCACTCTCCGCAATGCGCAGGATCGCGCGTGGGGTCGACGCAGGCGGCGACTCCTTCGGTCACGCACACGAGCCCACCCGACGACGCGCAGCACGCGCCGTCTCGGCAGACTCCGTCGACGCATCGATTGCCGCACTCACCGCAGTTCTCGGCGTCCGAGCGAATGTCGACACACGCTCCGTCACACCACGCGAAGCCATCTCCACAACAAACGCCGCCACGGCATTCACCGTCACACGGGCTTTCGCAGGCGCCGCAATGGCGCTCGTCGCTCTCGAAGCTCACGCACCGCGGCGCGCCGTCGACCTCGCAGACCGTCGCGCAGCACGCTCCGTCGACGCATCGTTCGTCTGCGCCGCATACGACGCCGCACTCCCCGCAATGCGCGGCCTCGCGTTCGACGTCCACGCACGCGAGGTCGCCATCCACCTCGCAGGCGCGCGTCCCCGCCGCACAGCACGATCCGTCCACGCACGCGCCCGAGCAACGCACGCCACACACACCGCAGCTCCGGGGGTCGGTCCGGGGATCGACACAGCGTTCGACGCCGTCGATCACGCACCGCAGCTCGTCGTCCGCACACGTCACGCCGACGTCGAGCGGGGCGGGACATCCCGCGACGAGCCCACACCACGCGCCGAACGACGCGCGTAGCCACGTGGAAGGACGAAGGGGGGCGTGGCTCGAGTCGAGGTTCATCGTGAGTCTTTCGGACGGACGTTCGGATGCCGTTCGGATGGCGTTCGGATGGCCTTTCGGGCCGTCCGGTCATGGGGGCTCGTTCGACGTACTCGGGCGCTCCGCGGACCCGGCCGACTCGGCGACACCATCGGCCGCTGACCCGGCCGACTCGGCGACACCGTCGGCCGCAGATCCGGCCGACTCGGCAAAACCGTCGATCGCGCGTCGGAGCGCGTCGCGGTGCAGGGACGTCGGGTAGTCCGCGACGAGGCGCTCGAACGCGCGCTCGGCGAGCTCGATCGCGCCACTCGCCAGCCGCGCACGAACCTCGAGCGCGGCCGCTTCTTCGCGAAGCGCGCCGTCGCGATGCCGCGCCGCATACGACCTGAGCACGGCCAGGGCTTCCTCCGCACGTCGCTCGCGCACGAGGGTCCGCGCCCGATCGAGCAGCACGCGTTCGGCGACGAGGCCGCTTCGCGCGTCGGAGGAGGCGCGTTCCTCGCGGCCTTCGCGATCGGTCTCGGGCTCGCGGCCCCGCGACGTTTCGAGGTCGGGCACGTCGCTCGGACCGAGATCTCGGAGGAGAGCCGGACCTGGTTCCGTACCCTCCGCGCTTCCCCGCGCTGCGCTCACCCCGTCGAGCCCGTCGAGCGAAGGTGCGAGTGTTGGTGCGAGCTCCGTCGCCGTTCGTTCGCCGGCGCGCCGCTCCTCGCGCCGCGTCGCGTGGTCGCGCGCCGCGAGCCCGTCGTCCGCGTGCGTCGCGTTCGTTCCCAGCGCGTCGTTCGCGCCGAGCGCGACTCCGATTGCGATCCCGGCCGCGAGCCCGAGCGCGCCGCCGATGCCGGCCCACACGCCGCGCGCACGCCACGACCACGCGAAGAAGCGGCCTTCGATCCAACGCGTCGCCGCGCCCGCTCGCACCCTCGCGACCGTCGTCGCATCGACCGCGGGTCGCGCGCGTTCGGCCGCCACCAGGGGTCCGAGCAGCTCGGGGAGGGCGAGCTCGCCGTCGTCCGCGTGAAGCTCTGCGCCCCCCACGCCGTCGCCGGTCGAACGTGAAGTCGGCGGTGCGTCGCGAGCGTCCGAGGTCGACTCCGCGGACCGATGACGATCGTCGGTCCGGCTCATGCTCCACCTCGCAACCGCACCACCTCGTCGCGCAGCGCGAGCCGTGCGCGGCGCAGGCGCGTGTACGCGGTGTTCAACGGGACGCCGAGGATCTCCGCGGCCTCGGTGACCGCGTGCTCCTCCAGATCGACGAGCAAGAACACGTGCCGCTGTTCGTCCGAGAGCACGTCGAGCGCGCGCAGCAGCAGGGCTCGCGCGCGCTCCGCGTCGAGCTCCGACTCTCCGTCACGCGCTGGATCGACCAGCGCGTGAGGTCCCGTCGTGTCGTCCACCACGACGTGAGGATGCCGCCGCCGCGCGCGCCTCCGATGATCGGACGCGACGCGAAACAAGAACGCGTAGAGCCACGGCCGCACCGGTCGCGCCGCATCGCGGGTGGACCAGCGCTCGTAGACGCGGATGCAGACCTCTTGTGCGAGGTCCTCCACGTCCATCGGCGCTGCCCCGAGCCGCCGCAGTTGTCGGTGCATCCAGGGGATCTCCGCTTCCATCACGCTCCAGAACGCGTCGTCCATGGCGCTCCGGTTCGAGCTCGTCCGACGCCACGACCGACCGCATCGTCGTCGCGCCTCGGGGCTGCTTGGGCGTAGCCTCGCGATTCCGTCCACGCGGCGAAGCGCAAACGCAATCCCACGAGGAAAGCGCCGCGCATCGGCGCCGCGCGCCAGAGCGTCTCGTCGCCCGAGATCACGCTCGGACGGCGCAGGTTCGCGCGCACGTCGAGCGCGAAGGTCAGCGCGACGGGCGCATCCGATCGACCGAGCGGCCACGCGGCCTCCGTGCGCAACCCGATGGACGCGGTCCACGCGCGTGGCGACCGATCGTCCGAGGCCGCGACCGCGAGCCGCCCGAGGCCCACGACCCCACATACGTCCCAGACCTCGAACGCGCGCAGACACGGCGCGACCTGGAGCTCGCCGTCTCGGGTCCGCAACGAGCGCCCCGCGACGTCGCCGCGCGTCCGAGGGCCGAACGCGCCGCCGAGCTCCAGGACGAACCTCGCGTGACGAAGCGCGAGCCCCAGCTCGACGCGGGGGGCGAGATCGGGTCGCAGCCCGATCGTCACGCCGCCGCGCGCGACGACGTGGAGCGAGCGGGGTGTCTCGAGCTCTACGCTCGTTTCGCTCGCGGCAGGTCTCGTCGATGCGCGCTCGTCTTCTGCGACCTCGAAGCGCAAGACGAGCTCGCGCGGCGCGATCGAGGCGCCCTCGGTAGTCGCGATCGCGGTGGACGGACTCGCCGTCGTGGCGCTCGGCGCGTCGGCTCCGCTCGCCGTGCCCACGTTCGCCTCGCCCACGCTCGTTGCGCCACCCGGAGCGATCTCGCTCTCGCCGTCGTGGGCCAGGGTGTCGAGCGTCATCGCGAGACTGAGCGCGAGCGCGGCGGTCAGCTCGCGGCAGTCGTCGTCCTCGAGCTCGCGTCTTCCGATCGAGCGAAGCGGCCTTCGTCGCTCTCGGTCCGCGTCGTCCGCCCTCGCATCGTCTGCGTCCGCGGCGTCGTCGACGGTCGGCCAGAGCAGCTCGAGCGAGCCACGCCACCCACGCGCATGACGTTCCGAAGCGA
>CALJLK010000499.1 GCA_937982655.1 uncultured Sandaracinus sp.
TGCGGGCTCCTGGGCCGGCCTCGGTGCGGCGCGCATGCAGACGCGCAACTTCGCGGGCGCGGTGCAGGCGTACCAGCGCGCGGTGCAGCTCCAGTCCAACAACAGCGGCTACTTCACGATGCTCGGCCACGCGTTCCGCATGTCGGGCAACGCGGCCGGCGCGCGGCAGGCCTACCAGCGCGCGCTCGCGATCGATCCCGCGAACGCGGCGGCGCAGCAGGGTCTGAACGGCGGCTGAGCCCACCGTCTCGTGAACCATCGCGCGTGAGCGCCGCCGATCGAAGAGCCCCCAACCTCGGGGGCTTTTCGATTGGACTCGAACGAACTGGCGCTCCGGCGAGAACGACCGCGAAACGAGCGATGCGTCGCCACGAGCGTTCTGGAGCACCGACCGCTTCGAGAGGATCGGGGCCCGCGTTCGATCGACCTTCGCGCGGATCCTGTTGCCGCGTCATCGCGCGCCTGCCATGACAGCCGACCCATGGCTACGCGACGCAAGAAGGAACGAGAAGAGGTGCCGGTGGTCCGCCGCGGAGACGGTCCGCGTCGTCGCCTCGCGCCCGACCTCGAAGCCCTCGCGCGTGGCGACGCCGACTTCGTGCGCTCGCGCCCGCCGCGTCCGCGCCTCCAAGATCCGCGTCCGGTCGCGCTCGTGCCCGGCGTGGCCAACCGCGACGCCCGCCTCGTCTTCGAGGCCCGCGTGGAGGCGATGCAGGCCCTGCGCGAGGACGACGCGGCGCTCGGCCCCTTGCTCGCGGAGTGTCTCTGGCTCGGCCTCTGGCGCGGTCGCAGCGTCACCAGCTTCGACGCGCTCGTCGAAGAGATGCTCGAGCTCCCCGCCGATCATGCGCGTGGGCTCGCCGAGGTGGCGTGCCGCGCGGCGAACCTCCCGCCCGAGCCGCTCACGGAGGAGCTCGTCGCGGTCTGGATGCGCGCCGAGGCCGCGCTGCTCGAGCTCGGGGAAGGGCGCGTCTTCGTCCGCCCCGTCGACGGCGACACCCTCGGTCTGCGCCTCTCGGTCGGATCGGCCTCCACCGCCCTCGAAGCGATTGGCCGGAAGATGGCGCCCCTGGCCTCCGATCGCCGCGGCGATCGCCCCCGCGATCGCTGAGCGTCGTCGGTTTCGCGATCGTACTCATCGAAACCCTTCGAGAATTTGGCGTTCGCTCCCCGGCTTGCCCCCTCGCTCACGCTTTCCTCCGCGCCCTCCCAAAAACTCCTTGCGGCCCGGACCGCCATCGATACACTTCGCCTCCCCCGACCCGGCCCTCCGTCCTCGACGGAAGCCAGCGACGGGGCCCCCCACGGCGCCCCCGGCGCCGAACGAGAACGACCAGCGCCTCCGCGCTGAACGAGTAACAGCGGCGCAACCGCGCTGAACGAGAAGAGACCATGTACGCAGTCATCAAGACCGGCGGCAAGCAGTACCGCGTGAGCGAAGGCGACGTCCTTCGCGTCGAGAAGCTCCCCGGCGACGTGGGCTCCGACCTCGTCCTCGACGAGGTGCTCATGCTCGGAGGCGAGAAGGTCGCCATCGGCAAGCCGACCGTCGAAGGTGCGAAGGTCACCGCGACGATCGTCGCGCAGGACCGCGCCAAGAAGATCATCGTCTTCAAGAAGCGCCGCCGTAAGAACTACCGCCGCAAGAACGGCCACCGTCAGCCCTATACGGAGCTGCGCATCACGGGCGTCAGCGCCTGATCGTCGGAGGAACGCACCATGGCTCATAAAAAGGGACAGGGCTCTTCGCGCAACGGTCGCGACTCCAAGGCCCAGTATCGTGGCGTGAAGGCCTACGGCGGTGAGGTCGTGAAGGCCGGCAACATCCTGGTTCGCCAGGTCGGCATGACCTTCAAGCCGGGCGACAACGTCGGCGTGGGCAAGGACTACACGCTCTGGTCGCGCGTCGACGGCATCGTCGTCTTCGAGCGCGTCGGCAAGGACCGCAAGCGCGTGTCCGTGCAGCAGATGCAGGCCGAAGCGGCCGAGTGAACGTTCGCCAACCGCGATGAAGAAAGGCCACCTCCGGGTGGCCTTTTGCATTGGCGCGCGCGTCGGTGAGTCGGTGAGTCGTGGGACGACTCGTCGACGTGGACGTTGACGTGGTCGTGGTCGTGGTCGGCGACGTGAACGGCGACGTCCACGCGAGGTCGGTACGACCGACTCGTTCGCCAAAGATCGTGTCGATGGACACACGAACGACCACGAGAAAGGCCACCTCTCGGTGGCCTTTCGCGATCGAGCTCTCGGGATCGTTCTCTCGCGATCGTTCAGAACGTCACGCCGTAGAGCGCGCCGTACTTCGTCTTCAGGTGCCGCACGAACGCGTCGATCGCGATCGGCTTGCCGGTCACGCGCTTCACGAGCTCGTCCGGCTCGTAGCGCGCGCCGTGCTGGTAGAGGTTCTCCGTGAGCCAGTTGCGGAGCGATGCGAAGTCGCCGCTCGAGAGGCGCGCGTCGAGGTCCGGCATCGCGGCGCGCGCGGACTCGAAGACCTGCGCCGCGATCACGTTGCCCAGCGTGTAGCCCTGGAAGGTCCCGCCGATCGTGGTGCAGTACCAATGCACGTCCTGCATGCAGCCCTGCGTCGGCGACGAAGGCCGCACCCCGAGGTCCGACGCCATGCGCGCGTCCCATGCCTCCGGCAGATCCGCGACCTTCAACGAGCCTTCGAGGAGCTGCACCTCGAGATCGAAGCGCAGCATCACGTGCAGGTTGTAGGTGACCTCGTCCGACTCGGTGCGGACGAGCGATCGTTCGACCCGGTTGATGCCGCGGTAGAAGGTGTCGAGGTCGACGTCGCCGAGCTGCTCCGGGAAACGCGCCTGCGCGATCGGGAGGAAACGCGCCCAGAACGCGCGGCTCCGACCGACGAGGTTCTCCCAGAGCCGCGACTGGCTCTCGTGCACGCCGGCGGAGACGCCCTCGCCGAGCGGCGTTCCGTCGAGCGCGTGCGCGATGCCTTGCTCGTACATCGCGTGGCCCGCCTCGTGGATGGTGCCGAAGAGCGCGTCGCTCAGGTCGTGCTCGTCGACGCGCGTCGTGATGCGGATGTCGTCCGCCGCGAAGCGGATCATGAACGGGTGCACCGTCAGATCCTGGCGACCGCGCGCGAAGTCGTAGCCGAGCTCCTTGGCGACCTCGGCCCCGAACGCGAGCTGCGCGTCGGCCGGGAAGTGGCGCTCGAGGAAGCTGCGATCGGGCGCGGGCCGCTCCGAGATCGCCTGCACGATCGGCACGAGCTGAGCGCGCAGCGCCGCGAAGAGCGCGCGGATCGACTGCGTCGTCATGCCCGGATCGTTCGCGTCGATCAGCGGATCGAGGACGTGCTCGCGCGCCGGAAAACACTCGGCGTAGCGACGGCTGAGCTCCACCGTCTTCTCCAGGAACGGCCGCACCGCCGCGAAGTCGCCCGTGGGCTTCGCCTGCGTCCACGCCACGTAGCTCCGCGCGGTGTGGTTCTTGATCTCCGACACCAGCGACGCGGGCACGCAGGTCGCGCGCTCCCACTGCTTGCGCGCGCGTCGCACGAGCGCGCCGTCGAGGTCGTCACGCTCCGCGACCGCGGCGAGCCCACGGAAGAGCTCGGTCATCCTCGGCGCGGTGCGTCGCGCGTGCGCGAGCTCGCCGAGGAGCGCGATCTGGCGGCCTCGCGCGTCCGCGCCCGCGGCCGGCATGTACGTCGATTGGTCCCACTCGAGCACCATCGCGGCCGAGTTGAGATCGGCGATCGCGAGGAGCTCGGACTTCAGCTCGGAGAGCAGGGATTCGCTCATGAAGCGCGAAGACTACGGCGTGGACCGAGGCGCGCCAGGAGATTGCGCAACGTTCGTCCACGGGCGCCGCGGCGCCGATCACGCGGCAGGCGTGGGCTCTGGCTTGTGCTTCGGGTGCTTCTTGCGGAAGCGCATGTTCAGGATCTCGATCGTCACCGAGAAGCCCATCGCGAAGTAGACGTAGCCCTTGCTGATGTGCTGCCCGAAGCCCTCCGCGGTCAGCAGCACGCCGATCAGAAGGAGGAACGAGAGCGCGAGGATCTTCATCGAGGGGTGGCGATTGACGAACATCCCGATCGGCCGCGCGCCGATGAGCATCACCGCGACCGCGACGATCACCGCGATCACCATGATCTCGATCTCGTCCACCATGCCGACCGCGGTGATCACCGAGTCGAGGCTGAAGACGATGTCGAGCAGCATGATCTGGAACACCGTGCCCGCGAGGCTCGCCTTGCCGCGCGCGGCCATCGCCTCTTCTTCGTCGACCTCGACCTTCTCGTAGATCTCGTGCGACGCCTTCGCGATCAGGAAGAGGCCGCCGCCGAGCAGGATGAGGTGCCGCCCCGTCATCTCGTGTCCGAGCAGGCTGAAGAGCGGCGTGGTCAGGTGCATGACCCAACTGATCGCAAAGAGCAGCGCGAGCCGTGACACGAGCGCGGCGCCGAGCCCGAGGTTGTACGCGAGCTTCTGCTGATGCTCGGGCAGCTTCTCGGTGAGAATCGCGATGAAGACCACGTTGTCGATGCCGAGGACGATCTCCAGCAGCATCAGCGTGAAGAGCGCGATCCAGGCGTCGGGTTGGGAGAAGATCTCGATCACGCGACGGCTCTAGCACGACGCGTCTGCGTTTGGCGACGGTGTCGGCACGGGCCGTCGGGGTCCGCCGCGGACGGTGTTCGGCAAGGTCCGTCGGCGTCGGTCAGCCCGTCCAGGGCGGCGGTGCGGGATCGACCGGCGGGGTCGGCGTCGCCGTCATCGTGGCGCCCATGTTCGACGGGATGCTCCAGTCGATGCCGTCGTCCTCCACCACGATCGGCGGCGGCAGGTCCGGCGACGTGGTCATCGTGATCGTCGTCATCGTCGCGGGCGTCGCGGGCGTCGTCGTCATCGCGGTCGGCACCACCGTCGTCCGTGGCGGCTCCGTCGCACGGCGCGGCGCGTTGCTCGCGCGCGCCACCTCGATCGTCGCACTCGGCGGCTCGCTCGCGCCGGTCACGACGAAACGCACCTCGTGCGCGCCCGTCGTCCGCAGCGTCGTCGTCGCCAGCCAGCGCCGCTCGACGCCTGCACGCACCGCGTCGACGCGCGCGATCCGGCGTCCGGCGCGGAAGATCTCGAAGCGCGCGTCCTCGCCGAAGGTCCCGTCCGCGAGCACCGCCTCCAGCGTCAGCTCGTCGCCCACCCGCGCGTCGCTCGGCGAGACGCGCAAGCCCGGCTCCGGCTCCGGCGGCGCGTCGAGCGCAGCGAGGCGTTGTCGCGCCTCCGCGTCGTCCGGAACGAACGCGAGCAGACGCTGCCACGCGGCCCGCGAGCGATCGCGCTCCAGGCTCCCGCGCGCGAGCTCGCGGAGCTGGCGCGTCGCTTCGTCGCGCAGACGTCGCGCGTCGGCGTCGGCGGCGTTCGTCGCGAGCATCGCGTTCGTCAGCTCGAGCACGTTGTCGCCCGGCGGGCCGTCGAAGCGGCGCGCCGTCAGCGCGGCCTCCGCGCGCTCCAGCGTGGTGGGGGTCGCGACCTCGGTCGCCGACGCGCGTTGCCAGAGCAGTACGCCGCCGACCACCAGCCCCGCGCCGATCACGAACGCGAGCGCCATCGTGGTCCAGCGCGGCCGCGTCGGCAGACCTGGGATGCCGGCCACGATCGCCTCGGTGCTCTCGCGGCGTACTGGCGGGGCGGGCGTAGGCGCCGAAGGAATCGAAGGCCGGTAGCTGCTGCGCCCCGCGTGCACGCCCATCACCGGCACCGCCGCGAGCTCGGCGGCTTCTCGCAGCGCGCGCGCCATCGCGGCCGCGTCGTCGTGACGCGCGTCCGGGTTCTTCGCGAGCGTGCGCATCACCACGTCCGCGATCACCTGCGGCACCCGCCGACCTTCGCCGCGCGAGCGCAGCGGCGGCGGCGCGTCGTGGATGTGCTTCATCAGCATCGCGACCGGCGAGCCTGCCTCGAAGGGCGTGATGCCGGTGAGGAGCTGATACGCGAGCACCCCCAGCGAGTAGACGTCGCTGCGCGCGTCGGTCGCTTCGCCGCTCGCGCCTTCGGGCGAGATGTAGCGCGCGGTGCCGAAGATCACGCCGCTCTGCGTCAGCGCGCTCTGCTGATCCCAGAGCATCCGTGCGATGCCGAAGTCGAGCACCTTCACGTAGTCGGGATCGCCGAGGCGCTCCACGAGCATCACGTTCTCGGGCTTCACGTCGCGGTGCACGATGCCCTGCGCGTGCGCGACTCCGATCGCATCGCAGATCTGCAAGAGCACGTGCATCGCGCGCGGCACCGGCATCACGCCGTCTTGGTCGAGCACCTCCACGAGCGAGCGCCCCGCGAGGTGCTCCATCACGAGGTAGAGGCTGCCGTCCTCCGGCAGCTCGCCGAAGAGGAAGACGCGCACGAGGTTCGGGTGCTCGAGGCTCGTCGCGACCCGCGCCTCGCGGTGGAAGCGGCGCACGGCGTCCGGGTTCTTCGCGAGCTCCGGGTGCAGGATCTTGATCGCGACGTCGCGCCCGAGGCTGGTCTGGTGCGCGCGGTAGACGGTGCCCATGCCGCCGGAGCCGATGGCTTCTTCGATGCGGAACTGCCCGAGCACCACGCGGCCGACGAAGGGATCGGAGCTGCCGCCGGTCGTCAGGATCGCGCCGTCCTTCTGGCAAAAGGTCGCCGCCGCGTCGTAACGAAGCCCACAGAGCGGACAGACCTTCGGAGCGGCGACCATCGGACGGACTCCGCTCGGAGTAACACTCGGTCGAGGGCGGCTCAACATCGGGGCCTGCTTGGGAGCGGGGGACACGGCGGATCCTTGGTTCGGGCGTTCGGTTCGCGACTCCGGGCGCGCCTTCGCGTGCGCGCCGACCAGCGTGGGTTCGTGCGTGACGGCCCTCGCGCAGGGCTCATGCGCACGAACGTGCATGGGAACGTCTCGACGTCTCGGCCAGCCCGAGGGTTCCTCCCGTGGGGTGAACCCTACGGAGCCTTCACCATTCTTGACCCGCGCCGTCACATCGATGCTCCGAAGGACTCGTGGCTCGATGGACCTCGCGCGTTGCATCGCGATGCGCCGCTCGATGTGCAGCGCGACGGAAACGGAAATCGACGCGGACTGATCTGGATCATCGCGCCTCCGACCCGTCACCCACACGCTCGGGAGCGGAGGTCAAATTGGAAATCTCGCTTCGAACCACGGTCGCCGAGCTCGCCTCGTCGATCCCCCATGCCACCCGCGTCTTCGAGAAGCACCGCATCGACTACTGCTGCGGCGGTCGGCGGCCCCACGAGGAGGCCTGTGCG
>CALJLK010000500.1 GCA_937982655.1 uncultured Sandaracinus sp.
CGGGTCGAGCACCTCGGAGGCCGGGATGAGCGCGGGGGACGCGGGCGGAGCTTCCGCTGCCGCATCTTCTTCTGCCATGGCCTCCGCCTCCGCCGCCTGCTCGGCCGCGAACGCGTTGGGGTCGTATTGGTACTGGTTGTAACAAACGAGCGAGAGCCACGCGCGGAGCGCCTCTTCGGGGCGCCCCATCTCGTTCAAGCAGTAGCCGATGAGGTAGAAGACGCCGTCGAGGCGACGGTAGTTCGGGAACGCGGTCACGAGCCGGCGGTAGAGGTCGATCGTGTCCTGGAAGTTCGGAGTGTCCGGGATCTCGACGCCTTCTTCGCCCGCGTCGCGGCGGCGGTTGGCGTCGTCGTACGCGTCCTGGAACGCGATGGCGCTGCGCTCGTAGTAGAGCTCGCCGAGGCGGAACATCGCATCGGCCGTGTAAGTCGGGTCGTCCGGGTAGCGCGCGATGAAACGCTCGAACTCCGCGATCGCGCGATCGCGCGCCTCGTTGAGCATGCGCTCCTCTTCGCGGATCTGACGCGCGAACCACTGGTCGCGGCCGCGGCGCTGGCGGAGGTATTCGCGGCGAACCAGCGAGACGACCGTCTGTCGGTAGCCCTCGCCGGTCTGCGTGAAGCGGCCGACCTCGGCCTCCATCTCCGCCAGGGCGGCGAGCTGCGCCGGCGTCGGGGGCGGACGATCGTCTTGGATGCGGCGGTCGGTGGTGTCGAGGAAGGTCGGGAGCGGCGGCTCGGCCGTCGCGGTGACCGTCCCGTTCGCCGTCGTGCCGTTCGTGACCGTTCCGTTGACAGTGCCGTTGGCGACCGTGCCGTTCGCAGCGCCATCGGCGACGGTGCCATCGGCGGGCGCGGCTCCGTCGGGCGTCGTGGTCCCGTCCGTGGACCCGTCCTGCGGAACCGTCGCCGTGGTGCGGACGGTTCCGTCCTGCGGCTGGGCGAGCGACGCGCTCGGGAGCGCGAACGTCAAGAAAACCGCGACGAACGCGTGCCACCGACGGCTCCTCCGCGTCGGCGGGGTCAGCCGCCGACGGCGAGGGCGCGTGCCCTGCCCCTCGGTTTCCTCACGCCGCGCTTGAACGGTCGAGCCGCTCATTCTGCGTTCTCCTCTTCCACCGGACGCTCGTCCATGATGTCGCGGAACTCGTCGTCCAGCGCTTGCAGCTCGCGAGAGCGCTCGCGCGTCAGCATGTCGACGCGCATGCGGTGCTCTTCACGGCGCGCCCACGACACGTCGATCCGACCGACGTCCGCCCGGAGCACGAGGTCGTAGAAGCGCGCGCGGACCTCTTCCCAGCTCGCGTAGGTCACGGCGCCGACGACCTCCTCGGTCTCGCCCTCGAGCCCCGTGAGCGCCGCGCGGTAGCCCGCGAGCTTCTGCCGCTCGTCCTCGACCACCACCCGCATCTCTGCGATGCGCTCTTCGGTGATGCGGTCGATCTCGCCGTCGTGCTCGCGCACCCGCGCCTCCAGCGACGCGATGCGCTGGAAGTAGGGCTCCGTGCGGGAGTTGTTGCCGCCGAGGCGGTGCTCTTCCGCGACCAGGCGGTTGTACTCCTCGCGCAGGCGACCGTCGCGCTCGTAGCGGGCATCGCCCACGCCGACCTGGATGCGCCCGATCTCGATGAGGAGTCGGAGCTCCGCGATCTGCGCGCGGTAGGTCTCGACCGCGCTGCGCTGCTGCGTCAGCTCGGACTGGATCGCGGTCGGATCCTGGATGTCCGCGCCCATCTGGCGAACGAAGGTCTCCGTCGCGGTGATGCGCGCTTCCATGCCGAGCAGCTCGACCTCGAGGCTCGAGAGCTCGCGGTTGAGGGTGCGGTACCGGCCGAGCAGCTCGTCGTCGCGCGAGATGAAGTCTTCTTCGCTCGTCGGCATGCCACCGAGCGCGGCCTCGATCCGACGGCGCTCGGTGCGAATCGCTTGCAGCTCGGGGCTCGCGCCGCCGCTGCGCTCTTCGATCGCCGCGAGCTGCCGCCGAACCATCGCGAGCCGGTTGCGCGTGGACGTGGTGCCCTCGCGATGACGGCGGAGGTCGGGGAAGATGCCCGAACGGTTCGAAGAGCCGAGGGCAGCGTCGAGACGAACGATCAACCCGTCCGTCTCGCGGACCATCTGACGTGCTTGCGCGAGGTCCGAGAGCACGCCCGTCGCGCGCTCGAAGTCGCCGCCCGCGAGATCCACCCAGCGCCGCGCGCTCTCGGGGAGGAAGTCGTTCAGGTCGAACTGCTCCATGTTCTCGCGCACGAGCTGGCGGAAGTATCCGGGCAGGTCCGTGTGGTTCTCGCGGATCTGGCGCAGGTCGCGCTCGACCGGACCGAACTCGTTTCGCACCTCGCGGAAGACCGCGAGCGCGTCGTCGAAGCGGCCGTTGCGCAGGAGCAGGTTGCCGCGGAGGACCTTGCCGTCCGGGATGTGCGGGCTGTCGGGCGCGGCGATGCTGAGCACTTCGAGCGCGCGCTCTGCGCGGGTGGAGTCGCCGAGCCGGATGTACACCCACGCGATCTCGTAGAGCGCGTCGTCGAAGTGGAGCGAGGTGCGCGGCACCGCTTGGTACGCCTCGATCGCCTGATCGAGCTGGTCGGTCTCGTAGTAGAGCCGACCGAGCGCGAGCTGCGTGAGGTCGATGACGGTCGCGGCCTCCGGGGTCGTCGCCTGGGTGCGCAGCACGCGGCGGAACGCCTCGATCGCCTGCGGGTACTCGCCGCGCAGCGTGTGGACGACGCCGATGAAGTAGCGCGACTGCGCGTAGTACGGGCTGCCCTCGGGGACGGCCTCGAAGGCGGTGCGCGATTGTTCGAGCAGGTCGAGGTCGACGCGTGCGCCTCCGTCCTCGCCGGTCGCGGCCGTCTCTTCGAGCGGCACCGCGCGGCTGTAGAGGTACTTCGCGCGGAAGTAGGCCGTCGTCGCTTCGACCTCGGTGGGAGGCAAACGGCTGAGCGCCTGGAAGTGCTCGTCGACTCCGTCGAAGTCGCGCAAGTGGATGGCGACCTCGATCAGGCGACCGAGCGAGCGCTGGACGTAGGGCTGGAACGCCGACTCGTTCGAACGATCGAGGACGCGGCGGTAGTTACGACGGGCGCCGAGGTAGTCGCCCGCCTGATGGAGGCTCTCCGCCAGCAGGAAGAGCGCGTCCGGGTACGCGCGGTGCTGCGGGAAGTTGTCGACGATGTCGGTGAAAATGATCGACGCGCGGACGTAGTCGCGCAGCCGGTAGTAGAGCTCACCATCCGTCAGGCGCTCTTCGACGTACGTCGGCGAGCGCTGCGCGGTCGCTTGAAGTCGGTCGCGAAGGAGCGCGGCGAAGTCACCTTCGATGTCGGTGAGCTCTCGGTTGAGCGCCGTGAGGTCCTGAGCAGCCGCCGGCCAGGAAGCCGAGAGGAGCGCGGCCAGCAGGAGCCCCCGCGCGAGCGGCGCGGGGCGAGCCATCACTCGCCTCCCTCGCTCGCCGCCGAAGCTTCGGCCTCGGCGCGGGCTCGGGCGCGATCCTGCACGCGCTCGACGTAGCGGATCGCCGGACGATCCTCGAGCGGCGCCGTGGGCCCACCCTTCTCGTAGGCGACGACCCGCACGGTCACGGCGCGACCCTCGGGAGCGGTGAAGTTGTAGTTGGAGCGAACCTTGAAACGGTAGCCCTTCAAGTAGCTGAAGATGCCGTAACCGTGGCCTCGGTACTCGAGGTTGACGGTGAGCGTGTGCTCCCCGGGGACGATCGAGCCGTTGTAGACTTGGAACTCCTCACGCTCGGAGAGCGAGTCGCCCTCTTCGTCCGCGCGGTTGAAGATCGGCGCGCCGTCGAGCGCGTAGACCGCCTTCACGAGCTTGTACGAGGAGCTCATGCGGTTCTCGTGGACGATGATCGCCTGCGCGCCCGCGACCACGCCCTGGAGCACCGTCTCCGCGAGGAGCGAGAGGCGCGCCTTCGAGCGGAAGATCTGCTCCTTGAGCTCGTTGATGCGCTGCTCGAGGTCGCGAAGACGCACCGCATACGTGCCGGCGTCCATCGGCTCCGCCGAGGTCGTCGTTGCGGCGTCGGTCGTTGCGGCGTCGGTCGTTGCGGCGTCGGTCGTTGCGGCGTCGGTCGTGGCCGCGACGTCGGTCGCAACACCGTCGGTGGTGACCGCAGGGTCGCCCTCGGCCTGTCCCTGAACGACGGAGCCGAAGGTCGAGAGCGTCAGCGCTCCGACGAGAACCCAAAGGCGCGTGCTGCGCATGCTCATCCCCTCTTTGCGCGAAAGGACCTCGGCGGCCGAGGCGTCGCGGGCCCGAAGATACTCGATCCCCCGACCTCTTGCCCTCTCCGAAAATACGACCCTCGGGCAAGACCAGCGATCGGGACTTGCGCTCATATCATCCAGGCAAGAGGGGGTCAATCGCGGGTTTGCCCCAAAACCGACGCATTTCGGGTGCTTGGCGGACCGGGGAGGCCCCGCATCACGATCGTTGCGGACCCGACGCGTGATCCGACGGCCCTGCCTGCGCGCGGTGGCTCCCGATCGTGGTGAGCTCAGCCGCCGCGACGGCCTCCTGTCCTAGCCGCGCGCACACGGGCGCCCCCGCACATAGGGCACCCGACGAGCCG
This sequence comes from uncultured Sandaracinus sp., assembly GCA_937982655.1. GTDB lineage: Bacteria > Myxococcota_A > Polyangia > Polyangiales > Houyiibacteriaceae > JACKEH01. The sequence continues at coordinate 4,588 of CALJLK010000500.1, forward strand.
CGCGCGTCCGACATCGACTTCCCCGACTTCTCCACGGGCTCCGGCGTTATCCTCGCGCGCCATGTCCGCTCGGCCCCGACGACCTGCCTGCGCGAGACGCGCGTGCGTCGTCGTCCGTGGCGTAGGCGGCGGCAGACCCAAGCCGAGCCTCGTGCGTCGTATCGAACCGGCTGGCTTCGGGGGACCGAGGTGAGCAGCGAGCTCGACACCCTGGCCGACGAGGCCCTCCTCGAGCGCTTCCAGCGCGGTGACGCGGAGGCGTTCGAGGTGTTGCTCGGTCGCTACGAGCGGCCTCTCTACAACTTCGTGCTGCGATCCGTGCGCGATCCCGAGAAGGCGGCGGATCTGATTCAAGAGGTCTTTCTTCGTGTGATTCAGCGTTCCGATCAATTCCAAGGTCAATCGAAGCTGAGCACGTGGCTCTACAGCATCGCACGCAATCTCTGCATCGATCACGGACGTCGTATGGTCTTTCGCCGACATCGCTCGCTCGATGCGCCGCTCGCTTCGGACGACGGCAAGAGCGCGACCCTCGGCGATCGCGTGCCCGCCCCGACGCCGGAGGCGGATCGCGACAGCATCGCGCGGGAGCTGCAAGGCCAGATCGCGGCCGCGGTCGAGGAGCTGCCGGAGGATCAACGCGAGGTGTTCTTGATGCGGCAGGTGCAGGGGCTCGCCTTCAAGGACATCGCGGAGATCGTCGGGGTGTCGGAGAACACCATCAAGAGTCGGATGCGATACGCGCTCGAGCGGCTTCAAGCGGCGCTCGAGGAGTACCGCGACTACGCTAAGGAGCTGGGCTGAGCATGGCGGAGCACGCACATCGCGATCGAGCGCTCGACCTCGTCTACGGCGAGGTCGAGGGTGTCGAAGCGCGCGCGCTCCGCGACGAGCTCGAGCGTTGCCCGGAGTGCGCGCCGGAGCTGGCGAAGCTCGAAGGGGCGAAGCGCCTCGCGGATGCCCTGCCGCTCGCGCCGATGCCGAGCACGGCCCGCGCAGCGTTGATCGCGGCGGCGCGGGTGAAGGCGAACGAAACGGCCGCCGCGCTGCCCGCGGAGGATCGCCGCGCGGCGGTGGCACCTCGCGAGGGCTGGTGGGATCGCACGCGCCGCTTCTTGCTGGGGCCTCAGACCGCGATGGCGGCCGTGATGCTGCTCGTGGTCGCGATCGGCGTGATGGTGGTGCCGACGGGGGACGAGCTGCCGGTCGGCGCGACCACCATGCGGCCAGAGCCCGACCTCGCGCCCGACGTCGTGCCCGACGACGTCGCGACGCCCGAAGAGGCCGCCCTCGCCGAACGCGAGCCCTCGCCAGATCCCGCGCCCGCGCAGATCGCAGAAGCGAACGAGCCCTCGCCCGACGTCGCGGCGAACGGAGCCGACGTTCCCGCACGCCGCGCGCGCGCGCGCTCGACCAGTTCGAC
>CALJLK010000501.1 GCA_937982655.1 uncultured Sandaracinus sp.
GCTGCGCGCCGTCCAGTAGGGCGGCTTGCGGAAATCGGCCGAGCTTCTTTTCAGCCCCAGTACGCAAGCTACACGACGGCGGCGCAGCTCGAGCGCCTCTGTCGCGGGGTCGGCAGGCGCAGATTCTCGCGGAGAACGAGGGCGGGCCGCTCGACGTGGCGGAGCTGCTGCGACGAGCGCATGCCGCGCGCGAACGTGAGTTGCCGCTCGCGTGGGGACGGGACCGTGGTCTTGTTCGCCACGCGATCGTGATCTCCACGCGGCTCCGCGGGTGTCGCACGGCTCCGCGGGCGTCGCACGGCTCCGCTGGCGTCGCGTGGAGCGGTGGAGTAACGACGTCGGCTCATGTCTCGCGTCGAAGAAGGTCTGCGCAGTGAAGAGCTGCGCGCCGCGCTGGAGCTCGCGCTGCGCGGGGATCGCGCGCGCCTGGAGTGGTTGCTCGCGCGCCACGGGGGGCTTCCCGCGCCGCGCCCGAACGTGAAGCTCGCGGCGGCCTTCGGCGAAGAGCTCGCCGGGCACGGCGCGGAGGGCCTGCGGCTCGCGCTGACCCTCGCGGACGCCGACGTCGACGGCGAGTCGCGCGAGGCGTTCTTTCCTATCGCGGCGGCGTTCGCGCTCTGCGCGCTCGAGCGACGCGGCGTGCTCTCTTCCGCCCGCGAGCGGCGCGCGATCGACGACGCGCTCGCGGAGCTCACCTCGGACGAACGACGCATCGTGCGCGTCGGTACGATCGCGGCGCTCGTCGCGCGCGGCACCCGCGAAGGCGGCGCGGACGTCGTGGTGCGCCTCGCGGACGGCTGGATCGACGAGGACGAGCTCGAGCGTTCGTTCGCGACGAGCGCGGCGGCGCTGGAGGTGCTCGCGGAGCGCAACGTCCTCAGCGAGCTGCGCGACGCGGACGCGCTCTTCGCGTTTCTCGATCGCGTGCTCGATCGGGTGGAGCGCGCGCCACGCTCCGCCGAACGTTCGCCCGCGCGACGCCGCGTGCTCACGAGCTTGCCGATCACGTTCGCCTCGCTGGTGCCCGCCGTGCGCGGCGCGGACGAGTGGCTCGCCGGACGCTGCGCGAAGGTCGAGCACCCGGACCTGCGCGAGACGCTCGGGCTCGTGCTCGATCGGCTCAAGGGCGCGAAGCTCGGCGCGGCCTCGATCGAGGCGCTCGAGCAGGCCTACGCTGCTTCCCGTCCGCCCCCGCGCGACCCGACCCGCGCGGGCCCGGAAGCCCGCCAGAAGGGTCGCCGAAAGAGGCGCTGATCGTGTTCGCTGCGCGCACGGTTCACGGAGGCGGGGGGCCAGCCCGCACGTTTGGACTCGATGCGCTCCGCGCGTGTCCGGCTCTGATTCCGCGACCTCGTTGACGCGTCTTCCCCGCGCGGCGAGGCTCGCGGGATGACCCCCGATGCGCTTCACACCGCCGACGACGTGGATGCTCTCGCGCGTGCGCTCTACGGCGAGCGCGCGCCGCTCGATCGGCGCGGCGTGATCCACGTGACCGCCCTCTACGCCGCGCGCGACGGCGCGCTCCACACGCTGCGCATCGGACCGCAGGCGCCGAAGAGCGCGCACGACTTCTTCGCGCTCCAGCTCACCCGCGCGCGCGCGGACGCGATCGTCATCACGGGGCAGATCCTCCGCGACGAGCCCGAGCTCCGTTACGCGCTCCCCGACGCGTTCGCGGCGTGGCGCGCACGACACGGACGAAACGTCGCGGCGCCGAAGCTGCTCGTGCTCACGAGCGGCAACGCGCTCGACCTCACGCACCCTGCGCTCGCGGGCGAATGGGCGAGCCCCGTGATCTTCACGGGCACCGAAGCGGCGACGCGGCTGCGTCCGAACGCGTCGTGCACCGTCGTCGGGCATCCGGAGCCGTCGATGGCGGCCGCGCTCGCGTGGCTACGCGACGAAGGCGCGCACACGATCGCGATCGAAGCCGGCCCGAGCACCACGCGGCCGCTCTACGACTCGGGGAGCGTCGATCAGCTCGTGCTCTCGATCTTTCGTGGTCCCGTCGCGGACGCAGCGCGCGGCCCACGGCTCTTCGCGAACGAAGCCGAGGTGTGGCAACGGCTCGGCACCGGAACACCACCCACGGTGCGCGACGAAGGCGGCGGGACGTGGAGCTTTCAGCTCGTCCCCGGCGTGTGATCCGCGCGTCGTGGATCGCGAGCTCGGCGCGCGTCGTTCGTCGTCGTGACGAGGTGTCGTAGCGTGACGGGAGCGCTGTCGTGAAGGCGAGGAGTTGTGACGAGGGGTCGTCGTGAAGTGACGAGGAGCGACCAGGGTGGAGCCGCAGCGTCGCGCGCCACGAACCTGCGGTAGTCTCGCCTGCATGTCCGACCGCGAAGCTCGAATCGACACCTTGGTGGAGCGCTGCGGCTACGCGGCGGCCGCGCTCACGCTCATCCCGATCCCCGGCACCGAGATCGTCGGCGTGACCTCCGTGCACGTCGGCATGGTCGTGAAGATCGGCAGCGAGCACGGACGCGAGCTCTCGCGCGAAGACGCGCTCGAGCTGATCAAACAGATCGGCACCACGGTCGGCGTCTCGCTGGTCGGCAGCGCGCTCGCGACGACGGCGGGCAAGATCCTGCTGCCCGGCCTCGGCGGCCTCATCGCGGCGCCCTTCGCGTTCGCGGCCACCCTCGGCATCGGGCACGTCGCGCGGCTCTACTTCGAGCGCGGCGAGCTCTCGCGCGCCGAGATGAAGCGCGCGTACGACGACGCGGCCGAGCACGCCAAGACGATCTTCGATCCCTCGCGCGCGCGATCGAGCGAAGCCCGCGCGATGGCGGAAGAGGCGCGCCGCGCGGAAGAAGCGGGCGGACCGAACGTGACGAGCACGCCGAAGAAGCCGGCCGACATCGACGACATGGCGGAGCGGCTCGCGAAGCTCGACGAGCTGCTCGACAAGGGCGTGATCAGCGAGCCCGAGCACGCGCGACGCCGCGAGAAGATCCTCGACGAGATCTGAGCGCAGTCACGCACGAGTCGTGATCCGCTCGAGCTCGAATCCGCAGTTTCGCCGCCGACCCGCCGGCTCGACGGACCGGACGACCACGTCGGCGACTACGACCGGACGCTCGACCGACGCCGCGTCAGAGCAGGCGGAAGTCGCGGAAGTGCTCGATGCCGGACGCGAGGTGCTGCTCGAGCATCCACGTGTCGACGAGCGCCACGCTCGCGCCGGGGAAGATGCTGAGGGCGAGCTCGCAGCTCGAGGCTTGATCGTCGAAGACCGCCACCACCTCGCCGCGCCGCGAGAGGCGCGGGAGCGCTTGGCGCTTGAACGACTCGGTGCCGAGCGTCGCGTCGGGCTTGAGCACGAGCTCGACGCCGACGTCCGCCATCGGCATGCCGTGGTCGCGCATGCTCTGCACGGTGCCGAGCAACATGCCGTGCACGTCGCGGCCCGAGATGTACACGACGCCGCCGCCCGCTTCGTGGATCGCGCGCACGTAGTCGACCGCGCCCGGTGTCGGCTCGTCGAGGATCACGTAGTCGTCGGTGTGGAAGCGGTCGCGCCAGAAGCTCGTGATCGCGCGTACGTGATCGGCGCGCGTGATCGCGCACTCGCGCAGCGTCTCGCTGAGGAGATAGTGCACGTGCTCGACCGCGAGCGAGCGCAGCGCGCTTGCGAGCTCGGGCTCGTCGCCGTCGATCTCGTCCGCGTAGTCGTGCAGCACCTGCAGCGTGCGCGGTCGGCTGTCGAAGAGCGCGCCGTCGATCCCGAAGACCACGATCGGTGGCGGTCCGCCATCCACTGCCGCGACGGAGACGCGGTCGAGCACGTTCTGCAGGACCTGCACTTGATGCGGCAAGGGCGGAGGGAGCACGGCGCGACCCTAACCCGAAGCACGGGAGGCTGACAACGCTCGGCGCCACCCACGGCGTGAGAAACACCCCGAGAACACCGAGCTTTTCGGCGAGCGGAGATCGCGATCAGAAGGTGCTCGGTCCGTCCTTGCCGGCGCTCGCGGCGGGCGCGGCGGGAGCGACGACCACCTTCTTCGGCTGCGGCTTCGCGTTCCACACGCGGGTCGCGAGCAAGGTACCGAGCAGCGCGACCGGGATCATCGCGCCTGGCCACCAGACCCAGTTGTCGGGATCGGCCGCGATCGCCGGGTCGTTCGGGAGCACGAGGCCGTACGTCAGCGACATCACCGCGGTGCCGAGGTAGACGAAGCCGTCGATGATGCCGACCGCGGTGCCGACGTTCTTGCGGCCGCCGAAGTCCATGCTCGCGGTGCCGCTCAACATGCCGTGCACGCCGATGACCGCCATCGACATCGCGACCACCATCCAGCCCACGATGGGCGAGGTGTACGTGAAGAGGAGCACCACCGCGCCGACGAGCATGAAGAGGTAGAGGATCGTGGCGACGGGGCCGCGGCGCGAGTCGAAGACGCGGTCGCTGATCACGCCCGCGACGACGCCGCCGAGGATGCCCGCGCAGCAGAGCAGCACGCCCCAGTTGTCGTAGACGAAGCTCCCCGAGAGTCCGAGCGCGGCGTCGGTCTGCTTCGCGAACTCGCGGAACCACTGCATGATCGCCTGCCGCAAGAAGCCGCTGCAGAACTCGACCGCCGCGATCGTGAGGATCACGGGGTTGCTGAACATCTTCTTGAAGACCTCGATCACCGGCAGCCGCGGGCCGTCGTCGCCGCTCGAAGCGTCGGCGGTGTCGAAGTCTTTCTGCCCGGCCTGGGCGGGCGAATCCTTCACCCACGCGATCACCGCGACGATGCAGAGCGCGAGCAGGATCGCGGGGACGAAGAAGACCCAGAGCAGGCCGAAGTTGTCGAGGATGAGCTTGCCCCAGTCGTACGCGAAGTAGACGCCGAGGCTGATGAGCACGCCGAAGATCGCGCCGAACACGCCGCGCTCGCGCACGTGGAACCAAGGCGCGTTGACCTTCACGATCGCGACCGCGCCGAAGCTCTGGAAGTACATGTTGCCCGCGTAGAGGATCGAGAACGCGGTGGTCAGCCCTTCGGCGAGCTCGGAGCCGGGGTCCTTCAAGACCATCCACGTCACGAGGCCCATCGCGGCGTTCGAGACGATCGCCCCGCCCGCGCTCGCGAGGATCGCCGCGCGCCCGCCGACGCGATCGGTGAGCGGGCCGTTGATGACGAACGCGAAGCCGTAGACGAGGGTGCCGACGCCGAAGATGGTCGCGAAGTCGGCGTTGCTCATGAAGGGCTCGCCCGACGCGTCCTTCAGATCGCCGAGGGCGAGCTTGCTGACGGTCAGGTTGTAGCGCGCCATGTAGAGGAACGCGTACGTGAGGCCGAGCGGGAGCCAGTTGAGCACGCGGCGTCGTCGGAACGCGTCGGTGTGTCCGAGCTCGACGCGCGGCAGGCGCGCGATGACGAACGCGATGACGACGAGGAGGATCAGGATGGGCGCGAGCTGCTCGAGGTACGCCATGCGATGAGATCTCGGTTCGAAGCGCGAACGCTCCGAAGGGGCTTACGGGAGGGACCAGAGCCGACAGTTCGTCGGTGGCCACGCGAGCCGTCTTCTCGCACGCGCCGCGCGCCAAGTCACCCCCGAGCCGCCCGCATGTCACCGCGCGGTCGTCTCGTCACCGAAGCGTCGCGCGCAGCGTTCGTGGCTCGCCCCCCTGCTTCACGCCAAACGCAAACGAGGGCACTCGGTTCGGAGTGCCCTCGTGTGAGGCGTCGTTTCCGCTTCAATTCATCGGCTCCGCGCTCACGCGCGGCCCGATAGTTTCGCGGAA
>CALJLK010000502.1 GCA_937982655.1 uncultured Sandaracinus sp.
GGATCACTCCACTTCGGATCACTCCACTTCGGATCACTCCACTTCGGATCACTCCCAGTTCGGATCACTCCGCCCAAGGATCCACGACCTCCGACGGAACCCCGGGCCGCATCCGAGGCATCACGCTCGGCGCCGGCTCCACCTGCTCGGGCTCGTCCGACTCGCGGTTCGTGCGCCGGACGCGCTCGAGCGACGCCACGATCTCCTCGCCCGTCGCCGCGGAGAGCGTGAGCGATCGTGGCACGTGACCGCGTGCGCGTAGCTCGATCGCGAGCTCGCCTTCGCGCGGACGCGGCACGTGGAGCGGCGTCGTCCCCACGATGGCGCCTTCGACGAGGACGACCGCGCGCGGCGGCACGCTGTCGATGCGAATGACGTCGACCGCGTTGCCCTCCGGCTCGACGGTCGGCGCCGGCCCCGTCGAGCCTGCCGAAGCGCCCGTTCCAACGGCATCGACCGCATCGTCAGCGTCGACGTCTCCGACCCCCTCGACCGCGACCGGCGTGACCGCCGTCGTCGACGTGTGCACCGGCTCGGTCAGCGACGTCACGACGGGCGCCCGTTGCGTCCGGAGCGCGAGGTAGAGGCCCACTCCGATGCCCGTCACGAGCAGCGCACCCAGCACCCCGAGGAACATCATCGGTGTACGCCACGAAGTCGGCGCCGGCTCAGTCGCGGGCAGCGGCGCACCGAAGCCCGACGGTGGCCGGATCGGCCCCGACGTGTCGGCCACCTCGCCCCCTTCGCGCACGACGCGTAGATCCGCGAGCAGCGCGTCCATCGACGCGTAGCGGTCCTCCGGCTTCTTCGCGAGCGCACGGAGAATCACGGGCTCGAGCGGGTGCGTCGACGCGAGCACGTTCGTGGGCCGTGGCGGCGGCTCGAACATGTGCTTCGACAGGATGCCCATGAAGGTGTCGCCGTCGAACGGCACGGTGCCGGTCGCCATCTCGAACAGGATCACGCCGAGCGCGTAGACGTCGGTGCGCGCGTCGACGCTCTGCCCCGCCGCCTGCTCCGGGCTCATGTAGTGCGGCGTGCCGAAGATCATCCCGGTCTTGGTCAGCTTCGACGAGGCGCCTCCGACCTTCGCGATGCCGAAGTCGAGCACCTTCACCGCCTCTTCCGCGCCGCGTCGCACGAGCTGCACGTTGTCGGGCTTCAGATCGCGGTGGACGATCCCCCGCGCGTGGGCGGCCGCGAGCGCGGAGGCGATCTGCTCCGCGATCGCGATCGTCTGCTCGAGCGGGATCGCACCGCGCTTGATGCGATCGGTGAGCGACTCGCCCTCGAGCAGCTCCATCACGAAGTAGGCGGCGCCGTCCGCGAGGCGTCCGAAGTCGATCACGTCGACGATGTTCGGGTGACCGATCGCGCTCGAAGCCTGCGCCTCCTGCACGAAGCGCGCGACCGTCGTCTCGTCGCGCGCGCCCTCGCCGTGCAGCACCTTGAGCGCCATGCGCTTGCCGAGCGCGACGTGGGTGACGAGGTACACGACCCCCATGCCGCCTTCGCCGAGCACCTTCTCGACCCGGTAGCGACCGTCGAGGGTGCGGCCGACGAGCGTTCCGCCACGCAACGCCGTCTCCTCGTCGGGGAGAGTCTCGAGGCGCTGACCGTCGACCGTGCAGAAGTCGGCCCCGGTCGAGTAGCGTGCGCCACACGTCGGACAGAAGCGCATCGAGGCTCCAAGGGTAGTCGATGCGCAGGAGCGCGAGCACGGCATTCGGCACCTCCTCGTCGGCGCCGACCGCGCGCCCGGCATCGCCCGACACGTCCCGGCCGGCTCGGATCGACGTCGGGCGACCGGGAGCCCCGCGGCAGAAACCTGAGACGGACCTCACATCCCACGCTGCCCACACCCGGAGACAGGCGTTTTCCCTCGGAAAACCAGCCAATTTCCGAGCGTCCGCTCCTTGCACACGCCGGATCACGGTTGCTAGGCTCCGCCCGCGCCGCGAGGGTGGTCGCGCCGCTTTTAGGTGGAGTGTGGTGATGCGAATTCTTTCTTCCTTCGGGATCGAGCCCCGCTCGATTCCACGTTCGGTCGTTTGGACCGCTCCGCTCCTCGCGACCCTCGTGGCCTCGGGATGCATGGGCACGGTAGACGACGGGGCCGAGCTCGGCGCCTCGACCGACGCGATCGTCAACGGCGAGCGCACGGCCATGAACGAGCAGGCCGTGGTCGCCGTGCTCAACCGCTTCGGTGGGCTCTGCACTGGCACGTTGATCGCGCCGCGCGCGGTGCTCACCGCCAAGCACTGCGTCCAGAACCCGGACGCCGACGCCCCGAGCGCGGCGAGCGCGTTCGTGGTCGGCATCGGTGACAACATCCGCGGGCTCTCGCAGACCTACAACGTCGCCGAGCTGGTCACGACGCCCGGTCGTTACTCGGATCGGAACGGCCTCTCGGGCGCGCTCGTCGGCATCGACGTCGCGGTGCTCACGCTGACCCAGCCGGTGCGCGACATCGCGCCGATCCCGGTGCACCGCGGCGCGGCGGGCGAGCTGCCGGGCAACATGTTCCGCGCGGTCGGCTTCGGTCAGATCCCGAGCGGCGGCGCGGGCACGAAGTACCGCACCACCACGCGCATCTCGAGCGTGCAGGGCGGCGTCATCTACACGCCTCCGACCATCTGTCAGGGCGACAGCGGCGGCCCGCTCCTCCTCGTCAACGAGGACGGCAGCGACTCCGTCGTCGGCGTGGCTTCGTTCGGAAGTGGCGCGTGCGGCGGCGGCATCAATGGCTACAACCGCGTCGATCAATTCCTCGACCTCATCGACGAAGCGGTCCGGCTCTCCGGCACCTGCGTCGACGACGGCGAGGAGCGCTGTGACGGCTACGACAACGACTGCAACGGTCTCGTGGACGAAGTCTGCGCGGACATCGGCGAGCCCTGCGAGGCGGACGACGACTGCGTCACCCTGACCTGCCGCGAGGGCCTCTGCACGCAGGGCTGTGACCCCATCCGCCCCTTCACGGGCTGCCCGCCCGGCTTCTACTGCGGCGGCGACACGAGCTGCGAAGGCTTCTGCGTCGCGGGCACGATGGGAACGCTCCCGATCAACTCGCCGTGCAACGCGGACAGCGACTGCGACTCGCTCTTCTGCTTCAACCCGTTCATGCCCGGCAGCGACGAAGGCAAGGTCTGCCTCGACCCGTGCCGCGGCGGCGACGGTCGCTGCATCGACGGACAGGTCTGCGCGGCCGGCATCGGCACGTGCGGAGGCTGCATGCCGGCGGGCGTGGTCCAGGGCTCGCGTGGTCTCGGCGAGCCCTGCGCGGCCAACGAGGAGTGCGGCTCGGGCGCGTGCCTCGTCGAGCTCGACCGCGGTTACTGCACCGCGGCCTGCGAGCGCGACTCCGACTGCGCGACCGGCTACCACTGCCGCCCGGGAGACGCCGGGGGACAATGCGTCGTCGGAGATCGTGGCGGCGTCGGCGCGGGCTGCGTCGAGAACGGCGATTGTTCGGACACGCTCTTCTGCGCCGCGCGCGGTGACGTCCGCTGGTGCACGAGCTTCTGCAACACCGACGAGGATTGCCCGGGCGACTTCACGTGCCTCGAGGTCGCGCCCGGAGCGCGGCTCTGCGCGCCCGACCGCGGCACCATCGGCGAGGCTTGTGAGACGGGCGACGACTGCATCTCGGGCGTCTGCGAGGACGCAGGCGTCGACGGCGCGCTCGTCTGCACGCGCGAGTGCAGCAGCGAAGCGCTCTGCGAGCCGGGCTTCGAGTGTCGCCGCGATCCGGAGACGATGGAGGCGCGCTGCGAAGCGACGCGCTTGCCGGAGGAGACGAGCGGTGGTGGTGGTTGCGCGGCAGGTGGTGATGCGCCCGTCGGGCTCGCTGGGCTGGCGTTCGGTTTGGTGATCGTCTCGCGCCGCCGTCGCGCGAAGGGGAGCCGCTCGTGAAGAAGTCGAGTTACCAAGTCTCGGTGTGGGTCGCGCTGCTGAGCCTCGCGTGGGGTGTCGGCTGCGCCAACGTCGAGGACGCGAGCTTCGCGGAGTCCGCCATCGTCGACGGGACGTTGGAGAACGGCTACCCGGAGGTCGTCTTCCTCTACAACCGCGTGGGCGCGGCGTGCACGGCGACCATCGTCGCGCCACGCCTCGCGCTCACCGCGAAGCATTGCGTCGAGAACCCGAACCGCGCGGGCACCGCAGCGCCCGCCAGCGACCTTCGGCTCTACGTCGGAACGCGCGCGGGCAGCGGCTCGAGCTACGGCGTCGCGGAAGTGCGACCCGCACCGGGTCGCTGGGACCTTCGAGACGCGAGCGACGTCGCGGTGCTCATCCTGGCGACGCCCGCGCGCGAGACGCCGCGCGAGATGTCGTGGGCGGCGGCGAACACGCTGGTCGGACAGACCTTCACCGCGGTCGGCTACGGCCAGACGCCCTCGGGCGGCAGCGGCACGAAGTACTCCACGATGAAGCGCGTACGTCAGTACGACGGCTCCTTCATCTACGTCGATCCCGCGGTCTGCTCCGGTGATTCCGGCGGTCCGATCATCGGGCCCGACGGCCTCATCTACGGCGTGGCGTCGTTCATCTACAGCGAGACCGGCGGCTCGCCGCGCTGCGGCACCGCGCCGGGCGCGTACAACGCGATCCTCCGCTGGCGCTCCTTCATCGAAGAGGCGATCGAGGACTCGGGCGGCTGCGTTCCCGCCGAAGAGGTCTGCAACGGCGTGGACGACAACTGCGACGGCACCGTCGACGAAGGCTGCACGGCGACGGGTGAGATCTGCGTGCGCGACGACGAGTGCGTGGGCGGGCTCTGCCAGGCGTACGCCCCCGGCGAGGCCGCGCGCTGCACCCTGCCCTGCGATCCCGCGCGTGCGATGCTCGGCTGCCCCGAGGGCAACTACTGCGCGAGCATCCCGGGCACGTGCGACGGATTCTGCCGCCCCGGCACGCCGGGCGCGCTCCCGCTCGGCGCGGACTGCACGGCCGACACCGACTGCGCGAACGCGCGCTGCGTCGACCCCGGCAACGGGCGTCGTCAGTGCCTCGTGTCGTGCGTGGGCGACGGCGCGGACTGCCTCGCGGGAGAGGTCTGCGCGGCGAGCTTCGGCGCGTGCGGCTCGTGCGTTCCGCGCGAGATCGTCTCGGGCTCGCGTGGCATGGGCGAGCCCTGCGAGGCGGACACCGAGTGCGCGAGCGGCCTCTGCCTCGACGACGCGGGCGCGCGCTACTGCTCGCGTCCGTGCACGGACGACGCGACCTGCATGAACGACGCGTTCCACTGCCGCGGCGGCTCGTGCATCCGCGGTCCGCGCGAAGGCGTGGGCGGAGTCTGCGTCGGCAACGAGGACTGCGAGAGCGGCATCTGCGCGGTCGCCGGCGACCGCGTGTGGTGCACGGCGTTCTGCGACGACGCGACCCCCTGCCCGGCCGGCCTGAGCTGCACCGAGGCCGGCGGCGCCCGCGTCTGTGCGCCCGACCTCGGCATCATCGGCGAGGTCTGCGCGTCGAACGCGGAGTGCGCGTCCGGCATCTGCGCGCTTGCGGGTGCGGAGGGCACCTGCACGCGCCTCTGCGGCCCGGAGGATCTCTGCGGCTCCGGCTACGAGTGCGTGCGCGTCGACACCACCAACGCCGTCTGCTTGCCGGCCGCGGTGGAAGAAGAGCCGCGCAAGAAGGGCGGCTGCTCGGCGGGCGGCGGCACGCCGGCGGGCGCGCTGGCGTTCGTGATGGCGATCGTGTTCGCGGCGCGGCGTCGTCGCGACTGAGCGCGGACTGCGATGCGGCGAAACGCCGGCGGGCGAGGGCACGTCGGCGTTTTGCTTTTTGGGGTGCGGAGGGAAGGCGGAGTCACGGCGCACTACGCCCTCGGACCGACCGGAGTCGCGCGGGCTGAAACCGAGCGCTTCGCGCGCAGTCCACGTGGCGGCCGCCACCCGTCCGCCGCCATTCCGCCGCCACCCCGCGCGTAGCGTTGCGGAATCATTGAAGCCGGTTCCCGGTACGAAAGGTGATTTGAGCGGCGGCGGTGCATCCGCGGCTCATCACCGAGAACGCCTGCGTCGCGATCACGCGGCGGACGACGCTACGCAAGGCGTTCCTCGCGCCTTGGGCGGGGTCGTCTCGGTACGTGGTCTCGGGGGCGGACGGGCTGAAGCGCAAATCGGGCGCCCCGCGCTGGGACGAGGTCGGGCAGATCTTCGCGTACGCGGCGGCGCTCGCGCAGCGCGCGACGAAGATCGACTGGCATCAGCTCGTGCTCAACGTGACGCATCACCACTCGCAGGCGACGCCGCGGGACCGGGAGCTCGCGGAGGCGACGCGTATCCTGCATCGCACCACCTCGTGTGCGTTGAACTGGCTGCTGCGAGAGCGCGGTTTTGACGCCGCGGGCTCGGTCTTCGACAAACGACAGACGCATTGGACGACGCTGGTCGACCTCGAAGCGGTGACGCAGCGGACGATCTACGACGACGTCAACTGCGTGGCGGCGGGTTGGGTCGCGCATCCGCTCGACGTACCGCTCGGGCATCACATCGGCTTCGACCTCTGGAAGGCCGGCGGCATCGCGGTGCCGAAGCCCGAGAACGACTTCTTCTCGAGGAAGCTGCCGAGGGAGCTCGAGCTTCGATTGACACCGCCGATCGCCTTGGTTCGTCACTTCGACGGCGACCTCGACGCGATCGTCGGGGGGCTGACCGAGCTGCGAGACTTCCGGCTCACGCAGCTCGCGAAGGAGCGATTCGGTCCCGTGCGCGGCGTCAAGCAGATGCGCGCGTTGCATCCGTGGGACGAGCCCGACACCGACAAGGAAGTGATCGGACGGCCCGTCCGAACCTTCGCAGTGGGTCGCAACGACGACGAAGGCGTGGCCGTCTGGAAGCAGTGCATGCAGGAGACGTACGGGCATCGCGCTGCACACGCGGAGCGGATCGTCCGGTGGAAAGCGGGCGATCGAACGAGCGCGTTTCCGGCGGGCACGCTGCGCGGGTACACGTTTTTGGGCATGCCGCTCGACGTGCCCGAGCCCGGCGCGATCCTCGGGGCACGCCATCCGTCGCGGGAAGAGGTCGAGGCGAAGATCGCGGAGAAGCGCGCGCAGCGCGAGAAGATGGAGCAGGCGCGGCGCGAGCGGATGCGCGTACGGGACGAGCGACGTGAGCGGGCGCGCGAGCTCGCGGAGCACGAAGGCCTCGAGCGGGAGCTCGAAGACGAAGCGCGCCGTGTGCGAGTGATCGACGTCGAGCCACCGAAGAAGCTGGAACTGAAGCCGATCGCCGACGCCACGCCCGAGCCGAAGAGCATCGTGTGCCGTGGTCTCGACGACGAGCGTGTCACGAAGACTGAGGGCCAGCGCGTCATCGTGCTGCGCACGCGCAACCCCGAGGCCGGGAAGAAATCCAAGCGCCGTCGCCGGCATCGTCGTGGCCGTGGAGCCAACGACCCACCTGCGTGATGGCAGAGCGCCCGACGCGGCGATGCGCGGCCCGGCACCAGCCCGAGCCGCGCATCGGTGCGTCCGTCGAGAGCGTCGATTCCGAGTTCACGCGGAGATTCCAGCGAGCTCAAACGTGGTTGTCGGAAGACCCACCGCAACGTGCCGCGGAAGCGACACGGCGCCCCGCGGACGGCGGGTCATCCGCCGCCTACCTCGTACGGTGGACTGTGCTTCTTCTCCGCGGTGCAGCCGCTGGACCAGCTGCGCGTGGACACGCCCCGGAGGCAAGGGTTCGCCGGAGGTCGAGCCCGAGGAGGGCGACTTCGAGGAGGAGCCGGTGGTCGGGCCGGTGCCCGGGCTTCCGGACGATCCGGAGGTCAACCCGTTCTACAACCCGCCCGCGGACGCTTGAGCCGCGGCGCGGCGGTCCGGCGAGGCTCACCGTCTCGGACACCGTCTCCGTCGCGAACACCGTCTCCGTCTCGGACGCCGTCTCCGTCTCGGACGCCGTCTCCGTCTCGGACGCCGTCTCCGTCTCGGAGGGAGCCGGAGTCGGAGTCGGAGTCGGAGACCGAGACTGAGACCGAGACCGAGACCGAGACCCAGACGTGTTCCGGCGAGTCGTGTCGTGCGCGCAGCTCACGACGCGACCTCGCCTTCCGAGAGCGAGTCGTGTCGTGCGCGCAGCTCACGACGCGACCTCGCGCCGCACGAAGCAAGCACGTCGCGACTCGGCGCGGCGAACCTCGCGCGCACCGTCCGAGCGAAGCTCGCCCGGACCGCACCCTCACGACCCTCCCGAAGCACCGTGCGGCCATCGGTCACGCCTCGCGCCGTGCGCTCCGCTCACGACACGAGGCGGACGTACGCACGCCCGGCGCTCCCGTGGCCCGTACGCGCGCGGCTCGTGTCACGCGCGCGAGCTCGTGACGCGAGCCGCCACGCTCAAAAGAGAGAGCGGCGGAAACCCCAGAGGAGATCGAAGGCCACCGACGGAAGGCCGAACAGAACGCGTCCCGAGAAACCCTGTGGACGAGGAGACGACGCGCCTGCGCGTTCGGCTCCGAGCGCTCCACCGGGTTTCGCAGGGACGTGTCCGGTTCGGCGCACACGCGTCCAAGCAGCCCACCCGCAAGAGGTCCTCGAGAAGACCCGAACGAGCCAGCGCGGCATCACGGCGAGAACGTCCGCACACCCGCGTCGAACGCGACCGAACCCGACGAAGACAAAACCGGCGCGGAGCCGCGAACGGCCGCGAACGGCTCAAGCCACCGCGACGCGCTCCGTGCCCGGCACCGGACGCTTGTCACCCCGCAGCTCGACCGCGACCGTCTTCGAGATGCCCGGCTCCTCCATCGTCACGCCGTAGAGCACGTCCGTGTACTCCATCGTCCGCTTGCTGTGCGTGATCACGATGAACTGACTCCGGTCCGTCATCTGCCGGATCGCCTGCGCGAACCGGCTGATGTTCGCCTCGTCGAGCGGCGCGTCGACCTCGTCCAGCAGACAGAACGGGCTCGGCTTGTACTGGAAGATCGCGAAGATCATCGCGACCGCGGTCAGCGCCTTCTCACCACCGCTCATCAGCTCCAGCGACCCGAGCTTCTTGCCCGGCGGCTGCGCGATGATGTCGATGCCGCTCTCCAGCATGTCGTTCGGATCCGTCAGCCGCAGCTCCGCGCTTCCACCGCGGAACAGCTCCGGGAAGATCCGCTTGAAGCGCTCGTTCACGGCGACGAACGCCTCCTTGAACATCCGCTTGCTCTCGCGGTTCATCTCGCGGATCGCCTTGTCGAGCTTCCGCAGCGCGTCGTCGAGGTCGTCCTTCTGAGCCTTCAGGTACGTGTACCGCTGGCTCTTCTCCTCGTACTCCTCGATCGCCGTCAGGTTGATCGGCCCCATGCGCTCGATGAGCCGCAGCAGCTCCGCCACCCGCTCCCGGATCTCCGGGCTCGGCAGCTCGCGGCTGTGGTAGTCGATCAGCACCGTGCGCAGGTCGACGCGGTGTCGCTCGTCGATCTGCTCCATCAGGTGCTCGAGCTCCATCGAGAGCTCGCGATCGCGCAGCGTCAGCTCGCCCACGCGCCCCGAGACCTCGTCGATGCGCCGCCGAAGCTCGCGCAGCCCGCCCTCGCCTTCCTGCAGCGCGAGCCGCGCCGACTCGTAGAGCGCGCGCGCCGCCCCGAGGACCTCGTGCGCCTTCATCGCCTCGCCGACCCGCTCGTGCAGGTCGCCACGCGCGAGCAGCATCTCCGCCGCGATGCGGCCCTGCTCTTCCGCGCCCGTCGCGACGTCGCCGCGCAGACGCCCCTCGCGCGCGTCGAGATCCTGGATGCTCCGTCCGAGCCGCTCGAGCGCGCCGCGATCCGACTCCGCGCGCTCACGCGCCTGCGCCGCCCGCACGCGCACCTCGGTCACGCGCGCCGACTGCTCCTCCACCGAGCGCTGCCGCTCCTGGTAGACCGCCTGCGCGCTCGAGAGCTCGCGCGACGCCTCGTCGAACGACGCCTTCGACGCCGCGATCTCCGCACGCGCTTCGCTCTCTTCTTCGTCGGCTTCCGTGAGCTGCGCCGAGAGGACCTGAAGCTCTTCGCCGAGCCGCTCCGCGCGCTTGCTCGCCTGCACCGCGTCCTCTTCGGCGCGACGCAGATCCTTCTCCGCCTTCACGATCGCGATCTCGGACTCGTGGGCCGCGTTGCGCGCGCCGTCGATCTCCGCCTGCAGCGCCGCGATGCGCCGACGCAGCTCGCCGTGCTCGTCGACCGCGCGCTGTAGCTCGCCTTCCAGCTCCGCGACCACGCCGTCGAGCTCGCGCATCTCGCGCTTCATCTCGATCATGTGCGCGCCGCTCTCGTCGCCGCGCCCGCCCGTGAGCGTGCCGTCGGTCGCGAGCCGCTCGCCGTCGAGCGTCACGAGCGTCTCTTCGACCTGGCCGCTGCGGTGCACGCGCAGCGCGGCCTCGAGATCCGAGACCACCACGAAGTCGCCCGTGAGGTGGCGGACGAGCATCTCGTCCTCCGCCGACGCGCGCACGAGGTCCGCGAGGCGACCGACGATGCCGTCGATCTCCGGCAGCGGACGACGCGCGCCCACCGTGCGGCGCGGATGCCGCGGCACGAGCGTCGCGCGGCCCTTCGCCTGCTGCCGCAAGAAGTCGAGCGCGCCCACTCCCGCCTCGAGGCCCGAGACCACCACGTGCTGGAGCGCGTCGCCGAGCGCGCCCGCGAGCGCGCCCGTGAGCTCCGGCGGACACTCGATGCGATCGGCCACGAGCCCCACGACGCCCTTCTGGCGCCGCTGCTCTTCGGGCCCGAGCTTCGTCATCAGCGCGCGCACGCCCGCGCCGACGCCCTCGAAGCGCGACGAGACCTCCTTCAGCGAGCGGAGCCGCGAGCGCTTGCTCGTCACCTTCTCGCGCAGCTTCTCGAGCTGCTGATCGCGCTCGCGGATGGTGCCGCGGAGCTGCTGCAGCTCGGCCTCGATCTCCGCCTTGCGCTCGGCCGTCTGGGCCTTGCCGCTGCGCAGGCCTTCGAGCCGCGCGCCGAGCTCTTCGTGCTGCTGCCGCAGCTCCGTCGCGCGGGCTTCGAGCTGCTCGCGCTCGCTGCGGATCCGCTCCGCGCGCTGCCGGGCGTGCACGCGCCGGCGCTCGAAGCTCTGCAGCAC
>CALJLK010000503.1 GCA_937982655.1 uncultured Sandaracinus sp.
CCTCCGCGGGTTTCGCGGGACGTGTCCGGTTCGGCGCACACGCGTCCAAGAAGCCCCGAAGCAACAATGTCGATAGACCGACCCGTTGCACCGGGTGAAACAACGAACCGACCGCAGACAGAGCCAGAGACAGAGACAGAGACAGAGACAGAGCGTTCAAGCCGCTTCGCGCTTCGGCACCGCCAGCCGCAACGTCCGCCCCTCCCGGGCCGCCTCCGTCTGTGGGAACAACGACTGCGCCCGTGCTTCCAGCGCCTCCACTCCCGCGTCGTCCCGCGTCGGATCGTGATGAAACAACACCAACGTCCCCACGCCCGCCGCGGCCGCGAGCTCCGCGCCCGCCTCGTACGTCGAGTGCCCCCACCCCAGCCGTGACATCCCGACTTCGCCTCGGTACTCCTCCGGCAGGTACTGAGCGTCGTAGATCAACACGTCCGCGCCCTGCGCCAGCTTCGCCAACACCGGGTCCACGCACGCGTAGTGCTCCGTGTCCGTCGCGTACACCACGCTCCGCCCGCACCAGTCGATCCGGAACGCCAGCACCGCGCCGCCGGGGTGGTTCAGCTTCGCCGCGCGCACGGTGACGTCGCCGAGCTGCAGTTGCGACAGGTGCCGCAGCGCCCGCGTCTCCAGATGCGACGGCAGATCCTCGAACAGCACCGGAAACGTCGGCGGCCGCATCTGCTGCGCGAGCGCGTCCCGCAACGACAGCTCCGGCGCAGCCGGGCCGGCGACGTGGATGCGCGTCCCCGGCACGTAGATCGGCGCGAAGAACGGGAGACCTTGGATGTGATCCCAGTGCAGGTGCGACAGCAGCAGCGTCAGCTCCACGCTCTTGCCTGCGCGCACCGCCTCCCGCATCAGCAGGTCGCCCAGCCCCCGCAGACCGGTCCCCGCGTCCAGCGCGATCACCCGCTCCCCGCAGCGCACCTCCACGCAGCTCGTGTTCCCACCGGTGCGCGCGGTGCTCTCCCCGGGCGACGCGATGCTCCCGCGCACGCCCCAGAATCGAATGTCCATCGTGACGTCGTCCATGTGCTCCTCCTCCGCGTCGACCTCGACGCGCGTTCGAGGCCTCCCTAAAGCGAGGAGCGTGCCGACCCACGTTTTGCGAGCGATCCGTGCATGGGTCCTGAACGCGCGCACCAGAACGACGCGCCGCGATCGAAGTTGGTGCGTGACGCGTCGACGTTCGTGTCCGTCCGCGAGCATGGCCGCGCGTCAGGCTCGGCGGATGCGCGGAAGCCGCCCGCGCATCGTGGCGTCCCGCGCTGCGCGTCAGGTTCGGCGGACGAGCTGCAGCAGCCCGCCCATCGCGGCGACCACGAGCTGCGCCGCCCACACCAGCAGGCTCGCCGCGGTGGCGTCGGTCGCCGACAGCCCCATCGGCTCGCCGACGAACACGTACGCCGCCTCACGCGCGCCCGCGCCGCCCACCGTGAAAGGCAAGAACGCCGTCGCGCTCGCGAGCGGCGCGATCACGAACGCGTCGCCCATCGAGAGCACGTCCGTCAGTCCGCGCAGGATCGCGTAGCCGCCGAGCCCGACGATCGACTGCGTCACGAGCGACATCGCGAACGCGAGCGCGAAGGCGGGCACGTTCGCGAGCTCGGGCAGCGACGAGGCGAGCCGCCCGATCGGGCCCGGCAGCTTCGGTCCGAGGCGACGCGCGAAGGCGATGGAGGCGACCCCCGCGAGCGCGCCCACCACCCCGAGGGCCGCAAAGCCCGCCACGCCCTCGAAGCCGCGCGGTGGTGCGAAGGTCAGCAGCGCGGCGACGAGCGCGAGCAGCCCACCGAGCCCGAGCACACGCTCCACGAGCACGACCGTCAGCGCGCGCGTCGCGCCCGCGTCGCCGAACGACTCGCGCGTGACCACGCCACGTACCACGTCGCCGCCCACGCCGCCGGGGAGGTACGTGTTGTAGAAGAATCCGACGAAGTAGAGCTGCGCGAGCCGCGAGAAGCGGGGGATCGAAGGCGCGCCGTACGCGCGGAGCAGGACCTGCCAGCGCGCGGCACCGACGAAGAGCCCGACGAAGCTGAGCGCGACCGCGGCGAGGAACGACGTGATCGGCAACGTGCGGACCGCCGAGCCGACCGCGCGCAGATCCACCGTCAGCGCGATCCAGAGGAAGCCCGCGCTGGTGCCGAGGAGCTGGATGGCGAAGCGGATCGCGCGACGTCGCGAGGCGCGTGCCACGTCGCTCGGGTGCGGATCGTTCGAGCCGTTCGTGCTCGCTGCGCTTGCATCGCTCGCTGCGCTTGCATCGCTCGCGTCGCTCGCCGCGCTCGCGTCGTTCGGCTTCGAGCTCACGCGCGGCTCATTGCAGGTCGATGCGGCGCCGCGTCGGTTGACCCGGCTCGACGTCGACGCTGATCGTGCGTGTGACGCCGAGCTCCGGGTTCACGCACGTGATGCGGTGCGAGCCCGCCGGGATCGAACGATTCACGATCGGCGTCTGACCGACGTTCTGACCGTCGATGCTCACGTTGCACCACGGACGCGCGTCGAAGGTGAGGGTTCCGGGTGGACCGGACACCGGCGTGGGGTTCATCGCGGCGCCCATCGACGACGTCGCGACGCGCTCACGCTCGAGGGTCACGGTGATCTCGGTCGTCGTGCCGCCACGCAGCGCCACCTCGCGCTCTGCGCTGTCGAAGCCGGTCTTCGCGACGCGGAAGCTCGCGCGCCCGGCGGGCAGTCGGAGCTCGTAGGGGCTGCCTGTCTCGTAGGTTCGGCCCTGATGCACGAGGCGCGCGCTCGTCGGATCCGTGATCACCACGAGCAGCGCTTCGTCGGGGCCGAGCGGCGTGCGCTCCAGCGTGACGTTCACGTCCTCGACCTGACCCGCGCGCAGGAGAAGCGTCTGCGTCACGGTCCGATAGCCGTCGAGCGTGATGGCGAGCGTGTGCTCGGTGCCCGGCTGGATCTCCGGGATGGTCAGCGGCGTGGTGCCATCGACCGCGCGGCCGTCGAAGAGCACCTGCGCGCCGATCGGCGAGGTGGTCACGCGTGCGACGCCGTAGGCATCCGCGGTCGGTCGCTCGAGCGCGCCGGAGATCTCGACCTGTGGCGTCTGCGTCGTGAGCTCGACCGTCTGCACGAAGGGCACGAAGCCCTCCGCCGTGAGCTTCACCTCGTACGTGCCCACGGGGAGACTGGAGATCACGGCGGGAGTGCGTTCTTCGCGGCGCGCGCCGTCGATCCAGATCGCAGCCCCCGGAGGCTCGCTGGTGAGCGCGAGCACGCCCGGTCCGGTGGGCGCCTTCGGCCAGAGCAGCCACGTGCCGACCGCGCCGAGCGCCGCGACGAGGAGCACCACGCCGAGCAGGACCCAGGGTGTCTTGTTCTCGCGCTCGCGCACGATGGACACGCCGGAGAGCGACGCGCCGCCCATCGTGAGCTCGTCGGAGGCTTGCGCCGCGAGGACCTCCGCGAGCTGGCGGCCCTCCTGCAGCATCTGCTTCTGCTGCGCGAGCTTGTCGTCGAAGAGCGTGCGCATCCACTCGCCGAGCGAGAGGGGCGACACCGGCATCTGCGTGTCGCGGATGAACGCTTCGAGATCGACCTGCATGTCGTGCGCGGTCGAGTAGCGGCGCTCGCGGCTCGGCTCGAGCGATCGGAGGATGATCTGTTCGAGGCGCTCGGGAATGCTGGGATTGAGACTGCGCGGCGTCGGGTAGTTTCCCTCGACGATCGTGCGCAGCGTCTCGGGGTCGCTGTCGCCGCGGAACAGGCGCTTTCCGGTGGTGAGCTCGAAGAGCATCACGCCGAGCGAGAAGATGTCGCTTCGGCGATCGAGCTCGAGCCCCTGCGCCTGCTCGGGGCTCATGTAAGGGACTTTGCCCTTGAGCTTGCCGGGCTTTTCTTCCGCGCCCGTCGCGGCCTTCGCGATGCCGAAGTCGACGAGCTTCACGTCGCCCGTGAAGGTCACGAGCACGTTCTGCGGGCTCACGTCGCGGTGGACGATGCCGAGCTCGTTGCCGTCGAGGTCGCGTTGATCGTGCGCGTACGCGAGGCCTTTGCAGCAGCCGAGCACGATCGCGATCGTGTGCTCGAGCGGGAAGGAGCGGACCTCCTTCTTCTTCATCTGCCGCACGATGGAGCGCAGGTCCTCGCCGTGGACGTGCTCCATCGCGATGAAGTAGCGGCCCTCCGCGTGCCCGACGTCGTACACCTGCGCGATGTTCGGGTGCGTGAGGGTGGCCGCGATGCGCGCCTCTTGGAGGAGCATCGCGACGAAGGCCTCGTCGCTCGCGAGCTCCGGGAGCACGCGCTTGACCACCACGAGCTTCTCGAAGCCGGCGACGCTGCGCTGCAGCGCGAGGAAGAGCTCGGCCATGCCGCCGAGGGCGAGGCGACGGAGCAGCGTGTACTTCCCGAAACGCTTCGGGAGGGTCTCGCCGTCCTCGGGGGAGTGGGCTTGCGGTTGGGCTTGCACGGGTTGCACGAAGGCCGCGCTCGGGGCGCCAGACGTGCGGCTCCGAGGTGCCGCGAGTGTCACGAAGCGGCGACGGTCCGTCAAGCGGACGTCCGTGGGATTCCTCCGTGGTGTCGCGCGTTTCGAGCGCGTTTCGAGGGGCCGGGTGCGTCCGGTGGCGCCTCGCGGGCGTCGTACGTCGCAGGTTGTCCACGATTCGCCGGACCGGAGTATGCTCCGCCCGTGGGTAGGCCTTCGTCGCGTCGAACGTCGGTTCGCACGCTCGTCGCGGACGAGCGTGGTCTCTCCGTCGTGGAGTACGCGATCCTCGCGGTGCTCATCGCGGTGATCGGGCTCATCGCGTGGAACCTCTTCGGCGCCGAGGTGGAGCAGAAGGTGGTGCTCGCGACCGAGCAGATGGGCGGCGTCGGCGAAGGGGGCGCGCGCATCCCGAGCGCGGGCGGAGGCTCGGGCGCGGGCGCGGGTGGCTCCGGGTCGGGGAGCGGCTCGGCGACCGGCAGCGGTGACGTGCCCGACGATCTGGACGTCGCGGCGCAACAGCCCGGGGTCGGCTCCGGCGGAATGAGCGCGGCGGGCGCGAGCGCGTCGGGTGGCGTGGAGGCTGCCGGCATCGTCGCGCGCTCCGGCGAGGGCGGCGGGAGCATGTACGTGGCCCCGGGCACGGACGCCGACGACAGCGGCGTCTGGCTCACGCTGCTCGGGATCGTGGTGTTCTTCCTGCTCGGGATCGTGGTGTTCGCGAAGATGAAGGGCCGCGCGGCGAGGTAGCGCTCGTCGGCTTCCTCGCAGGCCGGCGTCGTTCGGTCGGGCGAGGTTCCGTGGTCGTCGATGGCCACCTCGCGAGTCGCGTCCGTGGGCATCGCGATCGCGATCGCGGGTCAAACCCTCTCACCCCTCGACAAGCGAGCCGCGCCGGTCAATGGTTCCGGCGCGCATGGAGACGGGGGTTCAGCCGGCGCAGTCGGCGGGGGAAGACGCGCTGCCGCGCTCGTTCGGGCGCTACGTGCTCTTCGATCACATCGGGCGAGGCGGGATGGCAGACATCTACCTCGCGCGGATGCGCACGAGCCTCGGCGGCGGCCGCAACGTCGTGGTGAAGCAGATCCTCGCGAAGCTCGGGGACGACCCGGCGTTTCGCGCGATGTTGACCACGGAGGCGAAGCTCGCCGCGCACCTGAACCACGCGAACGTCGTGCAGGTCTTCGACTTCGGCGAAGAGGGCGACCGGCTCTTCATCGCGATGGACTACGTCGAGGGCTTCGACCTCGCGCAGATGCTCAAGCGGCTCTCGAAAGGAAAGATCCCGTTCCCCGCGGAGTTCGCGATCCTCGTGGTGCGTGAGGTGCTCCGCGCGCTCGATTACGCGCACCGCGCGAAGGACGACCGCGGGGCGTCGCTCGGGATCGTGCACCGCGACGTGTCGCCCTCGAACGTGCTCGTGTCGTTCGAGGGCGAGGTGAAGCTCTGCGACTTCGGCATCGCGCGCGCGCTCGACCGCGAAGGCGACGAGGGCGCGATGCGGCGCGCGCGGGTGGCGGGCAAGAGCGCGTACATGGCGCCCGAGCACGCGCGTGGCGACCGCGTGGACGCGCGTTCGGATCTCTTCGCGGCGGGGATCTTGTTGTGGGAGCTGTGCGCGGGGCGCCGGCTCTACCGCGGGGACGACGAGCAGATGCTCGCGCTCGCGCGCGCGGCCGAGGTGCCGCCGCTGCCGAACCGGAACCTCCCCGACGCCGCGGGGCTGCAAGCGGTGCTGGATCGCGCGCTCGCGTCGAGCCCAGACGCTCGATATCCGTCGTGCGCGGCATTTCTCGAGGCGCTGGAGACGTGGGCGATCGGCGCGAAGCTGATGGCGTCGCCGCTGCGCTTCGGCGCGTTCCTCACCGAGCACTTCGCGGAGGACATCGTCTCGCTCCGACGAGCGCGCGAGAAGGCGGCGGCGGAGATCGTGGATGACGCGGATCCGTCGACCTTCGGCCCTTCGTCTGCGCCGCCCCCGCCGAACGGCGCGCGCGCGGTGAGCGCGCCGAAGCCGCCGAAGGTGCCGAAGGATTGGATGCCGCCGCCGCCGGACGAGCTGCCGTACGCGCGCACCGAGGAGCTCGACGCGCTGCCGCCTCCGCCCCCGCCTCCGAAGGTCGCCGCGCTCTCGAAGAGCGGCGCGCAGAAGCCGAAGGGCGACGCGAGCGAGACGACGGCGAGCGGCGCGCACAAGGTGCCCGCGCTGTCGAAGAGCGGTGCGGCGAAGCTCGCGGAGCTGACGAAGAGCGACGCCGCGCGGGCCGCGAAGGTGGACGCGGTGAAGGCGAAGGCCGAGCCCCCTGCGT
>CALJLK010000504.1 GCA_937982655.1 uncultured Sandaracinus sp.
GTCCGTACGCGTTCGGGAGGCCGGAGAGCGTCGACGCGTACCGTGAGGTGAGCCGGCTCCGATACGCCGCGTACGACGCTGTGCGTGCGATGGCGAAGAGCGGCGAGCGCGTCGAGTGGCCGGAGGGGATGTACGCGCCGGGTGGTGCGATCGCAGCGTGACGTTCGGAGGGGTGATGTCGCTCGGGTGTACGGGCCGCATGCGCTCGGAGGAGTGGAGCTGCACGGCGCGGGGGGTCGCATCCGTCTCCAGCGCTGATAGGACTTGTCGATGAGGTCCCGTTTCTTCGCGGTCGCGACGGTCTGTGGTGCGTTCTTCATCTTCGCTGGATGCGGCGAGAAGCCGATGGATCCTTGCGATGGCGTCGTGTGCGGAGGGGGCGAAGGTTGCGCCGAGGGCGCGTGCGTCTGTGCCGCGGGCTGTGCGCTCGCGGATGGCCGGTGCCCCGACTTCGACCGCGACCGCACGAACTGCGGTGGTTGCGGTCGGGTGTGCCTCTCGGGAAGCGCGTGCGAGGCGGGGAGGTGTACGTGCGGCCCTCGTGAGACCGCTTGTGGGAGCGCGTGCGTGGACCTCGACACGAACGTGCAGCATTGCGGTGATTGCGACGCGGCGTGCCCCCGTGGCGCGTCCTGCAGCGGCGGCGTCTGTGCCTGCCCCGAGGGGACCACGGAATGTGGTGACGCGTGCGTGGACCTCCAGACGTCCGCGACGCACTGCGGCGCTTGCGGAGTCCGCTGCGACACCCCCGGCCAGTGTCGCGCTGGCGCGTGCTTCTGCGAGTCCGCAGGGCTCGTCGCTTGCGCGGGCTCCTGTGTGGACCTCGATCGAGATGCCGAGCACTGCGGCGGGTGTCGCAGCTCATGCGGCGGAACCCTGGAGTGCCTCGACAGCACCTGTGGATGCTCGGCGCCCCTCACGGCGTGTGGCTCGGAGTGTGTCGACCTTCAGGTCGATCCCACCCATTGCGGAGCGTGCGGTCGTTCCTGCTCCTCCACGACGGCCTGTCGCGACGCGAGCTGCATTCCCGAGCTCGTCGCGACCGGTCGCTTTCGGTCTTCGGACGCCAGCCTCTCCCTCCTACCCGCGACGGCGGTGGCGCTCGGTCCCGAGGGGCGCGCGACGATCGCATGGTTCGACCCGAGCATCGGCCAGGTCGTGGTTCGACAGATGGCGAACGACGGCACGCTGCGTTGGACGCGGAGCTTCCTCGGCGTGGACGAGATGTCGCGTCTCGCGGCGGACGACACCGGACGCGTGGCCCTCGCGCTCGACGTGCGCCGTTGGGCCGGCGTCGATGCCCCAGGTGGGCGCGATGGTCGAGTCATGGTGTTCGACGATCGCGGAGACATCGCTCGTGAGTGGGTTCTCGGAGACACGAGCTTCACGCGCACGTCGGACGTCGCCTTCCGGTCGGACGGCGGGCTGGTGATCGTCGGAGGCTTCGAGCGCGGCACCATCCGCGTCGACGACCGTCCGTTCGGCACCACGGGCTACGGAGCCGTGTTCGTCGTGAGCGTCGACGCCGCGGGAGAGCCCCGGATGCGGACGTTCTCGACGTCGAGCCCGCGTGACGTGTCGGTGGTCGTCGGTCCCGAGGACGAGATCTACGTCGCCACGGAAGGCGGCGATGGCATCGACTTCGGCGCGGGTCGCCTGAGCTTCGTCCAAGGAGTCTTCGTCGCGCGCCTCGACTCGAGCCTCGCGCACGTCTGGTCGCGAGAGGTGACGTCCGCCGAGGCGCTCGATGGGCTCGCGCTCGGTCCGACGGGCCTCCACCTCGGAGGGCGCCTCTTCCGTCGCTCCCGTGACGGGACGGTGTCGTTCTCCGACGACGTCTCGCTCGTCGTTCCCGAGCGCTCGCGCTACCCCTTCGTGCTGGTGCTCGATCGCGCGCTCGGCGCTCCCGTTCGCGCCTTCGGTACCCCCGTATGGGGCGAGACGCTTCCGACGCGTGGCGGCATCGCCGTCGACGCGTGGGGCGACACGTACCACGCTGTGACGAGCGGCCTCAGCGGCGAGGGTCGGGAAGACGGAGTGCTGCTGGTGTACGCGCCCAACGGAGGCCCGCGGTGGTGGCGCGCGTTCGGTTCGGACGCCTACGACCAGCTCCGTGACGTCGATGCGCGGGAGGACTGGGTGATCGTCGGCGGGCGTGTGGACGGAACGGCCGACCTGGGTGAGGGCCCGACGACCCCGCTCGGCGATCTCGACGCGTTCTTTGCGCTGTTTCGCGTCCACTGACAGCAGCATCGTGGTGGCGGCGCATGACTCTGCCGCAGCGTCGCGGTGAGGGACGTTCCGCGGCGAGCGGCGATCCACCATCGATTGTATGGCATCGACACCCCGCGCGTCGGGTCGGAGGTGGATGCCATCGTGGCAAGAATGGTGGCACCTTCGCGGGGCACTAGCGGGGCTCGCTCGGCTGCGTGGCAAGAATGGTGACACCTTTTCCCCATCTTCCGCTGGTCGTGTCGAAGGTGCATGCGCCGCTGCGGAGCCCCGCGCTCGAGGGTTTCGCGGCAAGAATGGTGGCACCTTTCCCCAAGAATGGTGGCACCTTTCCCCTTCAAGAATGGTGGCACCTTTCCCCGCGGTGACTGGCATGAAGGTGACGGGATTCCATTCTGCCTTGAGAGGTAATGTAGTATGTCGATGCTGGTAGATGTGTTTGTTGACGAACGGGATGCGCGAAGCTTGTTGTTGGAGTATGCAGATATGGTAGATGTTGAAGCGCTTTCGTCTGGTCAGTTCCAAGTGTCGATTGATGATCGTGTTGTGAATCGATGGGTGTTCGGTCGCGGAGGCGAAGCGGCGAATAGTGCTTTGGAACGGCTGCTTGACGCCGTGGGCGGTCTACCTGGTGCGCGTATTGTTATCGACCGTGGTGTTGGAAGCGGTGTTGTTGTGCGCCAGATTGCGAGTGGAAGGAGTCGGCTGTCCGGGTTAATTTGCGATGTGTTTGCCGGTGAAGCGGGCTACGATTGTGGTGTAGTCGAGTTCACGGTTGTTGGTGAGGGTGCTGTTTGATTCGGCGGCGGCCGCGGCGAGTAACGTTCCACCACTCTTACCCGTTTTCAGCCGGCTCTTTAACCAGCCGAAACTCCAAGGCTTTGCGGATCTTCAAAGCCGACTTCCGGATGCGTCCCGGCATCGTCACGGCATCGGAGCCTGAGTTGCCGGCCGCGAGCAACGGCCCACCTTCTTGCCGAGCGACCCCGCGCCTCACCGAGGCGTGCAGCCGTCGCCGCCACAGACGTCCACGATGCGACCCTCGCGGAGGAACGTGTCGAGCAGGGCGCCAGCCTCGAGCACCTCGGCGATGCGCGGGTGCGGATCGCGCAGGCCGTCCATGGGTGGGAGGTTGCCGCGGTCGGAAGGCCAGGGGTTGCCGAAGTCGAAGAGGACGAGCCCCGAGCCCTCCCGCGGGTACGGGGTCTCCGTCAGCAGATCCGGGGTGCGCTCGACGTCGTAGTCGGCGAGGAGCGGTAGAAGATCGGGATAGGTGCGCGACGCGATCTCGTTGGTGACGACCGGCACTTGGTAGTCGCCCTTCGACAGGAGGAGCAGCCCACGTCGCTCGGGCGCACCCGCCGCGGCACCGACACCGAGCATGCGCCGCACGTAGCTCACGGGGTCGGTGCGATCCCAAAGAAGCTGCACGGCGGCGACCGCGACCGCGCGGTCCGGGCCGCGTCGGTAGGAGCCGCGCAGCAGCGTGTCGAAGTTCGCGAAGTTCACCGAGCGCTGGAGCATCGTGACGTAGTTGTTCCCAGGCACTGCGAGCACGCCGTGGCGCAACTCCGGCGAGGTGGCGAGGATCGTTTGACCGAAGATCCCGCCTTGCGACGCGCCGAAGAATTCGACCAGGCTTTCGTCGATGGTGATCTGATCGTCGACCGTTCGGAGCGTGCGCTCGAGCTGCGTGCGCGCGGCGCGTACCGCGAGGTGGTGATCGAGGATGCCTTGGTGCAGGCCGTCGGAGATGACGGTGAACCGATTGAGGTCGCCCAGCGCCTCGAGCAAACCGTCCAGATCGTCGTTCGACATGCCGACCATCGGAACCGCGATCACGATGAACCCGAGCTGCTCGGCGAGCTGCTCGAGGTGGTCGGCGAAGATCTCCTCTTCCGATCCCAAAAGACCGTGCCCGTAGACGATCACGCCGAGCGACTCCCCGGTGATGGCGCGATGCGGGACTTGGATCAGCATCCGGGTCGCGCCACGTTCGGGTGCGAGCGCGACTCGGCCTTCGGCGTCGAGCACGACCTCCCATCCGGCGCTGCCTTCGGGCCGGCGCACCACCGTGGGCCGCGAGAGGGTGGCTCGGATCGAGTAGCGGACGAAGCGGTTCACCGGCCGACCCGAGCCGTCGTCTTCGGGGACTCGCTCCGTGACCTCGTCCACGGTGAGCGTGCCGCCCTCGGGCGCGTCGATGAGCGCGAGCTCGACCGCGCGATCGAGCCGTTCGTGGAGTGCGGCCTCGCTCCCGGTGACGAAGTCCCACGCGAGCACGAGCTCGTCGCGCGGCACCCCCGCGCCCTCGAGCAAGGTGAAGATCTCCTCGAAACGCGCGCGGCGTGGCGCGAGGGTGGGGTCGAGCGGACTCACGTCATCGCGCAGCGCGGCGAACGCCGAGCTCGCCGCGACCGCGCTGCCGTCCGGGCGACGGAGCCCGCGAAACGCGACCACGTAACGTGTCGAGGGCTCGAGGATCACCCCCGGGCGCAAGTAGGTGACACGTGCTTCCGGATTGGGCTCGTTGCGATCGGGCTCGACGAAGTGTGGCACCGGCTCGAGGCCCTCGGGCGTGACCCGGAAGAGCCGCGTCGGTGACGACGGTTCGATCGAGCGAGCGATACCCCCGCCCCACTCGCCTGGCAGCAGCGAGTAATCGAGCTCGCCGAAGCCGACGATCACCGGCACCCCGAGGCCGTATCCATCGAGCCCCTCGAACCGCTCCGGGGCGATGTGCACGTCGCGCGCGGAAGGCAACGACTGCGGCCCGAAGGCCAGACGAACACCCGTCGCGGTAGTCGGGTCGGGCGCGAGATAGAGGTTCGAGGGCCATGGCAGCGCGCACGAGGTCGGATCGAGCGGGTCGCAGTCGGGCGAAGACGGAGGGCCGGCGTCGCGCGTGGCATCACTCTCCGCGTCGAGCGTGCCGGGCGTGGCGTCGGAGGCACCCGCGTCGACGAGCGACGCGTCATCTTCGTCGCCGCATCCCGCGAGGGTGCCGAGCAAGGTGAGGGTGACACCCAAGCCAACCAGCGACGCACGAACCATCGGGGCGACCTCCGCATCCCAGGCTACTGTCGTCTCTCGCTTCGGTCGCGAATCGCGCGGGACCCGCAAGGTTGGAGATCGGCAGCCCGAGAGCTTCACGTCGCCCACACCCGCCTCGACGAAGAGGCGGCAGGGGGCGCATCGTTCGACGCGCAATCGTGTGTCGCGTGGCGGGCGAGAGGCCGATGGCCGCACAACAGCTCGTGTCACCGGTTCGCGGCGGCGGCGATGAGCCTGAGCTCCACCTCGGTCGTGGGCTGGTGGCTTCGAGACCGAACGGGGTGAAGGCACCCTCGCCGCACCGACGCGTCACCGAAGTCGTGCATCTCGCGAACGGAAATCCCGACCTCCTCCCACGACACATCGAGACGTCGGCGGCACGGAGCGGCACGGGTACGCCACTTGCGTGGGGCCGCCTTCGGAGACGACCCTTTGCGTTCGGACGGAGCCTCGATGAACCCCTCGATCCCGCGCCTCACGATCTTGCTCGCGTCGTCGCTCTTGGCCGTCGGGTGCGGCTGGCGGAGCGGGCTCTACGTGCCGGAGCCCGTGGAGGACGGCGGGACGCGCGTGGATGGGGGGCCGCCGCCGATCGTCGACGCGGACGTGCCACCTCCGATCGTCGACGTGTGTCTCGATCTGCCGCCGCGTGAGCCGCCCGAGAGCGTCGACGTGCGCTTCGTAGCGCGCATCGCGACCGCGGACGTGCTGTTCTTGGTCGACGTCACGGGCAGCATGGTCGAGGAGATCGAGCAGATCCGCCGCTCACTCCGGGAAGAGATCGCGCCCGCGCTCGCCGACGCGATCCCCGACGTGCACATGGCGGTGGCGGAGCACGCGGACTTTCCCGTCTCGCCCTACGGCGACGGGGCGGACATTCCGTTTCGGATGATCACCCCCAGCACCGGCAACGTGAGCGAGGTCCAAGAGGGGCTCGACGCGCTCACGCCGCGCGGCGGAAACGACGTGCCGGAGTCGCAGGTCGAGGCGCTCTTCCAGGTCGCGACGGGGCGGGGCATTGGACGCTTCCTCGATCCTGCGAGGTGTCCGATCGGCACCGTGGGCTACCCGTGCTTCCGGGCCGACGGTGCGCGCATCGTGCTGCTCTTCACCGACGCGGAGTTCCACAACGGGCCCGGCGATCACGCGTTCTACGACCGCACGCTGCTCGGCGTGCAGCCCGCGACGTATCCGCAAGCGGTCGAGGCGTTGAACGCGATCGGCGCGAAGGTGCTCGGGCTCTACAGCGGTGGGGACTTCGGCGGGAGCGCGGCGATCTCCCATCTACGGCAGATCGCCAGCGACACCGGTGCGGTCACGGTCGACGATCGCGGCAACGAGGAGCCGCTCGTGGTGGACATCGGGCTCGGCGGGGAGCTGCTCGGGCCGGGCGAGGTGGATCTCGTGCGCACGTTGGTCGGCGAGGTGCCGATCGACATCGACGTGATCGTGGAGGACTGGCCGGGTGACGCGATCGATGCGCGGCAGCTCGTGACCTCGATCGTGACGACGGGCGCGCGCCCCGCGGGGGGCGCGATCGATCTCGGCGACCGGTACCAGCGCGTGCGGCCGGGGACCGATGTGGGCTTCCGGGTGTTCCTCGCGAACGAACGCATCGAGCGTGGGCCGGAGCCGGTGTCGTACTACCTGACGGTGGTGCTGCGCGGTGACGGCGTGACGCGGCTGCGCGAGACGCAGGTGCAGGTGGTGATTCCGTCGCTCGACGGGCGGGGGTGCGAGGACTCGCGCTGAGGCTTCGTCGAAGAACGGCTTCGGCGTCGCGTGACAATCGCGTTTGAAGCGGCCGTCGATTCGCAGGTTCGGTAGGCGACCCGAGACCGACCGACGGCGACTCGGCCCGCACCCGAGAACGCGTGTCCCCGGCTTCAGCCCCGAGGTGAGGGAGGGGCTCGACGAAAGAGAATGGGCTCTCGCCGCGACGGCTCAGCGCGCGACCGCGCAGCCTGCGTGCACGGTGAGGGAGAGCGGGCCGCCGCCGTGGTAGACGTCGAGCGCGCGCTGCATCGCGGCGATGCGCTCGTCGCCGCGATCTTCACCCGCGGCTTCACGCCAACGCGGGAGGCCGATCAAACGGACCAATCGGTCGCCGAAGAGCTCGGCCGCGCTGCGGTACGAGAGCTTGAAGGTCTCTTGGCGAAGCTCGACGCGGGTGAAGCCGGCCGCGTGCAGGGATGTTTCGAGCTGCTCGACCGTGGGCTCACGCGCGGCGATCTCATCCACGCGACGTGCGAGCGAGGGATCATCCTCCGCGATCGCGCGCTCGCGAAGCACGTCGAAGGCCTCCACGAAGGTGCCGCGCAGCGGGGTCGTGAGGAGCAGCGGGCCGTTGCCCACGAGCACGCGTCGGACCTCTGCGAGCATACGTTCGGGGCTCGGGAGCTCGGGGTAGAGCAGGTTGCTCACGACGGCGTCGAATACGCCCGCTCCGAAGGAGAGCGACTCGGCGTCTTCGACCTTGAAGAAGAGGCGTCGTCCGATCTCTTCCCAGCCGCGACGTCGCGCGAGATCGACGAGGCCCTCGTCGCGGTCGACGGCGATCACGCGCCCGCCGCTGCCGAGGCGCGAGAGCACGTGGAAGGAGAGGTGCCCGGTGCCACAGCCGACGTCGAGGACGTTGCGGGCGTCGCTCGGGATCTCGGCGAGGAGCAGGCGCGCGAAGTGCGCGGCGTACCGCGGCACCACGACCGCGTCGACGAGGCGAGCGTCCTGCTCCGAGCTGCGGCGCTTCCGGACAGGACGCTCTTCGGTCATCGCCCTCGACCCTTGGGCGCGCGACCCAATCCCTGATCGAAACGGCCCGCGGGCTCGGGCTTGCCGCCGAGCGCTTCGAGCGCGTCGGTCGCGAGGTCGCCGATCGTGGCGCCGGTCTCTTCTTCGAAGTCTTCTTCCGAGACCTCGCGCTCGTCGGTCGCGAGATCCGCGAGAGAGCGCGCGAGCTCCGGATCGCCGAGCTGCACCGCGGCCTCGATCGCGGCCGCGACCACGGTGGCGTCGGGGTGCGCGAGGAAACGCCGGAGGAGCGGCGTCGCGCTCGGCTCGCCGACCTCTGCGAGAAGGAACGGCAGCTCCGCGAGCGCGCGCACCGCGCGGCCGTCGTCGAGGCAGCGGTCGATGCCGCGCGCGACCTCGGCGTAGTAGTCGTAGGCGACGTCGAGCAGCGCCTCGCCGGCCGCGACGCGCACGCGCGGCTCGTCGTGATCGAGGATCGCGATCAGCGCATCGGCCATCCGCGGGCCCGGGACCTGCGCGCAGAGATCGGAGAGTCGCTCGAGGCGAAGGCCCGCTTCGTCCGGATCGTCGAGCGCCTTGGCTTCGTGGACCGCGGCTTCGAGCGCGGCGATCACGTCGGCCTCCGGCTCGGACAAGAGATCCGCTTCGGCCACGCGCAGCGCGCGCTCGGCGTCGAGCACGGCGGTGAGGTGTTTCTTCGCGCTCACGCTCCACCCACCTTCGCGTGCACCGCGGTGCCGTTCGCGAGCATGTCGATGTTCCGGAACACCACGAAGACCTCGTCGACGTCGGCCTTCACGCGCTCGCACACGGTGATGATCTTCTCGACCGCGTCCTCGTCGTAGCGCGAGCGATGGCCCGCGGGCCCGGGCAGCCGCAGGTAGGCGAAGGCCTTGTCCTTCGGGGGCTCGTCTTGGAGCGGGTCGTAGGCGGCGATCACCTTCTTGCCGCCCGCGGCGACGATCTCGGCCGGTTTCCACGACGGAAGATCGAAGACCACGCGGGGGCCGTCGGCGGCGCCGAGCTTGCCCGGCAACCACGAGACGAAGGCCTTGAGGGCGGTCTTGGCGGCCTTGGTGGGCTTGATCTCTTCCGGAGCCTGGAAGACCACCGCGCGCGCGCCGAGCGTCTCCGCGAACTCCGCGAAGGCTTCGAGCACGGCTTTGTTCTCCTTGGTCTTCGCGAAGCCCGACACGCCGAGCTCCTGGGGAGCGAGCGCGGTGAACGCATAACCTTCGGGAGACTCGCGCAGCCAGCGGCGAACGGTGCCGGAGCCGGGGATGCCGAGCTCGGTGTCCGAGATCTCCACCGCCGGGAAGAGGGACCAGTACCGGCTGACCGGCACCGGAAAGCCCGAGCAAGCGACGTAGAGCATGGCGGCGGAGTATACCGACTCGGGACGACGCGGGGGCCCTCGAAACGACGGTGTGACGACGGGGTCCGAGAAGGCGATGCCGCACTGCGTCGTGAGCGCGAGCCGACCGCTTCGGCTCGCCGAGGTGCGGAGCGGCGTGAACGCACGCGCGACCGCCCACACGTTCGGCGACAGCCCCACGAAGAAGCTGTAGGCTCGCGCTCGTGACGCGGGTACGCGCGGCTCTCGCTTGCTTGGTCTGGGGTGTGTCGGTCGGCTCGTTCGGGCCCTCGGCCGCGCGTGCGCAGGACGCGAGCGACCAGTTCGACTCGCAGCTCTTCCACCCGACCGTGGGCCCCGGTGCCACGTTCACCCTCGATCGGCCCACCGTGCCTCGGCACGGCACGTTCTCGGTCGGTCTCGCGGCGGGGGCGGCGACCCGCACCTTCCGTCGATCGTCCGACGACGAAGACGTGGTGCCCTGGCGCCTCGACGCGGAGCTGCTCGCGAGCGTGGGTCTCTTCGAGTGGATCGAGCTCGGCCTCGCGATGCCGGTGGTGCTCTCGTCCGCCACGACCGATCCCTTCGCGCCGGAGCTGCAGCACGAGACCACGATCCGGCCCGGCGATCTGCGCTTGCAGGCGAAGGTGCCGATCTTGCGCGGCGACCTCGGCCTCGCGGCGCGCGTGATCTTCTCGCTCCCGACCGGTGACGGGAACCGCTTCGTCGGCACCGACTATTGGACGACGCAGCCCTCGCTCGTGCTCGGCTACCGCGCGGGCATCTTCACGCTCTCCGCCGATCTCGGCTGGCGCTTTCGGCGTCGCGTGGTGGTCGGGGCGTTCGAGTGGGACGACGAGCTCTTCGTGGGCGTCGGTGGCGCGCTGGAGGTCCACGAACGCGTCGATCTGATCGCGGAGGTGCAGGCGCGCTTCGGCTTCGCGGGACGGAGCTTCGGCACCGACGAAATCCCGGCGGAGGCGGACCTCGGCGTGCGCGTCGAGCTGGCCCGCGGGCTGACGCTCGACGTCGGCGGAGGCACGGGCCTCTCGCAGGGCTGGGGCTCGCCGCAGGTTCGAGGCTTCGCGATCTTGCGTTACGCGAGCGAGCGCGAGCCCTGCGCGGCGGGGCCGGAGGACTACGACGGCTTCGAGGACGGCGACTTCTGCGCGGACCCGGACAACGACGCGGACGGAGTGCCGGACACCGAGGACGAGTGTCCGAACGACGCGG
>CALJLK010000505.1 GCA_937982655.1 uncultured Sandaracinus sp.
CGCGGTCCGGCGCGTCTCGAGCGCGGACACCATCGAGCTGCACGGCACGACGCGCGCGTCGGAGCGGGCCACCCTCGCGTTCGCGGTGGGCGGTCGCCTCCAAGAACGTGCCGTCGACGTCGGCGATCGTGTGCGAGCAGGCCAAACGCTCGCACGGCTCGACGCGAGCGGGTACACCAACGGCGTCGCGGCCGCCGAGGCGACCGTGCGAGAGCTCGAAGCCCGCCGCGAACAGCTCGTGCGCGACGAGGCCCGCGTCGTAACGCTTCGTGAGGGCGGCGTCGTGGGAGAGGCGCAGCTCGAAGAGGTCCGCACCGGCGTCGTCCGCGTGGACGAGAGCCTCGACGCGGCGCGCGTCGCGGCGCGAGAGGCGCGTCGACAGCGCGGCGAAGCCGTCTTGCGCGCGCCCTTCGACGGTGTGGTGCGCGCCGTCTTCGCCGACGAAGGCGCGGTGGTCGGCCCAGGCGCGCCGCTGCTGCTGATCGCAGGCGACGGCCCGACCGAGATCACCCTCGACCTGCCCGAGCGCGTCGTGCGCTGGGCTCGGGTCGGGAGCGCGGTCGACGTGCGTCTGCCGACGAGCGAGGAGCGCTACGCGGGAACGCTCGTGGCGGCCGCGGACGCCGCCGGTCCGAACGGGCTCTTCCCTGCACGAGTCACCCTCCCCGACCACGTCGAGCTCGCGAGCGGACGCGGCGTGATCGTGCGGCTGACCTCGAACGATCCGGTCGACGAGCTCCGTGTGCCCGTGCGCGCGATCGTCGATCCCTCCGGCGACCGACCGTTCGTGTGGAGCGTCGACTCGACCGGAGTCGCGACGCGTGTGGAGGTCCGAATCGGCGCGCTGCGCGACGATGCGCAAGGCGACGCACGACCCGACCGCGCCGCCCATGCGGAGGTGGTGCTGCTCGAGCCGAGCCCGCTCGCGGAAGGCGCGCGCGTGGTGGTGGCGGGCCATCGCCGGCTGCTCGACGGCGATCGCGTCGACGTGTCCACGCGCGAACCGAGCGAACCGGCCGCGCACACGAACG
Organism: uncultured Sandaracinus sp.; assembly: GCA_937982655.1. GTDB lineage: Bacteria > Myxococcota_A > Polyangia > Polyangiales > Houyiibacteriaceae > JACKEH01. The sequence goes on from CALJLK010000505.1 coordinate 1,032, forward strand.
TCGAGCGCGACGCGGTGGAGCCGACGAGCTCACGATCCGTGGTTCGCGCGGGGGAGGTCGCGCGATGAGCTTCCTCGAAGGTCTGCTCGCGCGTCCGCGCATCACGCTCGGTCTCGCGCTGCTGCTCTCCTCCGCGGGCGCGGTCGCGTGGACGACCATGGCGCGCGAGGAAGACCCGCGCCTCGCGCGCCGCGTCGCGCTCGTCGTCGCGCCCTATCCCGGCGCGGAAGCCACCGAGGTCGAGCGCCTGGTCGTGCGCCCGATCGAAGACGCCCTCGCGGAGGTGCCGGAGATCCTCCGCGTCCAAGCCACGATCCGCACGGGGCTCGCGCTCTTGAACGTCGAGCTCCGCCCCGACGTGAGCGGCGACGAGACCGATCGCGCGTGGAGCGAGGTGCGCGACGCGCTCGAAGACGCACGCGCAGAGATGCCGGACGAGGCCCTCGCGCCACGGCTCGACGACGACGTCCAAGACACCGAGTCCGTGCTCGTCGCCATCACGAGCGCCGACGGCAACGGCGACGTGCTCGCGCTGGCGGACGCCGCCGACGCGCTCGAAGCGCGATTGCTCGCGCTCCCCGACGTCGTGCGCGTGGCGATCACCGGCGATCCGGGCGCGCGTGTGACGATCGACGTCGACGACGTCCGCGCGCGCGAGCTCGGCGTGGACCCGCTTTCGCTCGTCGAGCAGCTCCGCGCCCGCAACGTGAGCACGCCGGGCGGGACCCTCGCGCTCGACGGTCGCACGCTCGCGATCCTCCCGGAGGGATCGCTCGACGACGTGGACGCGATCGCGAGGCTCCCCATCCCGACCTCGCGTGGCGTCACGCTCCCCCTCGAGACCTTCGCGACGGTCGCGCGCACGATCGACGAGCCCTCCTCGGAGCGCGCGCGTCACGACGGGGAGCCCGCAGTCGTGGTCGGCGTGATCCCACGCCCAGGACTTCAGGCCGAGCGGTTCGGCGAGGCCGTGCGCGCCGAGCTCGGCCGCTTCGCCGACGCACACCCCGAGCTCGTCGTCGACGAGATCGCCTTTCAACCGGCGCACGTCGAGGCCCGTCTGTCCGAGCTCGCGCAGTCGTTGCTGATCGGCATCGGCATCGTCGCCCTCGTCGTGCTCCTCGGCATGGGCCTCCGCGTCGGCCTCGTGGTCGCGAGCGTGGTGCCTCTGGTGACCTTCGCTTCCGTCGCGGTGTACGCGGTGAGCGGCGGCGTCCTTCACCAGATGGCGGTCGCGGCGCTCGTCGTCGCGCTCGGCCTGCTCGTCGACAACGCGATCGTCGTCGCGGAGACGATGCAGCGGCGACTCGACGACGGAGAGGCGACCCGCGACGCGATGATCGCCACCGTCCGCGAGCTCGCGATCCCGCTCGGCTCCGCCACCGCGACCACGCTCGCGAGCTTCGTGCCGATGCTGCTCTCCGAAGGCACGAGCGGCGACTTCACGCGCGCGATCCCGATCGTCGTGATGCTCACCCTCGCGGTGAGCTACGTGTACGCGCTCCTCGTCACGCCGCTCGTCGCGCGTTTCAGTCTGCGGCGCGCGCGCGGGGTGGTGCGCGACCGCGCCGGCGAGCTCGGCCAACGCATCGCTCGGTTCGCGGTCGCTCGACCGGCGGTGACGTTGGTCGTCGCGTTGGCGCTCGTCTTCGGCGCGGGCAGCTTCGCGCCCCGCGTACGCCAAGCGTTCTTCCCCGCGTCCGATCGCGATCAGCTCGTGGTGGAGATCGAGCTCCCCGAAGGTACGCACCACACCCGCACGGACGCCAGCGCGCGACGCCTCGAGCACGCGCTGCTCGCGACCCCCGACGTCGCGAGCGTCACCGCGTTCGTGGGGCGCGGTACGCCCCCCTTCTACTACAACCTCCCGCGCCGCCCCGACGTCCCGAGCCTCGCGCAGCTCGTGGTGCGCGCTCACGACGCACGCGCGGTGTCCACGATCGCGCGCTTCGCGGAGGACGTGCTCGTCGACGATCCCGACGCGCTCGTCGTAGCGCGCCCGCTCGAGCAAGGTCCGCCGATCCTCGCGCCGATCGAGATCCGTCTCGAAGGCCACGACCTCGACGCCCTCGATCGCGCGGCCTCGCAGGTGCACGCGCTGCTCCGCGACGCAGAAGGCACGCGCCTGGTGCGCCGCGATCAAGGCCTCGGCGCGCCTACGCTCCGCTTCGCGATCGACGACGCGGCCTCCGCGCGGCACGGCGTGGATCGACGGCTCGTGGCGCTCGGCTTGCTGAGCCACGCGCGAGGCCTTCCCGCAGGGAGCTTTCGGGGCGACGCGCTCGACGCCGACCCGATCCCGCTCGTGGTGCGCACCTCCGTCGACGGCGTGACGCGCGGCGACGCGATCTCACCTTCGGCGCTCTCCGCGAGCGACGTCCCTCGGCCCTCCGCACCACCGCTCCCGCTGCCGCAGATCGCCGAGGCCGAGCTCGACTGGTCCCCCGCGGTCATCCACCGACGCGATCGAACGCGGGTCGTGCGTGTGCTCGCGGAGACCGAGGGCGACACCACGTACGCGAGCGTGATCGCATCGGTGCGCCCCACGCTCGACGCGCTCGAGCTCCCGGAAGGCGTTCGCTACGCGATCGGCGGCGCGCAGGCGGAGTCCGACACCGCCAACGCGGCGCTCGGCAGCAAAGCGCCGATCGCGGCGCTGCTCCTGATCGCCGTGTTGCTCGCGCAGTTCGACTCGTTCCGCCGCGTCGCGATCGTGCTCGCGACCGCGCCGCTCGCCGCGCTCGGCATCTGGCCCGGCCTCTACGCGCTCGATCTCCCCTTCGGTTTCGTGGCGCTGCTCGGCGCGATCGCGCTCATCGGCATCGCGGTCAACGCGGCGATCGTCTTGATCGACGTGATCGACGCGCGACGCCGGGAAGGCGCGAGCGTACGCGACGCGGTGGTCGACGCGGTCCGTCTGCGCACGCGCCCCATCGTACTGACCACCGCCACCACGGTCGCGGGCCTCGCGCCGCTCCTCTTCAGCGCCTCGACGCTCTGGCCCCCGATGGCGGCCGCGATGATCAGCGGCCTCGTGATCGCGACCGTGCTCTCGCTCGCCGTCGTGCCCGCACTCTACGTGCTGCTCTTCCGCGAGCGTCGTGCGCCGGCGGATCGTCACCACGCGCCGCCGGTGGTTCTCGCCCTCGCGCTCCTGCTCGTGCCGTCGATCGCGTTCGGTCAGGACGTCGCGCCCGCAGACACGACGCCGCGAACTCCCGCCCGCGACACCGACGCGGCGCGCGCGATCGCGTCGACGGGCTTCGACGCGGACGCCGCTTTGGCGCCCGAGCCCGGCGCACGCCTACTCGATGCGGCCGAGGTCGCTCGGCTCGCGATCGACGTCTCCCCCGAGCAGGAGCGCGCGCAGGCGTCCGTCCGTCGCGCCCACGCCGGCGTCGCCGAAGCGCGCGCCGCCCTCGTCCCCGAGCTCACCCTCGGCGCGCGCTACACGCGGCTCTCGCCGACGCGCAACGATCCGCTGGTCTCCCTCGACCCGAGCCAAGCCGCCGCCGCGCGCGCGCTCCTCCCCGGCGTCGAGGACGACGAAGCGCGTGTGCTCCTCGGCGGCATCCTCGACGCGACCGAAGGGCTCGCCGACGCACGCATCGCGATCCCCGAGAACCAAGGCGCGTTCACCGCGAGCGTCGTCTATCCGGTGAGCGCGATCCTCGCGTCCGTGCTCCCGCGTCTGCGGGGCGCCGAGCATGCGGTCGAAGCGGAGCGTGCGTTCGCCCAAGCGCGCCTGCACGACGTCGCGTTGCGCGCGGTCGAGACGTGGCACGAGCTGCAGCGTGCACGAGCCCTGCGCGCCGTCGCCCTGCATCGACACGCCGTCGCGGAGGACGACCGTCGCCGTCTCACGATCGCGGTGCGCGCGGGTGCGGCTCCGGAGCTCGACCTTCGTCGTTTCGAAGCGCTCGTCGCCTCCACCGAGATCGCCGTCGCGAGCGCAGACGCGGGCGTCGCGATCGGGCAGGACGCCGTCGCGACACTCCTCGATCTCCGCTGCACTGGAGGTTGTCGTTTCGCACCGCGTGACGGACTCGATGCGCTCCCCGATCGGCCGACCGATCTCGACGCGCTCCGCGCCGAAGCGCTGCGCAATCGACCCGAGCTCCGCGGCCTCCGCGCGGCCATCGACGCGCGCGAGGGCTTGGCACGCGGCGCCCGCAACGATCGCTACCCGGTGCTCGCGCTCGCGGCGAACCTCGACGTGGCCAACCCGAACGCGCGCTTCGTCCCCCAGCGCACGCGCTTCGACGCGACCTGGGACGTGAGCGTCGTGCTGCGTTGGTCGCCCACCGCGGTGCTCCGCAGTCGCGCGGAGGTCGAAGGCCTCGAAGCGAACGCCGAGGTGTCTCGCGCGGATCTCGCGCAGCTCGAGGACGCGGTCGCGATCGAGGTGAGCGCCGCGTGGCATCGACTCGGCGCGACCCGCGAGGCCCACGCGATCGCGGCGCGGGCCGTCGACGCCGCGGAGGCCGCGTACGAAGCCGCGCGTCACCGATGGGAAGCCGGCGTGGGTGGCGTGGCGGACGTCCTCGACGCGGAGGCCGCGCTCACCGAAGCGCGTGTGCGCCGAATCGACGTCGCGATCGACGCGCACCTCGCCGCCGCGCACCTCGACCGCGCCCTCGGGCGTCCCACGCACTGAACGAGCTCACGCTGCCGCGTCGCGTTCGCGCGCGGCCGGCAGCCAGATCTCGAAGCGCGTGCCCTTGCCGCCCACCCCATCGGTGCAGCGGATCACGCCGTCGTGCGCGACCACGATCTGCTGCGTCAGCGGCAGCCCGAGCCCGCTGCCACGCTCCTTGGTCGTGAAGAAGAGATCGAAGACGCGAGGCCGCAGCTCCTCCGAGATGCCCGGACCTTCGTCTTCCACCGCGATCTGCACTCCGTCGCCCTCGACATGTGCGGTCACCCGCACCGTTCCCCCTTCGGTGCCGCCGGCCATCGCCTCGCGCGCGTTCCGCAACAGGTTCACGAGCGCCTGACGGAGCTGCCCTTCGTCGAGCGCGATCATCGGCAACGATGGATCGACCTCGACCTCCAGCCGCACGTTCGAGTGCTCCATCTCGCGCCGCACGAAGCTCGCGATGCCCTCCAGCAGATCGCCGACGTCCTCCGGCTCCAGCCGCGGCGCGGGCAGCCGCGCGAGCCGCAGGTACTCCTCCGTGATCGCGGTGAGCCGATCGATCTCCTTCTGGATCGCCCGCAGCAGCGCGTGCGCCTCGGCGTCGCCCTCGCCGAGCTCGTCCGCGAGCATCTCCACGTTGAGCCCGATCGAGCTGAGCGGGTTGCGCACCTCGTGCGTCACGTGCGCGGCCATGCGCCCGATCGCCGCGAGCCGCTCCGTGCGGATGAGCCGATCCTTCGTGCGCAGCGCGTCCGTCACGTCGTCCACCACGAGCAGCACCTGGCCCGCCTCGTCGCCGAAGGGCGCGACGCGCACGTCGACGAAACGGTCCTGCAGCGGACACGCCTCGAGCGCCGAGGTCTCGCCTTCCCGCCGCGCGCGATCGAGCGCCGCATCGAGCCCCACGATGCGAGCCGGATCGAACGCGTCGCCCACCACCGTGCCGAGGATGCGCAAGCTCGCCGGGTTCGACGCGCGCACGTCGTCGGCGCCATCGAGCACCACCACCGCCGCGCGAAGCCCCGCGACGATCTGCTCCTGAGTCCGCCTCAGCTCCCCGAGTCTGGCGTCGCGGGTCGCGAGCGCGAGCACCATGTCCTCGAACCCTCGCGCCAACCGACCGATCTCGTCGTCGCGCCGCGCCTCCGGCTCGCGCACCGAGAGATCGCCCTCCGCGACCGCAGCGACACGCGTCTGCAAGCGCGGCAGCGGGCCGAGGAGCCGCTGACTCCAGAAGGTCGCGCCGAGCCCGAGCAGGAGCGAGAGGAACGCGAGCACCCCGAGCACCACCGCCGCGCCGCGCGCTTGATCCGACGAGCTGCTCGCCAGGCCGTCGATGCGATCGACGAGCTGCCCGTACGCGTCACGGTAGCGGCGCTCGATCGCGAGCTCGGTCGCCGCGAGCTCTTCGTGCACCGCGCGCGCGTCGCCGCCCGCCCCGAGCGTCGCGACCAGCGCCTCGTACTGATCCTGCGTCTTCGCGTAGTCCTCCGCGATCGCTCGCAGCGCCTCTTCGACCGGCACGAGCACCGCAGCTTCGCCCGCCGACTCCGCGAGCCGCTTCGCGCGATCGAGATCGCCCTCCAGCCGCCGCATCGTCGACGGACGCACCTGCCTCGCCGCCTGCAGCCAGCGCAGCTCGGTCGGTGACTCGAGCAAGCGCTCGACGTGTCGCCGGAAGACGTTCTGATGACCGCGCGCCTCGCCGAGCCGCAGCGCGAGCGGGAGGTAGCCGTCGTGGAGCAGCCGCATCCGGCGCGCGGTCTCGTCGTGCTGCACGACGCTCGTCACCGCGACGCCGGTGAAGCTCGCGAGCGTGAGCGCGAACGCGAGGAAGATGCGCGTCGGGATCGAGAAGCGCGGCCTTCCCCCGTGGCTCGGCTTCGGTTCACTCACACGCGCACCTTCGCACCCAGTCGTCCTTCGCCGCTCAACGCCCGAGGATCGGCGCGACCTGCTCGCCGAGCGACGCGTCCGCTTCGACCGCCGCGCGCGCCGCTTCGCGTGCTTCGTTGCGGCGACCGAGCGCTTGGAGCGCGCGCGCCCGCACCACCTGCGCGGGCCCCGCCGGCGCACCCACCACGAGCGCAGAGTCCGCCTCGTAGAGCGCGTCCGCATGCCGCCCCTTCGACGCGTACGCGCGGGAAAGCGCCACGTGTACGTTCGCGCTCGCCGGCGCCACGAAGAGCGCCGCCTCCGCCGCCGCGATCACGTCGTCCCAGCGCTCGCGCCGCACCAGCTCCGCCACCAGCGCCTCGTGGCTCGCGCGGTCGTGCTCGTCGATGCGGGCCATCTGCCGCAACGCCGCGAGCAGGCCGTCCGCGTCGTTGCTTTGCCGCGCGAGCTCCGCGAGCCCCTGCCACGCCTCCACGCGCTCCGCGTCGAGCCGCGTCGCCGCTTCGAGCGCCGTCTTCGCGTCCGCCTGCGCGCCACGCGCGAGCGCCGTGCGCGCGAGCAAGAGCCGCAGATCGAAGCCGTCGCGCCCGCCGTCCACGATCGCGCGCAGGTGCACCTCCGCGCCCGCGTGATCGCCGGTCGCCATCGCGATGCGCGCGAGCACGAAGCGCGCGGTCGGCTCGTTCGGGCTCGAGGTCATCACGCGCTCCGCCACCGTCTTGGCTTCTTCGCCTTCGCCGTGCGCGAGCAACGCCGCCGCGAGCTGTGCTTGCTTGGCCGCGTCGTTCGGAGCCGCCGTCGCCGCCGCTCGGAACGCGTCGAGATCCTCGTAGCGCTGGAAGTCCACCGCGAACTCGCGCGCCCGCGCCGCCATCCGCTGCCGCTCGTGCGCGCGGAACGCCGCGTCCACTGCGTCGACGTCCATGCCGAGCACATCCGTCATCACCTGCTCGGTGCGCTTGCCGGCCGCCCACGCGCGCAACATCTCCGGGATCTTCGCGAACCCGAAGCGCTCCGCGAGGAAGACCACGATGCGCGTGCTCGCGTAGTACGCGACCATCATCCCCATCGCCGAGCGCGCGTGCGTGAAGGCGCGGTTCATCAGGCGCAGCGGCGGAAGACGACCGTCCTCGAGCGCCGACCACAAGAAGTGGTCCATCTCGCGCTTCCAATCCGCGCGCGCGATCAACGTCTCGTACTCCGCGAGCCCCTCGGTGAACCAGCGCGGCACGCGGTTGCGCGAGAGCTGGATGTGGAAGACGTGCGCGAGCTCGTGCCACGTGATCTGGCCCCAGTTGAAGGGGCCGCCCTCGGGCGAGATCGCCGTCACCACCTTGCCGAAGCACACGCCCTGCACGCCGAGGTTCGGCAGGCCCGTGGTGCGCACCGCGAAATGCTGCGGATTGGCGAACATCTCGATCCGCACCGGCCCCTCCGGCGTGAAGCCGTAGCGGCGCGTCATGTCCGCCCACGCCGCCTGCAGCGTGCGCGGCACGTAACGCTCGAGCAGCCGGCGCTCGTCCTTCTGCATGCGGAACGTGAAGGGCCGCGCCTCGAAGGTCTCGTACTCGCGCGGAAGGATCTCGTCGTAGAGGTTCAGCGTGTTGTAGACGCGCACGTTGAACCGATCGCGCCGCCACGCGTCGTTCAGCGCGCGCACGCCGTTCTCCTCGTCGCCCATGCGCAGGAGGTTGAGCCCGAGGTTCGCCTGCGCGACGTAATCGTCCGGTCGCAGCGTCACCGCCTCGCGCATCATCCCGACGATGTCCGGGTAGCGGTGCTCCCACTCCGCGTACTCGCCGACGATCGTGAAGAGCTCGCTGTAGGTCCGGTGCCGCCGCAGAACCTCCTGCTTCGCGCGCCGGAACCCTTCCTCGTCGTCGGCCAGGAAGCGCACCGCCGCGCGCGTCGAGAGCGCCTCCAGATCGTGCGCGTCGACCGCGAGCGCGGTGTCGAGGTGCGCGTCGGCGGCCGCCACGTCGAGATCACGCAGCGCCATGCCCGCGCGCGTCACGTGCGCCATCCCGAGGTTCGGGTTGCTGCGCAGCGCACGCTCGAGGTGCTCCTCCGCCCGCGAGAAGTCGAAGCTCTGCTCGATGACGATGCGCGCCATCAGCGCGTGCGCGACCGGATGCTCCGGGTTGATCGCGAGCGCCTCCCGCACGAGCTCCTCCGCGTGTCCGGTGTCGTACTTCGCGAAGAAGAGGCGCGCCCACTCGAGCTTCGTCTCGACGTTGCCCGCGTCCTCGCGCACCGCGTCGCGGAACGCGTCGTTCGCGTCGTTCGGGCTGCCGAGCCCCCACGCCGCCATGCCCACGAGCGCGAGCCCCGCGCCGTCACGCTCGCCGATGCGCTCGTCGTTGTACGCGTCGATCAGCTTCATGTAGGCGCTCTCGGCCTCCGTGAGCCGTCCGCGACGCTGGTGGACGCGCCCGAGGAACACGTGCGCGCGGTGCGCGTCGGCGTTCGCGGCAAGCGGCGCGAGCACCCGCTCCGCCTCGTCGAGCGCGCCCGCCGCGAGCAGCGCTTCGCCTTCGAGCGTGCGCGCGCGGGTGGCCTCTGCGCCGCTCCGCACCGAGGCCGCCGCCGTCGCCGCCTCGCGGTAACGCCCGGTCTCGAGCAGCACGCTCGCCCGCAGCAACGTCGTCGCGTCACCGCGCGGCAGCGAGCCGAGGGCGCCCTCCACCTCGCGGTAGAACCCGAGCCGCAGCGCATCGCGCGCCTCGTCGACGTTCGTGATGCGCGGCGCCGTGCGCGCCTCCGCCGCCGCCACGCTCTGTCGCGCCTCCGGCATCTCCGGCATCGGGATCGCAGCCGCGCGGTTTGGATCCCCGTTCGGCTCCGCCGGCCCGCTCGCGCCGTTCGTGCCGCTCGTGGTGCCGTTGGGGTCGTTCGTGGTGGGCTCGGTCGTCGTGTTCGGCTCGACCGGTCGACTCTCACCGCACGACGCGCCGATGGAGAGCGGCGCGAGGAGCAGCACGACGGGGAGGGCTCGCGGAAGTCGCATCGCGGAGATCATACGATCGCCGAGCGGTGCCCGCTTCCCCACGTTCGATCCAGGCGCTCCGCGCGATCCACGAGTTCCACGATCCACGAGAGCGTGCGTGCTCCGGTCTCGGTGTATGTTGCTGCGATGGCTCGTGACGACGAAGCGTCCTTCGACACCTACCAAGACTTCCTGCGCACCGCCGTGCAGCGCTACTGGGATCGCAAGGGCTCGAGCAAGATCACCTTCCTCGCGTTGATGTTCGCGACCCGCCAAGCCTGGGGCGTCGCCGCCGAGCGCGGGCTCTCCGCCGAGACCGGCAAGAAGGCCCTCACGGGCGCAGCCGGCGTGGCAGCGGCGGGCGTGCTCATCCGGCTCTTCCTCGGAGGCCCACTCGGTCTCGTGCTCGCGGGCGCCTCCGCGATCAGCCTGCTCGCGATCTACGGAAAGAACCAAGAGACGATCTGGAAGAAGGTGCTCCGCTTCCGAGCGATCGTCGACGACTTCGAAACCCGATACGACGGCATCGCCAAGCGCGAAGGAAACGCCGACGATCGCGAATTGATGATGGAGGGCCTTCTCGGCCGGTTCCTCGACGAGCTCGACCGTGTTCCCGACGAGACCGAAGACGCGGCGCCGGAAGAAGAGCTGGACACCCGAGGCTCCTTCGCGGAGCACGTGACCCGTCGTCGGGAAGACGCCGAAGATTGAGGCCGCGACGCAGAGCCGGGTAGCCTTTCGAGCGACATCGACGCCAACGCGTCCGATCTCGGCGGAACCTTCCGTAGAATCAGCATTTGTTCGTCTCCATGTCCGGACGCCCCCGGACAGAGGCGCGGCCTCGGACCCGTCACGATGGAGCCTCCCATGCACCGACGAACCTTCCGACTCGCGCTCTGCACCCTCCTCACGCTCTCGCTCGCGTGCGGCGACGACGACGGTGGCGACGTCGACGGTGGCGGCGACCCCGAGGACGGTGGTGGCGGCTTCGACGGCTCCACCCCCGACGGCTCGACCCCCGACGGCGGCGATCCGTTCGACGGCGGCGACGGCGGCGGAGTGATCGTCCTCCCAGACGGCAACGTCGTCGTGCCCGACGGCGGCCCCGAGGAATGCCGGCCCGTGTCGTGCGCGGGCATGACCTACCTCTGCGGCAACTGCCTCGACGACGACGGCGACGGCCTCGTCGACAGCGAAGACCCCGACTGCGTCGGCGCCTGCGACAACAACGAGTCGGGCTACGACCTCGGCATCCCCGGCGGTGAAGTCGGTCGCTGCGATCGCGACTGCTACTACGACACCAACCAGGGCCCTGGGAACGACGGCTGCGGCTGGAACATCCAATGCGACGAGACGCTCGCCGAGAACCAAGCCTGCATGGGCGGTGGCGCCGGCGCGTGTAACCCGACGCAGTCCGAGCTCTGCGAGAACACGTGCGCGGCGATCACCCCGAACGGCTGCGACTGCTTCGGCTGCTGCGAGCTCCCGTCCGGCTCCGGCTCCTTCGTCTTCCTCGGCAGCAACGTCGACGGCGTCCCCACGTGCACCTTCGCGGACATCGGAGATCCCACGAAG